>CAJFSX010000004.1 GCA_904419775.1 Candidatus Pararuminococcus gallinarum | reverse complement strand
GCTGTGCGCCGAGGCAAAAAAATACGGTATCTCCATCATCTTAGACGGGGTCTTTTCCCATGTGGGCAGCGACAGCCTCTACTTTAACAGGGAGGGACGCTATCCCACCCTGGGGGCCTATCAAAGCCAGGAGAGCCCTTACAGCAGCTGGTTCCACTTTATCCAGTTCCCCAAAAGCTACAAAAGCTGGTGGGGCTTTGACACCCTGCCAGAAGTAGATGAGGAAAACCCCTCCTACCGGGAGTTTATCTGCGGCAAGGAAGGCGTCCTCCGCCATTGGCTGGACTGCGGCATCAAGGGCTTCCGGCTGGATGTGGCCGATGAACTGCCCGACAGCTTCCTGGATCTTATCCACGACACCCTCAAGGGCTATGATCCTGAGAAGTTCCTCCTGGGCGAGGTGTGGGAGGACGCCTCCAACAAGATCAGCTACGGGGTGCGCCGGCGCTATCTTCTAGGGGGCCAGCTGGACAGCGTCATGGATTATCCCTTGTTGGAATCCATCCTCAGCTATCTGCGCCATAAGGATGGCTATGGCTTTTCCAACACCATCCTGACCCTGCTGCAAAATTACCCACGGCCGGTGATCGACGTGCTGATGAACCCCCTCTCCACCCATGACACCGCCCGGGCAATCACCGTCCTGGCCGGGGACCCGGTGCGCCAAAACGACCGGAACTGGCAGGCCACCCACTATCTCAACCACGAACAGTACCAGCGGGGCATCGCCCTGCTCCGGCTGGCCTTTACCCTCATCATGTTCCTGCCCGGCATCCCCTGCATCTACTATGGGGACGAAATCGCCATGCAGGGCTACAAGGATCCCTTCAACCGGGGCTGCTTTGCCTGGAACTGCCTGGTGGAAAACGAGGAGCCGGCCGCCATGCTGGAGTTTGTCCGCACCTTGACCGGCATTCGGGAGCAATGTAAGGAGATCATTCTGGGGGATTATGTGCCCTATATCGCCGACAATTTTGTCTTCTCCTTCCTCCGTCAGACCCCGGAGGAGGCTCTGCTCGTTATCGTCAACCCCAGCGACAACCCCATGCGGATTCCGCTGCCCCCCCGCTTTGCACATGCGCAGGTGCTGCTGGGCGGCGAGATCCAGGAAGGGGTCTGTGTGGTGCCTCCCCTTTCCCCCGCCCTCATCCGCGGCGGAGCGGCCAAAGGATGGTCCCACAAACAGGGGAAAAACCATAAATCCGGAGCCTTCGGCGGCTTTTCCCGCCGGGGCCATTCATAAGGGAGGTGTATCCCATGGGAAGAAGGGATCATCGTTTTCTCATCACCTACCGGCAGAACAGCTTTGGGGAGGAAATCCGCATCCTGGTGGACAGGGAAACCGGCGTCAACTACCTGATGCAGATTCTCTCCAACGGCGGCAGCGGTATCACTCCGCTGCTGGGCCGGGACGGAAAACCCATCATCTCCCCCATTTCCGGTGAGGAAAACTAACCGAGACAGAAGAAGGAAGGGGCGCAAAATTGCGCCCCTTCCTTCTTGCTTTTTTTACAGGAGGATATATCCCAGTGCCAACAGGAGCTTGAGATCCGCTCCCTCCCGGTGGAGGAAGTAGATCAGTCCCAGCAGCATTAAGCTGTCCTTTTCAAAGAGGTTGATGCCCTCCGGGCCCAAAAGCTGATCCAACAGCCCTCCTGTGCCCGATGGCTGCCCCTCCGGCGGCCGGTCCCGATTCTGTCCCGGCTGTCCCCCCAAACCCAGGGAGCCCAGCAGTTTTCCCAGGTCAAAGGCAGGCCCCGGCGGTGGACGGCGGTTCCCCGGATGGGCGCCGCCTCCGGAGCCGGCACTGTGGGGAGTGCGTTCTTCCCCACCTGCCCGAGGCCTTGGATCCCGGGAGGCAGCTTCCTCCCGGCAGCCGCCTGGATGGCTGGCGGGGTTTTGGGGACGGCGCATCCGCTGTCCCCCTCCCGCCGGCATAGCGCCTGGAAAGGGAGAAAACCGGACGCCATTTGTATACCTATTGTAATTATTTTGCCTATTATTCCGATTTGTGTTATTCCTATTTATATTATTTTGCTGGTTATTTCTATTTGTATTGAAATTTCCTTCCCTGGCGGGAGGAGGGCTGGAAGTCCGGACCTGTTCCTGGCTCTGGAGCCCTTCTCCGTTGGAGCGGGATGGTGCGTTTCCCTGTTGCCCGCTGGAGGACTGGGCGCGGTTGTGCATCTGGCGCATCTGCCGGATGGCATCCTGCTGCATCCGCTCCATCTGCGCAGGGGTAAAATCGTCTCTGACAGGGGTCATCCCAGCAGCCCTCCCAACACGCCGCTCTCCCGTAAAACGGGCAGCAGATCAATGAGCTTCATGATCTTGATTGCATGATCCACCCGGCCTGCCCGTTTTTCGGAGAGGTGGGGCTTGAGCGCCCTGAGGAGGGCGGCGTTTTTGTCATCTCCATTCTGGGCGGATAACACCTTCTGCAGCCCCAGGATCATATTCATGTCGATATCCCCCAGCCCGCCCAGACCGTCGGAAGCCGAAGGGTTGTGTTGCTGGGGGGAATCGGCGGTTTCGCCTTCTCCGCCGTCTGTCCCCAGGTCCAGCCCTAGGGCACCTGCCATCTCCTTGAGGTTTTTCATCCCCTCCTCGGAGTTTAGCATTTCGGTGATGTTTGCAATCAAGTCATCCATGGCTTATTTTTCCTCCGATAACTGTTTGAGCAGTTGCTTTGCCGCCGGTGTATCCAGCATCTGCTGGATCTTGCCTGGGTCCTTGACAATCTTCTGGAACCGGTTCATATCCACCTTACCGCCCTGCACCGCGTTTTGCACATTGCCCTGCTGCAGCTGGCTTTTGAGCTGGTCCGGGGAGACCCCCAGCTTTTTCGAAGCCATGGAGAGCAGCTGTTCTACCTTTTTCTCACTGAACTGGTTCTGGTCCATCCAATCACCCCTTTCAGGTTTTCCACGCCTTGGCATGGCTGTACTCTATGATATATGCGTTTCTTCTCCGATTTATCCCAAAATCTGGGCCGGCCCTGGAGGACAAACCCCACTTTGAAGGGAATCCTGGCAAAATGGGCAGATAAAAAACGGAATGTGAAGCTTCACATTCCGTTTTTTTATCCGTCCTGCCGGGCTGCCGGCCTTTGATTTAATAGTCAACGATCTCGAAAACTCCCAGGTTGTCGAGCTTTGCAGGATCAAAGCGTTCCGCCTGCTCCTCACTGCAGAATAGGCAGCCGTGATGGCGGAAGGTGGGATCGTCGCAGGTTTTAAAGATATTTCCCTTTATCATATGCCCTGTTTCCAGGTTTGTGACACCATAAATGGATTTTAGGAGGGAATTGGTGATAAAAAGCTCGCATCCCCAGTAAATTCCCTGCAAATCCTCTCCGGTAAACATTTTGCAGGGGATCTCGTCCGTGCTGTGCTCCCAGCCGTTGACGGTAAAGCGATAAACGCCCTGCCGGTTGACCTTGATACAGATTTCCTGCTCCCCTGCCACCTGGGCCTTAAAGATCAGAAAGCTGTCGTTGTCATCCCCCCGGCAGATGGGCTGTACCTCAAAGGACCACATCATGAGAAAAATGCCCTGCCCGTCCAGATAGCACATCCGCGCCTGGGCAAAGGGCTTGAAATCCGCCCGTTCCAGGGGGTAGCGGAGCACCTTCATCACCGGCATGGAATCCATGGGCGGCAGTACCTTGACCTTGGAAATCGCTTGCTGCATATCATTCACATCCTTGTCTATTGTCATCTGGGCGCCAAGACACCCGGAAAAATCTCCTTTGGATGTATTATACCATAAAATTCTGCCTTTTCCTCCCCTTTTGGGAAAAGCCCGGAATAAAACCTTCCTTTCTTAAATACAAAAAAACAGCGGAGGAAGGTTCCTCCGCTGTTTTTTAGCTATATTGGTTGAGAAAGATCTTTGACTTGAGTCCTCTGCGCTCCATTGCCCAGAACAGCAGCCATCCCAAGCCATAACAGGCCACAATTTCTCCCACGGCCACATAGACAGCCTGGATGAGGAACACCCTGATGTCAAAATGGTTGACGGTGACAAAGGTAAGTTCCAACCCCACCACAATGGCGTTGAGCACCACCGGCGGCAGGGGCGCCAAGATGGGGAAGCCCTTGATTGCGGGCTTTTTCAGAATGCGGGTGAGGCAGGCGGCAATCAGGGTTGCCAGGCTGCCAAAGAGGATATCCCACGGGCCTAGGATGTTGGTCCCCAGAAACAGGCCGAAGGTGTTCGAGAGGATGCATCCCACCGTAACACCCCAAATGCCGTTGGGGGTAAACAGGGGCAGGAGGGTCAACGCCTCCGCCACGCGGATCTGCATCTGGCCGAAACTGATGGGGGCCAGAGCAACGCACAGGGTGGTGTAAAGGGCGGCGATGACCGCTCCTTCCACTACAGCACGGATCTTTTTTCTTTCCATATTCATTTGTCCTTTCGTAGTTTTCTTTAAGGTCAGGAGGTTGCGACTGACCGCGCGTAGAAAAATTTCGCGCAAGGGCTATCATACCCTATTTTTCGGCAAAGTGCAAGAAAAAGTTTGGCAATGAACTTCCTCCAAAAATCTGAAAAAAACTGTTGACACCCCATCAGCTTTATGTTAAACTAATATTCGCACTTATGATTCATGAGCTGGTGTAGCTCAGCTGGTAGAGCAGCTGATTTGTAATCAGCAGGTCGGGGGTTCGAATCCGTCCACCAGCTCCAAAATTCAATATGGGAGAGTTCCCGAGTGGCCAAAGGGAACAGACTGTAAATCTGTCGTCGATTGACTTCAGTGGTTCGAATCCACTCTCTCCCACCACACCTGCGGTGAGCAATTCGCGCTCCGCAGGTTTTTCTTTTTCTATAGCACTGCGCCCGCGTTTTAGGAGCATCTAAAGTGTCCATCCCTTCCAAGGTCCGATATTCGAAAACATATCGGGCCTTTTTATATTTTTAATTTCAAAAAAGCTTTTTAGTGGTGGATAAAGTAAATTTTGCGAGCCAAATCCTCAACGGACTCTCAACGGACTAAAGAAAGAGGTTCTCAACTGTTAACTGAGACTGCTTATTCATACTACCGATCACAGTAAGAAAATCTCTATTCCTGCCTGCGGATAACGGGGAAAATTGGGGAAGCCACCCCAGATACTTGGCTCAAGCGACCAATTGTGGCGTACTTTACAGGGAATCGTATCGCTATCGATGTAACCGTGGAGTACAGTACGAAGGATGGTGTCCTATCGGTTTACGTTGCCACAGGTCAGGACTTCTCACTAGAGGGCCAGGGCGATGAAGATCTCTCCCTAGCCATGCTCAGAGCAGTCTGCGCCCACATTGTCCGTGATGAAAACGGCGTTAGGTTATTTCTCTAGGTAAATCACAACCTATGCCACCCTTTTTGGTGGGAGCTTCGCAGTTGAAATGGCTAGGGCAAAAAGATATAATAATGGAGAACTATTTCCCTTATTCGGCTTGTGTAAGATCATCCAAAGGCGACGGATGAAAAAAGGGGGCGGTCGGGATGCGGACAAATAGGGTTCGCGGCCACCATCTGCAATGGTTAATTCCGGTGATTATCGTGCTGCTGGTCGCGCTGATGATGCATTTGTTCCTTGGGAGAAGGTTAAGCCAGATTCCTGAGGTTCATCCGGTGGATGGCGTGCTGGATATCACCGAGGTTGACTTGTCTGAAAAGGTGGTCAATGTAAGCAACAACTGGGATTTTTATCCCAACGCCCTGTACACTTCTGCGGACTTCGCCAACGGTGTGGGGAACAATAGCCAAGAAGCTAATTCTACTGTGGACAGCGAGCCAAAATACGGCACACATCGCCTCATCGTCAAAGCCCATCCAAATCAGTACTATACCCTTTGCTCCTACTCTATTGACTATAGCACCCGGGTGATTGTCAACGGCGTGGAGGCCGCCAATTTCGGCATTGTGGCAGACAGCGCCGCTGAGAGTGTGCCACGGATTGGTTATATGACAATTTCCCTCTACTCCGGAGAAACAGGAGAAATTGAAATCATCTACCAATACGCTAACTTCGTCCACCGGGATGGAGGATTTATTCAACCTACCTATCTGTCAACGCCTCAAAACATCGAGGAATTCAAGGCGCACAACGATCTAGTCTCTCTGAGCCTCAGCGGTGGACTGTTGGTTCTATTTTTATATTTTCTTTTGTGCTCCGTTTTGCAGCGGCGATGTAGTTTTCTTCTGCTCTCCATCTGCTGCCTGATGATGGCCTTCCGGGATCAAAACTTTCTGGTTGTCCATGCTCTGCCGCCTGATACCTCCTGGTACCTTGCCTACCGGCTTTTCATGGCCGTGACCGCTTTGCTGCCGGGAATGGTACTCCTACTGTTTGGGAGTATGTATCCTAGCGCCATCAAAAAGCTCCCGGTCATTTTGCATACAGCAGCCATGGGGATTGCCGCGGTACTCATTGCCGTTCTCCCTACAGTCTGGCTGGTCACAGTCTGTACCGTTGCCTGGAGTTGCGCACTCCTTTATCTCGTCTATCTTATCTGGGGCGTCGTACGGTATTATCTAAAGGAAAAAATATTCCAGATGACGGATGCTCTGACAGTGGGCGGCGCGGCTGTGCTCATCTTATCCATCCTGCTAGAGGCAACTTATGTCAATCATAGTTCCGTTGTCAGCCATTACGGAATCATGCCCGGTGGGATGCTGATATTTGATCTTCTTATTGCGATGTCAATCAGCCTGCGTTCCAAGGCGCAGGAGGAAGCACTGGCGGAAAGCCGTAGCCGCAGCGAACTTCTGGAGCGGATGAACGCTATGAATCTGGATTTTTTGCACCAGGTGGCCCACGAACTAAAAACACCGCTGACTGTCATTTCCGGTTATGCCCAACTGACCGGCCTGCAAATGTCCACCGGTCATATTAGTAATGAAACGCCAGAAAACCTAAAGGTCATCCGCAATGAGGCTTTACGGCTGGCCGATATGGTGAACAACCTCATGGAATACACCTATGGCAGAACTACCGAAGCCCAATTTGCTACGGTCGAGGTAGGACCACTCTTGGAAAGCACCCGGGCCATCTGTACCCCTATGTGTCTGAAAAACAGCAATCGTGTGGACACGCATAATGAAAACTGCGTGGCAGTCTATGGCAGTTGGGAAATGCTGTTGCAGGTCTTCATCAACTTGGTGGTCAACGCCAACCGTCACACCCAAAACGGTGTCATTACCATTAGTGCGTCAGATCAGGAATGCCGGGAGTATGTAGTGTTTCGGGTGGAGGATTCCGGCAGCGGGATAGATGATAAGATTCTCCCCCATATTTTTGAGAAGGGCTACAGCGGCGATGGCGGGAACGGCCTGGGGCTGGCCATCTGCCGGGAGGCCGTAGAGGCTCACGGCGGGAACCTGAAGGTGGAACGTACCGGCCCTGAGGGTACAGTCTTTGCGTTTACAGTGTTAAAAAGGGAGGCAGAGCCATGAGTACAATTCTTCTGGTGGAGGACAACCCACACATTATGAAGATCAATGCCGAGGCCCTGACCATGTACGGCTATGAGATTCTTCAAGCGGCCACCGCCCGGGAATGCCGCCAGGCTTTGCGTTGGCATCCAGTGGATCTGGTGGTGCTGGACATTATGTTGCCTGACGGCGATGGCGTAGAACTATGCCGGGAACTAAAAGAACAGCACAACATCCCCATTTTGTTTCTCAGCGCCCTGGGAGAGAGCCGTGACGTGGTGGAGGGCTTACGGGCGGGAGGAGACGACTATCTGGCCAAGCCCTACGACTTAGAAGTGCTGGCTGCACGGATTGAAGCAAGGTTGCGGCAGGAGCAGGCTAGAAGCCGCTATGTCAGTTATGGTAGCCTAAAGCTGGATATTTTCTCCGACTGCGGTTACCTGGGTGGCGTTGACCTACAACTGACACAGAAGGAATTTGCCGTATTGCTTCTACTTGTCCGCAACGCGGGAAAAACCGTCTCCAAACAGAAGGTTTTGATGGAGGTGTGGAACACCGACCAAGAGGACGACAAACGGGCCCTTTGGACGCTGATTTCCCGGCTGCGTCGGAAGCTCAACAGCCATAACTCCCGCATCGAGATCTCCTCCAAGCGAGGAGACGGCTATACATTGGAGCTGATATGACGCCCAGGCGGCAAGCTTTGGGACCTGTTCAGGCCGCCTGAAATCTCTGCCGTTTACGGTAATATGAGGGGTTCCTTTACCCTTGGATGCTTTCATAAAAGCTGGCGGAAAAGCAGTGCTATCTCTGCCCATTTGTTAGAAAAACAGGATAGAAAAGAGGGGGAGCTTTCTTTGGAGAAAGCTCCCCCTCTTTATAAATTTTTCATAAAAGGAGAAAGGATGATGGTAATTATCCTTTTTTCCGCAGAGTTAAGATGTTCTTTCCATCCCGATACTCATATTGAATATCATCCATCAGCTTTTTTGCCATGAAGATGCCTAAGCCGCCAATCTGCCGCCGCTGCGCATCCAGCGTCACGTCAGGATCCTGCCGGTCCAGAGGATTATAGGGGCGGCCCCGGTCAGCGAATCCCACAATGATCTGGAAGGGATCGCCGCCGGCCTCACAGCGGACATGGGCCTCCCCCACATCTGGGTGGTAGGCATAGCGGGCGATGTTGACAAAGATCTCCTCCACCGCCAAATCCACCTGCGTCATTAGCTTCAGCGGGCAGCCGGCCTGTTCCATCTGTCCGTCCACAAAAGCGAGAACAGTATTCAAATTGTCCAAGGTCGCGGTCACAGTGATCTCAGCCATTTTCATCCCTCCCGGTGATCTTATTGATCCGGAGCAGCAACATGGTGATATCGTCTGCCTGCTCTGCTCCGGCGGCAAAAGCGGCAATATCGCCATGCAAGAGCTTTAGTTGCTCCTCCAAGGATTTGCCTACCAGATCCGCCCCTTTGAAAAAGGCCTTAAGACGCTCCTCGGAGTACAGGACGTTGTTTGGGTTTAGCGCCTCTGTGACGCCGTCGGTGTAGAGGAAGATGCAATCCCCTGGATGGAAAATGATCTCCTGCTGCTGATAGTGAACATCCTCCATCCCTGCCAGAACGAAGCCGCGCTTACTGGGCAGCCAGTGGTAGGGTTGTGCCTCTAGGGCGACCAGAGGCGGATTGTGTCCGGCGTTGACGTAGGTAAAGCAGCCGGTGGAAATCTCTAGGACGCCTAGGAAGGCTGTGACAAACATTCCCGACTCGTTGTTCTCGCACAACTGGTTGTTCACCGTCTCAAAGACACAGCTGGGATCCATACCGGCCTGGGCGTGGTTCTTAATGAGGGTCTTGGCAATGACCATAAACAGGGCCGCAGGCACACCCTTTCCCGATACGTCGGCTATTACCACCGCTAAGTGGTCCTGATCCACCAGGAAAAAGTCATAGAAATCGCCGCCCACCTCTCTTGCCGGGGTCATGGTCGCATAAATATCGAACTCATCGCGCTCCGGGAAGGGGGGGAAAATTCGAGGCAGCATATCCGCTTGGATCTGGGTGGCCACATTCAGTTCCGCTCCAATACGTTCCTTTTCCGCGGTGACGGCGGTGAGGTTTTCCACGTATTGTACAATATCCGTTTCCATCTTTCCGATAACCCGTGCCAAGGTGCCGATCTCGTCTTTTTTGCGGATCTGCTCTAACAGATCCAGCCGAGCCACGTTGTCCTCAGCGAAGCGCTGGGCCTCTCCAGCAATGGTAAGGATAGGTGAGACCACCTCCTTGCGGAGAAAACCGATATACGCCAGAAGGAACAGGGCCACCGACAGTACTGTAATCCCCATGACGTTCCATACATAGGTCCTCCGGGCGTTGTCTAAGGCCGTCATAGCCTTTTCCACTCCCAGAAAGGCCACGACCTTCCCACTGGAATCCTTTACAGGAATCCCCGCAGTGGTGTGGGCGCCAGAGGCTTCGGTGTAGGAGTAGAAGTAGACCGCGCTGCGTTCCCCCGTAGTCATGATCTGTTCTACCTCTTCCTGGTAGGCTGGGTCCATATCCTGGGCAGTGTAGCCCAGCTCATAGCGGGTAAATCCAGTATCTGGGTGTACGGCATCAAAAATATAGGTACTGGTGGTGTAGTCGTTGGAGAGCTGGGTCACATAAATGAGATAGCTGTTGGTAGAGAGCACCAGAGCGTCCAGTTCGGCTTGAATTTCCAGATAGGCCTCGTCAATCTCCCCAGTCTCCAGATAATACTCCAATCGGTCTGGATCGAGATATGTCTTGGCAGTCTCCGCAGTTTCATAGGCGGAACGATTGTACTCGTCCTCCAGCACCATGGTAAATTGCTTGTAGCCCATATAGCTGATGGCAGTGCACAGCAACACGCTCAGAAGCAGCACGCTAATAATGAGTTTTATGGAGAGTCCTGAGATCTTCTCGTTCATCTTTCCCTCATTTCCTCAAATTTATCCGCCTCAGCGGCAAAAAAACATAGGCTTTCCTCTCCCCGCAAAATTTGCACGGGTTTGTACTGAGCCATCGTCCGGCCACGGCGAGCCATGGCTGCCTCATAGCGTTGAAAACTGCCGGGGGGCAGAAAGCGAACACGGACCGGTCCGATATCTCCCATAACGCGGCAACCTTGATAGCCCAGGCTTATCTCTCGCAGGCACTGATCCAGCAACGGCCCGGCGTTTTCCAAATAGGGGCTCTCCAAATAAACGAGGTATCTACCCGGCCGAAGAGAGTAATCCTCCTGAGCGCAGAAGGCGGTGACAGAAAGGCCCGTACGTTCTTGGAAGCGCCACATGGCATCTCTCAGTTGCTCGGTGTTCAGCTTCTCGTCCGCTACATTTAAAGCCTGGTTCATCCGATAACAGAAGCGGACAACCGGAGCCTGCCCCCAAAAGCCTACCACTTCCAACACATCCCGCATCCGGTAACGATAAAGGCCAGAGTGGTTGGTAAAGACAAGTTCGTAGCGCTCCCCCACCTCCACCTGCCCTATGGTCTTGGGCAAACCCATCTCTCCAGAGACAGGCAGAAACTCGAAGAATCCCGCCTCTGGCAGCAGGATGTAGGCGTCTGGTACATTTACTCCCGCCGCTATGCTGAGAAAGCCCTCTGAAGCGCCATAGATAAAGTGGTGAATGGGTACAGATTTCGCATAGAGTTCCATAGCGCGGGTATAAACAGGAAAGTTCTCCCCTCCAATGCCTAGAATATACCGGATATCGGGCCAAATCCGTCGTACCATGTCTTCCGGCTGGAGATCCGGCCGAAGCGGGCTCAATTCCTCCGCTCGTCGAGGGTCTGGAGGCAGCCAGCCACGAAGTTTCCGCCGCCAATGCGCGTCCAGAGGGATGCTGTCGTCTATCGTCCCCGTCGCCATATCCCGTAACAGTAGGTTCCAGTGCTCCCGAATGTAATCCAGAACTCTCACCGCCCGGTGAAGGAAGACGCTGTGGATGGCGGTAAGTTTTCTCTCCGCTAGAGCAAAGCGAACTTTCACATAGGTCAGATCCTCCACCCGCTCCGGGAAAAGGACTTCCTTGGGCACGCAGTAATCGGAGGCGTCAAAACCTCCCCCGCGATCTAACCACTGATATAAAGAAGCGGAGCGGACACCACACATCTGCCCCCCTGGAAGATAGGTCTTAGCGAACTCCCCCACCTGGAATATCTTCCCAAATAACGCCTCTGGCGGCAGTTGAGGAAAGTACTCCTCCACCATGCCGTAGATGCCCCAGTGGATATACTCATAGTGGACGCCCATATCCGTCTCCGTCACAGGCACGTATTTGGGGGTGCCGGTGCTTCCAGAGGTAATGGCGAAGTAAACCGGCTCTTCCATTGTCAGCTGACAGGTACCGCCGGAGAGAAGAGCTTGGATGTAAGGCTCATAGTCTTGGTGACAGGAGAGCGGGACTTGTTCCTGAAATTCTGCCAAGGAATGGATGCGGGAGAAACCATAGCGCGTGCCGTATTTTGCGGCGGCATTTTGCCGCAATATGGTCCGCAGCTGCTCCTGCTGGATTTTCTGGGCACCGGCTGCGGCCTGTCGCAGCTTGGCCATAGCCGCCGCTCCCGGCGAAATGTAGTCCATCTTCATAGTAGTTCTCCTGTCGCTTAGAGCAAAAGCTGTACTGTGTTCACCCCGAAGGTCCGTTGATACACCACCTGTTTCATCATACCGGTGATGAGCTGGATGCCCAAGTCTTCTTCGCCATGGAATTCACGATGGTCGAAGGGGTCATAGGCCCGTCCGTCATAACGGATGCGGATGCCCATGGCCTCCCCCACAGAAAAGGCTCGCACATCAAAGCGGACAGCGGTATCCGGATTCTTCTGGACAATCATGGCCATAACCTCCTCGATGGCTAGGCTAAAGCGCATGACCTGCCGGGAATCCATCCGATTTTCCCGGCAAAAGTCGGCGATCTTTCCGCTGGCCTCACAGATATGCTCTGTGTCTCCGACCACAGAGAAGTTGATCACCTGTCCGCTCTCCTCCAAGGACCGATCCATCAGCAGGTACCGAGTCCACTCCGGGTGCCGCCTATGGTAGAGGGAAACGGCGAAATACCACAACGCCAAGGTAGCAGCCTCGCTGAGGACCAGGAACCACCAAGGGCTCATGCCAAGGGTCAGGGCGATATACAGGCTTATAGCGGCAGCCAAAAAAACGCGGCAGAGGATGAGGGCATTCGCCCAGCGGACATGACCGGTGATGTTGTAGTACCCGGAGAGTACACTACATCCTAAGGCCGGGAACATACCAACGGAGAGGCACACCATGGCAAAGCGCAGGGAGCCATCGGGCAGGCCGTAGGCAGAGGCGATGGCATCGGCGGCAAGGGTCACCGCGACAGCAAAAACTCCGCAGCAGAAAAAGCCGGTATACAGCTCCCTCCGAATCAGCAGGGCGGCGCTGTCGTTATCCCGCTCACCGCTATATATACCCAGCATGGCAGAAGCGGCCTGAGGTACTCCATCCACTACCGACAAGGAAAAGGCACTAATACAGTTGACGGCGGTAAAAGCCGCTACCAATTTGCTGCCTCCCGCCCACAATAACAAGGCGTTCACCGTCAACATTCGTAGGGTCTGTAGGAGATTGTTCAGGGCGGAAGGGCTGCCCGTTGCCGCGATTTCCTTCCATTCCTTCCGGGTGGTGACCCAGGAGGATCCCAGATGGAAACTGCTGTTCTGATCACATAACCAGAAAAAGCCCAAAGCACATGCCACAGCTGTCGCGATAACGCTGGCCAAGGCCGCTCCCCCGATTCCCATATCCATAGGGTAGAGAAAGAGAAGATCTAGGGCTATATTCCCGCCCCCCATGACCAACATCATCCTGGCCACCAGCTTTGTACGCCCATCTATGCGCAGGAACCAGAAAGGAATATAGATCAGAATCTTTGGCAGCGCTCCAATTAAAGTGATGAAGTTATACTCCCGCACTAAGGGACGGATGGCCGGGTCCGGGCACAACAGGGCAGAAATCGGGCCGCTGAGAGCAAGCCCTACCGCCGTCGTCAGGCAAGATGCGGCTAGGCAGGACCAAATCGCCGTGTGGTAGAGCCTCTGGCTCTTCTCTTGCTGCCGGCGTCCAATGGCCTTAGACGCCTGGATAGCAGTACCGGAGACCAAAAAAGAGCCCACCACACACAATACCAGATACACAGGGACACACAGACTGATCGCAGACAGGCCATCCGTGCCGATCCGCTGCCCTACCAGAATCCCGTCCGTCAGGATGTTGATATTTTCACTGAGTATGGACAGAACACAGGGAAGAAGGCTCCGATGAAAGGATCTACGCAGAAATACCTCGTCCTGTTTTAAATTACTGCTCTGGTTCTGTGTCGCTGTACCAGCCATGTAGATCTCCTTCTCCGTATCAAACGATGGTCAGAATATCCACAAATCCGGTGATCTCAAAGACCTCCATGATGGTCTCATTGACATGGTGGATGGTCATCTTCCCCTGTTTATTCATGGTCTTCTGTGCTGACAGCAGCACCCGCAAGCCTGCGGAGGAGATATACTCCAAACCGGAAAAATCCAGCTCAAGCTCCGTAACGCCGGGGAGTGAAGCTTTAAGTTCCGCCTCCAGCTGGGGGGCCGTATTAGTATCTAAACGTCCCTCCAAGGCGATACGCAGGGTACTGTCTGTCGCGTTTTTTGTGATAGTCATGACGATTCCTCCCATATGTTTCGTTCTTCCCGCTGGTGCGGGAGGAGGGTTTCAATGTGGGTTTAGGGGGCAGCGGAATGATCCTAGACATGACTCTCCCAAGCTTCCCGAGAACCATCTCACGTAGGTCTCTCCTTCCGCTGAAAAAATTAAAAATACCCTTTCTATCTTATCATTATAACACAAAAAAGAGCGCGAACCTTACAAAATTGTAAAGTAGGCTATCGGCTACAGCTAGTATGGTATATTTCTATTATATATAATGTGGTTTGTTTTGGGGATGTGCCGAGGGAGTTACTGATCCCGGTCGAACACGCCCCTGATGACGGATCCTGCCCTAGCATCAGGGCGACATGGAAATTACCCTTTGGGGTGGATACCTGGAGAGGAGTGATCAATATGAGAGCTGACAGGACCTGGAGAAAAAGAGTGCTCGCCTGGCTGATGTGCGTAGTGTGTCTGACAACGACCGTCTACGGCAGTTCGGATGGCGATTCAAGCACAGACAGCAGTGGGGCCATCAACTTGAACTCACCGGATGCCGTAATTGCCGTCGAGGTGGGCACCACCACCGAAAGCGATGCCCGCAGCGCCTATCCAGACGCCCAGATCATATATGTAAATAGCGCCACCGACGGCCTTCTAAACGTCACCTCTGGCAAGGCTGATGCCTACGCTATGAACTTGACGGCCTACGAAAGCAGCGTTAAGTCCCAGCGTAACGATGTAACCCTTCACCCTGACGGCGTAGTGGGAGAAGGCGGTGATGTGGTGGTGGGCATCAGCCCTGTGACTGACCTGCCCAACGCGGCGGAACTTATCAACGGTTTTATCGCCGAAATCAAGGCAGACGGTACCCTAGACGATATGAATCGTCGGTGGGAGACGGAGCACGACTATACTATGCCGGATATTCCTGTGCCAGAAAATCCAGAGTTTACCATCAAGGTGGGCACTACCGGCGCCGCAGAACCCTACTCCTTCTATCAGGATAACGAGCTGGTGGGCTTTGACCTAGAGCTTATGTACCGTTTTGCCAACTGGTGCAATGCGGAGTTAGTCATCGAAGTATATGACTGGTACGGCATCATGCCTGCCTGTACCTCAGGCAAGGTGGACTACATCATGTCCAACCTCTTTGCCACAGAAGAACGGCGGGAGGCCATGAATTTCTCCGACCCCTACAAAGAGGTCCGAACTGTCATGGTCATTGCCAACGCGGAGCAACCGGCCGCGGAGGGATTCATAAACGGAATCATATCCAACTTTGAAAAGACCTTTATCCGGGAAAACCGTTGGCAGATGATTCTCAGCGGCCTACTGGTGACCTTGGAGATCTCTCTCCTTTCAGGGATTTTTGGAACGGGTCTTGGTTTTGGCCTGTGTCTCCTGCTGCGCAGTCGGCACAAGGCGGTGTCTGCTACGGCCAGAGGGTTCTGCCGGATCATGGAAGGCATACCCAACCTAGTGGTTCTTCTCATCGTGAACTTTGTCATCTTTGCCTCCTCCGACATTGACCCTGTGGCTGTGGCGGTGATCTCATTCTCAGTCATCTTCGCTGTGGCTGTAGCCGGCACCCTAAATACCGGCATCAACGCGGTGGATAATGGACAATGGGAGGCGGCATCGGCTCTAGGCTTCAGTAAGATCACCAGCTTCCTCCATGTAATTCTTCCCCAGGCTGTCCGTCATGTACTTCCAATTTACAAAAGTGAAGTGGTGGCCATGATCAAGATGACCTCCATCGTCGGCTACATTTCTATCCAGGACCTGGCCCGGGCAGGAGATCTGATCCGCAGCCGCACCTTTGAGGCGTTCTTCCCTCTCATCGCCATCGCTATCATCTACTTTGCCATCTCCTCTGCCGTGGCGGAGGCCATTGGCAAAATTGAGCTGAACATCGATCCCCGCCACCGTCCCCGACGGCTGCCCAAAGGCGTGATCGTTAACGAGCACCCGGCCGTTCCGGTTGCGCCGTCCAAGAAATTTGAGGGGGGCGAGCTTATCCGCATCGAGCACCTCAAAAAAGCATTCCCCAACGTCACCCCCCTTACCGACGTGAACACCTCCATCCATCAGGGAGAGGTCATCACCATCATTGGCCCCTCCGGTACCGGCAAATCCACCCTTCTCCGCTGTGTCAACCGGCTGGAGACTCCAACAGAGGGAGCCATCTTTGTCCATGGAGAAAATATCTGTGACAAAAAGGCGGACCTCAATGTCCTCCGCCGCCGCATGGGGATGGTCTTCCAGCAGTTCAACCTTTTTGAGCATCTGACCATTATTGAGAACATCATGCTGGCACCCACCCTGATTCGGAAGGTTCCCCGGCAGGAAGCCTATGAAAAAGCCATAGAGCTTCTAAAGGCTGTTGGTATGGCAGAGAAGGCCCTCAGCTATCCCGACGAACTTTCCGGCGGCCAGAAGCAGAGGGCGGCTATCGCCAGGACCCTGGCCATGGAGCCGGAGATCGTCCTTTTTGATGAGCCAACTAGCGCTCTAGACCCCACAATGGTAGGGGAAGTCCTCACGGTCATCCGTCAGCTGGCAGCCCAGGGGCTCACTATGATGATCGTCACCCACGAGATGAAGTTTGCGCGGGATGTGTCCTCCCGGGTATTCTACATGGACCAGGGTGTGATCTATGAGGACGGGTCTCCTGAGGAAATTTTCGAACATCCGCAGCGTGATCGTACACGGGCTTTTGTCAAGCGGCTGAAGGTCCTCTCGATTACCATCACCAGCCCAGACTACGACTTCATCGCCGTCACCGAGCGGCTCCAGCAGTTCGGTGAAAAACAGCTCATGCCCCGTCGCCAACTGGATAATATGCGCCGGGCGTTTGAGGAAATTTGCGCCACCAACGTGATTCCCAACAGCGCCGGCGACTATGAACTGCACGTCACTGCCGAATATTCCGAGGAGACTGGCAAGGCTCAGATGCGCTTCACCTGGGGCGGCGCGCCCTTCAACCCCCTGGAGGAGGGGGATGCGCTCTCCATGAAGCTGCTGAAAGGCTACTTCTCTGAGACAGAATACCGGTACGAGAACCATGAGAATGACCTGACTGTGTCCCTATAATAATTTATCGTCCAATTTCTAGGAAAGTTGGATAGGCGCTGCGCCTTTCTTTCGCTCCCTCATTTTTATAAAGAGATCAAGCTGACGGCATTTGCCCAGGCTCTGCCATCTGCCGGCAGCGATCTCTCAAATTTCATGGGGGTAAATCTCATGCCATCGGCGATCTGCTCCCCACCCGTTTCCACAAAGCCCAATTGGCGGTAGATGGGCACGGCATAGGGGAAAGCATGCACCGTCAATGCCTTATGGGGACTATTCCCCAGGACATATTCCCACAGCTTTCTGCCAATGCCCTGCCTGTGATACTGGGCTTTCACAAAGAAGAGGCAGATATGCTTTCGGTTTTCGTTGGTGGCGATGACCCCTCGCAGCTCCTGTTTTTCGTAAGCCCCAAAAAGCTCCAGGGATGCGATCATTTCCTCACTTTTCATAAAATCCCGAAAGGACTTTATCCCCTCCTCCGAATAATCAGGCGCTACAAACTGCAAAAAGACCTCCCAAACCAGGCCAAGGGCCTCGTCTAATTGCTCTTTTCCTATTTTTCTAACTTCCATATCCCACACCTCCGCATCAATCAAGTATGATAAAAATAGACGTTGCAGTACTGCAACGTCTATTTTTCGTGCTATAAAGGATAAGCCGGTTTTACTCTTCTTCCTGTGCCTTTGCTTTTTTCTTCTCACCAATGCTGAGCAGGAGGTTGAGAAGGATGCCGAAAATGGCTGCGCCTGCAATGCAGGGAACCTGCAGGCCGAAGAACGGGATGTTGCCGCCGAAGGCGTAGTTCCCGCCGATGCCGATAATCATGATGGAAGCGATGACGGCAATGTTCTTGGAGGAGAACATGTCCACCTTCTTCTCAATCATAATGGCAATACCCTGGGCCGCGATGGCGCCGAACAGATAAATTTCCAACCCGCCGATGACAGCCAGAGGGATGCCATAGATCACCTGGATCAGCGGCGTAAAGAAGCTGACGATCATGGCGATAATCGACGCGGCAACGAGGACAGGGACGGAAAACACCTTCGTAATAGCCATGGTGCTGATATTCTCACCATAGTTGGTACCGGCGGGGCCGCCCACAACACCGGAGATCATATCGCAGATACCGTCGCCAATCAGGTTGCGGTCCAGCATATCGATGAGGCTGTACTTCATCTTTTTGCCTTTTTTCCGGGCAACGTCATTGACATAGATATCTAGCTGATACATATGGGCCGTGGATTCGGGAATGGTGGCAATGGCGATGGGCATAATCGCCGCTACAGCACTCCAGGACACTTTAGGGAAGGAAAACGCGGGGACAGCAAAGATAGACCCGTCGCCCAAGCGCCAAACAGAGGCCTCCAGGGCCGCTGCCGGCACAGAGCGGAATAGGTTGGCCCAGTCGGCGGCGTAAGCTATGCCGGCCACCGCGCAGCCGGTCAGCACACCAAGCAGCAGGGGAAGCTGTCCAAGGAATCCCTTGAGATATTTGGAATAGAGGATGGTGGAGACCAGTGTGACCAGGGCGACAATAATCCACATGACGCTCTCGCTGGTCACCTCTGCGGCATTGGGAATGGCGTCGCTCAAGGCGTTCCCCGCCAGGGTGAGGCCGATGATCATGGCAACCGGTCCGGTGATGGAGGCGGGCAGGATGGTCTCCACCACCTTCTTGCCGAAGAAGCGGACCAACAGGCCGGCCGCAATGGAGATAAGGCCGGAGAAGATGATGCCGAACTGGGCATACTGGATCGCTTCTGTAGGCAGAATACCGTCTACCTTCACAAAGCCTTCGGCCGCGCACATGCTGGCGATGGCGGTCAGGTAGGCGAAGCTGGAGCCATAATACAGCGGGATCTTCCTGCCGGTAATCAGGATAAAGCAGAGGGTGGCAAGGCCGCTGGCGAAAATGGTGGTGGATACCTGGAAACCGGTGACAAGGGCAACCGTAACGGTAGCCGGGAACATGACAATGACCTGCTGTATGGCGTACAACAGCAGCTTTCCAAAGCTTGGCCGCTCTTCCGGCAGGTATCCCACAGCGTCCTGGTGTTGTTTCATATGCAACGCATCCTTTCCTGTTTGCTGCTGAGCGGCCCTTCATCTCAAGCCAGAGCAATGATGTCGTAAGTGCCGTTCTCAAAATAGTCTCAGTTATGTTTTAGTATAGTATATTTGTCCTAGACTTTCAATACTTCTTTCTGATTTCTAACTATCTGTTCCTTGCGCTATTTTCCCTCATGCTTTTCCCCCTTCCGCATTACACAGCCATAAAAAGCCCTGGGTAGTTTCCCTTTATGGCCGATAATCCCCCCAGTGAACACGCTGGCTTCAAAGGGGAAATTTTGCCGGCGCACGCGGGTCCCCATCCCCTGCCAGTGTTGTGCTGACCTTTTCTTTATGTTAAAATAGTGTAAAAATCGTGTATGATTATCTTGTAAAAACATTTTTTATCTCTATATTTGACGCTACAACATCCCCTACATTCCCGCCGGGGCCCAGTTATTCTATCTTGAGGATCAGGCGGGAGGCAAAGGACAGGAGGCCTGGGATGAACGAAGTTTTACGACAGGAAAAGAAGTTTGCTATCCATACGGTGGATAGTCTTTTGCTACAGAGTCGGCTAGGTGCCGTCATGCACGGCGACGCCCACAACGGCGCCCAGGGCTATCTTATCCGCTCCCTGTATTTCGACACCCCGGATGACCAGGATTTTCACGACAAGGCGGACGGCCTGGAACTGCGCAGGAAAATCCGGCTGCGCAGCTACAGCCCTCAAGCGGATTTCGCCATGCTGGAGATGAAACAAAAGGAGGGCCCCTATCAGCGCAAGCGTTCCCTTCGCCTTACCCGAGAGGATGCCCGGCGGCTGTGCCAGGGGGACTACCGTCCCCTGCAGAAATACAAAGATCCCTTTGCGGCGGAATGCTACGGATTGATGCACTGCCGGTGTTACCGGCCAAAAACGGTGGTGGAATACCGCCGGCAGGCCTATGTGGCCAAGGAAAACCGCATCCGCATTACATTCGACAGCCGGATTGTCGCTACCGAGTCCCGCTTTGAGCTGTTCGACCCTAAACTTCCCATGTATCCGGTGATGGATCCATTCAATTTGGTACTAGAGGTCAAGTATAACGGCTTCCTGCTCAGCTATATCAAGGACCTGCTAGATCAGGTGGAACGTTCAGAACTGTCCGTCAGTAAATACTGCCTAGCCCGAAGCGTTTCCCTTGGCACCCAGGGATAAATTTCACAAGGAGGAGAAACATCAACCATGAGAGAATATCTATTACAATTGCTGGAAACCAGCGGTGGCGAACTCTCCATTGGAGCCATTGTCCTGCGTCTTGCCTTTGCGGTGGTAATTGGAGGGTTTATCTTCCTATCTTATCGTCTATCCCACAGCGGGAGTATCTACAGCGTCAAATTCAATGTATCCCTTGTCACCCTGACTGTGGTGACCACCACCGTAATGATCGTCATCGGCAACAATATCGCTCTTTCTCTTGGCATGGTAGGCGCCCTGTCCATTGTCCGGTTCCGCACCGCCATCAAGGACTCCCGGGACACCGTCTACATCTTCTGGGCCATTGTGGTGGGAATCTGCTGCGGCTCTGGGGATTATCTAGTGGCCTCGGTGGGGAGCGCCTTTGTATTTTTGGTGCTGCTGTTCTTCGGGCGCATCCGAAACGACAACCGGGTGTTGCTGATTTTGCGGGCCGCTCGGGTCAACGAACCCACCGTCGAAGCGCTGATCTTCCAATACTTTAACCGCAAGGCCATCCTCCGCGCGAAAAACACGACGGATGAGAATGTGGAATTTATCTATGAGCTCAGCGGCAAGTATCTTGCCAAGGCGGAAAAGGCAGGAGGCAAGAGCATTACTGATGCGGTGTATGAGATCGGCGGCATCGAGTATTTCAATATTGTCATGCAAAACGATGAAATCAGCGGCTGATCTGCCAGCTAAAAAGGGGGCGTAGGGCATGAAATATCGGGTATTAGGGCTGTCTATGGCCATCATCATGATCCTAAGCGCATTGGCGGCTGCCGCCTTTGATCAGGAGACCGGTCCCGCCCGAGTTCATCAGCATCTAAGCGCCCGGCAGCCGGATGCGGGCTGCGATTGTAGCGGCAGCGAGTTATGCACCCACCTGCCCTTGGTCATTATCGACACTAGCGGCCAGCAAATCCCTGGTGAAATTACCGACCTTCATGATAGTTTCGGTGAGGTATATACCAGCCTAGCCGATGACGGCCGGGATGTGGTGGATGCGGAAGTATCCATCATCGACAATCAGGACCGGAACAACCACCCTTCCGACCCGGCGACAGTATCTACCATTTCCGAAATCCGGCTGCGGGGCCACTCCTCCCGCACCTTTGAAAAACGCTCCTACCGGCTCAATTTCGTGGACGAGGAGGGGCTGGATAACCCAGTCGCGGTGATGGGCATGGACGCTCACAGCGATTGGGCACTTTACGGCCCCTCTCTGGACAAGTCCCTGATCCGCAACTACATGTGGTACAACATTTCCGGTGAGGTCATGGCGTGGGCTCCCAATGTCCGCTACTGCGAGCTGATCCTCAACGGGGAATATGAAGGGCTCTATCTGATGGTGGAGACAATCACCAACGGCAACGACTGCCGGCTGGATCTCAGCGATCAGGCATACGGCACCTCAGTCACCGGCTACCTGCTGCGGTCCGACCGCACCACCGACTCCGATCTGGGAAGTATCCGGGATGTCTATTCCTATCTTGAACGAATGACAACCATCGAAACTGATATCTCTATCCGATATCCCAAACGTTCCGCCCTGACCGAAGAGATCCGGGAAGGGATTGAGCTGGACTACGCCGCTTTTGAAAAGGCCCTATACTCCTATGACTATGACACTGGGAAATATGGCTATTGGAACTGGATCGACGAAGAAAACTTTATCGACTATTTCCTTATCAACGAATTTTCCATGAATTCGGACGCTGGAAAATACTCCACCTATATCTACAAGGATATGAGTGGGAAATACAAGCTGGCGGTGTGGGATTTCAACAACGCCTGCGACAATTATCAGGAAACCGAATTCGACCCTGACACCCTCATTATGTACGGAAAGCACTGGTACACCATGCTGTGCAAATCCCAGCGGTTTGTAGACCGTTTGCTGGAGCGGTACGAAGAACTTCGGGAAACCGTCTTCAGTGAAGAATATCTTATGAACTATATCGACGAAACCTTGGCTTATCTCGGTCCGGCAATAGAGCGCAACAATGAGAGATGGCATGAGGTCATGACCCAATGGGAGCCTTTGATCCCCACCTCCCGCAATCTGTATAGCCATGAGGAAGCGGTGAAACAGCTAAAGGACTGGCTTTGCGACCGGGGCGACTGGCTGGATGACAACATCCACACCCTGCGGCAGTACTGCCACCCCTCCCGCAACAATGCCTATAATCACTGAAAACCCAGAGGAGGCAGAGCCCATTGAAAAAGTTTATCATCTGCATCTGCGCGCTGATCCTGGTCATTTTTATGGGCTGGTACGCGTACTACAATCTGGGCTTTTATATTGACCTCAACCCCAATGCCCCGGTGAGCACCTTTATGACCACCGACGAGGAGTCCATCTATATGGTCCGGGACGGAGAGAGCGTCCCCTTTGAGATCCGCGGCGTGGATTTAGGGGTGGGCATTCCCGGGGAGTGGGCCACCGATTTCTCCATCGACAAGGAAACCTATCTGCGGTGGTTTGGGATGATTCAAGACCTGGGGGCCAACACCATCCGGGTGTACACCATCCTTCACGACGATTTTTACAACGCCTTTTACGAATACAACACCCAGCGGGAGGAACAGGGGGAGGAACCCCTGTGGCTGCTTCATGGCGTTTGGGTGGATGATTATTCCCATAACTCCCATAAGGACGCCTATGACGACGGGCTGCTTCCCGAGCTAATCGAGGACTGCCAGACCATTGTGGATATCCTCCATGGGAACAAATTCCTTCTGGGCCGGGATGGGGACGGCTCCGGCTTCTACCGGCATGACGTATCCTCCTGGGTGCTGGGCTATATTCTGGGGGTGGAGTGGGAGTCAAGCCTTGTCACCTACACCAACCAAAATAACCCGGACAGGTGCAGTTACTCTGGAAAATATATGGTCACTACCGATGAGGCTACCCCTTTTGAAGCCATGTTGGCCCAGTTGGGAGATAGGCTCATCGCATATGAAAGCTCCCGCTATAAACAACAGCGTTTGGTGGCCTTCTCCAACTGGCCCACCACCGACCCCTTCCGCTATTCCCTCATTACCTCCAACTACCGACATAAGGTGGCGGCCATCAATGTGGAACACATCCAGCCCACCGACAATTTCCTATCGGGGTATTTCGCCTCCTACCATGTTTATGCCTATTTCCCCGATTATCTCCAGACCGAACGGGAGGCGGCCTCCTATTCCCCGGAGGAGCTGGACGACCTCTTTGGCGCCAACATGGCCAGAACCCTTGCGTACCGCCTCTCCCTGCTTGACGCGCCTCGGATCCAGGACTATCTCACCGAGGAGGATTACTATGACTCCCGGGGACGGCTCAACACCTATTCCGCCTATCTCAAGGCCCTCAATCATTTCCACAACATACCGGTGGTCATCTCTGAATACGGCATTACTACCGGTAGAGGACGGGCACAAACTGATGAAAATACCGGCCGGAGCCAGGGCCATATCACCGAACAGGAACAGGGGCAGTACCTGATCGAATGCTATGAGGATATTATGGACGCCGGCAGCGCGGGAAGCTGCCTGTTCTCCTGGCAGGATGAATGGTTTAAACGCACCTGGAACACCATGCACGCCGTAGATCTGGACAACACCCCCTATTGGAGTGACTATCAGACCAACGAGCAGTTTTTCGGCCTGCTGACCTTCGACCCAGGCGAGGAGGAAAGCGTCTGCTATGTGGACGGCGATCCCTCGGAATGGGGGGAGGAGGATGTGGTCCTTACGTCGGAGGATGGCAGCCTGTCTGTGAAATATGACGAAAAGTTCCTCTATTTCTACGCCCGTCAGGAGGGCTTTGATCCCCAGGAGGATACCCTGTACATTCCCCTTGACATCACCCCCAAAACCGGCAGCACCTATTGCCAAAACTATGGCCTGACCTTTGAGCAGGCCTGCGATTTCATCATCAGCATTGACGGCGCCGACAACAGCCGGATTATGGTGCAGGAGCGGTATGAGGTCCTAAAGGCAGTCTATTGGGAGGCCTACTACATCGCCGACCCCTATATCAGCCCGCCGGAGAAGGACAGCCCCCGCTTCGTTGCCATCGACCTGGCTCTGAAGCTGACCGATCTCCTTCCCAAGCAGAATGTTGCCCAGCGGGTGGGCGAGGTCTACGAGACGGGCAAGCTCCGCTATGGCAATGCCAATCCGGAATCGGAGGACTTCGACTCCCTGGCCGACTACATGTTTACCGGTGACGGGGTGGAAATCCGCATCCCCTGGCAGCTGCTCAATTTCTCCAACCCGTCGGAGATGATGATCCACGACGACTACTATGAGTGCTATGGAATTGAAAACCTCCAGGTTGACCAAATGTATGTAGGATTGGCCACCGGTGAGGACAGGGAGTACCGTATTCCTATGAACGCTTTCTCCTTGGAGGGCTGGGGGAAAACGGTTACCAGCCATGAGCGACTGAAAGAATCCTATTATATCTTACAGGAGTATTGGGCCCGTCGGGACGGCTGATCTTTCCCTGGCCTGGAAAGGAGGTAAATGGTGTGAACATTGAATATTTATTATATGGGTACGGTTTAGTGTGTCTCAGCATGCTGGTATTTAACCTTGTTTACACCCTCCATCTTCGCACCGGAAACCACCGGCTGGAAAAACAGGTGGCGGCGCTTGCCAAACGGGTGGACGCCCAGCTTAATTATATCCAGCAGAACCAGCCTGTTCAGGAGCGACATCTGATCTGGATGCGCCGACGTCTCTCCCGGGTTCATTGGCTGCTGGCATTCGACCGGCTTTGGGAGGACTATGACAAGGACAACACGACGTTTTTGGAGTATACAATACAGTTTCAGCCCGTATTTTTATACCTGTCCACCGTCTACTTGAAACGAGAGGAAACCCAGGCGGCCTATTATTGCTATTTCCTTTCCCGGCACTGGAATCAGCGTCACCGGCAGATGGATCAGATTCAGCAGGTTATCCTATCCTATCTGCAAAAAAACAGCCTATACTGCCGGATCAACGCCCTCAAGGCCCTCTGCGCCTTCGGAAGCCCGGAATCCCTAGTGTCCGCCCTGTTGGAACTGGGGAAGGGTACGGAATCCCCTCTCCACGAAAAGGTGATCACCGAGGCACTTCTCACCTACACAGGAAATTGTGACGATCTAATTGGCCGGCTCTGGGTTAGATTCGACCAGTTTACCCTCCATATCCAGCGCTCTATTCTCGATTACATCCGCTTTCAAAGTGGGAACTATGGACCGCAGCTGCTACAAATTCTTCAGGATCCCCAGCAGAATAAGGAACTGCGTTTCGCGGCTATCCGCTACTTTGGGCGGTATCCTGACCCTGGGGCGAAAGAAACACTGCTGGCAATGATTGGCGATCAGGATCCTCTGCGTTGGGAGTTTGCCGCCATCAGCGCTTCCTCTCTGGCAAGGTATCCCGGCCAGGAAGTTGTGGACGGGCTGCTGCATGCCATGAACAGCCCTAACTGGTATGTGCGTTACAACGCTTCCGCCAGTCTGGAGGCTCATGGCCTAGACTATGAGCAGCTACTGCAGGTCATAGCGGGAGAGGACCGGTATGCCCGGGAGATGCTGGTATACCGCCTGGAAACCAGGCGACTGGAGAAAACTCCGTTGGAATGGGAAGCGGAAGGAAACGAGCAACAAGAAAAGGTGGCTGCTACTTTATGAGGGATTTTATACAGATATTTCTCCTTTGCGTAGAGGGCTTTTTCATCCTCTACATGCTGGGATATGCCAGCTTCCTTTTTCTGTCGGTCACGGTGGGCTCCTCCGACCTATATGCCGCTAAACGGCGCAATCTCCTGAAAAACGAGCTATCCAACGACTACTATGTCCCCGTTTCCGTCATTGTGCCCGCCCACAACGAGGCGGTGACCATTGAAGCCACCGTCCGCTCATTGTTGGCGCTGGACTATAAACTCTATGAGATTATTGTGGTAGACGATGGATCCACCGATGAAACCGCCCAGGTGATGAAGGACGCCTTTCACATGTGGAGTGTTGATCGTCCCATCCAGCGCAGGATTCCCTGTCAGCCCGAGGAAAAAATCTATGAAACCCGGGCCTGGAAGGTGCCCATTACCCTGGTGCGAAAGAAAAACGGCGGGAAGGCAGACGCCCTGAATATGGGCATCAATGTCTCCAACTATCCATATTTTCTTTGTATAGACGCAGATTCTGTCCTCCAGCATGATTCCCTGGAAAAGATTGTGCGGCCGGTTTTAGAGGATCCCGATGTAGTGGCCGTAGGCGGCGCGGTGCGTCCCTGCAACGGCGCCGAAATCGAAAACGGCCGGGTGGTGCGCTACCGGATGCCTCGGAAACTGCTGGCCTGTATGCAGGTCCTGGAGTATGACCGCTCCTTTTTGGCCTCCCGCATCCTCTTCGATAAATTTAATGGCAATATCATCATCTCCGGTGCCTTCGGCCTATTTCTCAAAAGCGTAGTCATCGCCGCCGGCGGCTACGACAGCACTAGTATGGGGGAAGACATGGAGCTGGTGGTCAAGCTCCATGTCTTCTGCCGGGAGAGTGGACGCCGCTACCGCATCCGCTATGCCGCCGACGCCATCTGCTGGACCCAGGTGCCGGAAAGGCTGGGAGACCTGTGCAGGCAGCGGCGCCGTTGGCATATTGGGTTGTTCCAGAGCATGATGAAACATCGCAACATTATGGCCAACCCCAAGTATGGGGCGGTCAGCTTTATCTCTTACCTCTATTTCTTGTTGTATGAGCTCTTTTCCCCCTATATTGAGGTCTTTGGCCTGCTGACCACCCTGCTGGCCTTTGCTGTGGATTTGATCAATGTGCCCTTTATGCTCCTCTTTTTCGGCATCTATGTGGCCTATTCCGCCATCTTCTCTCTCACGGCCTTTTGGGCCAGGGTCCACACCATTGACCTGCGCCTGTATCCCTCCGACCTTCTCAAGGCGGTGGGGCTGTGTGTCATCGAGGTATCCTGCCTGCGGTTTATTCTGGCCTGGGTGCGGATGATTGCTCTCATCGGTTATCGGAAAAAGAAGGCTACCTGGGGTCAGATCCAACGCCAGGAAATCAAATTCAAATAAACGGAGGTCAATTTATGAAGCTGGAAGAAATGAAGCAGGGCCTTTGGGGGTACAAAAAGGATCATGTATTCTTATATATTGCCACCCAGGAAGAGGCGTTTTCCCAGAAGCTGCTGGAAAAGGATGCCCAGATGGAGCGGATGGATCAGCAGGCCCAAACCCGCATCCGGGAGCTGGAGGAGGAAAATAGCCGCTTGCGGGAAGAAGTCAGCAGGATACGCGGACAGTATGATCAAATTTCCACCGCTATTTTGGACGCTAGAGCCAGCGCGGAAGCGTTAAAGGCGGAAACCCAGGTTCAGGAGGAAGCCGCTCGTCAAACCCTCCGCCAAGCTTTGGAGCAGGATCTGTCACTGTTGGATGGCTACCGGGCAAACATCAAAAAACTGCGGGAGTCTATCTGCGCAACCTTGGAGGAGCTTAACGCTCAGACCCATCAACTCGAACAGCAGGCCGCCAGTCTGAGCGAGGCAGCTCCTACTGGCAATCTGGCCCTATTTCGGTGAGAGAGGAAGGTAGAACTTGCAAACCGGCGAAGCAATCATCTATGTGGCAGGAAATCCAGATCTCTATCCTTTGGAGTATTATGACCCGGAAAGCCAGACCTATGAGGGGGCAATTCCCTCATTTCTCCGGCAGTTTGCCAGCGAATATGGGTACGATCTGCGCTATTACCAGCCAGGCGAGAAGGATCAACGGAAGGATCTAGCGGAGAAACAACAGGTCGACCTGGTCTCTGGCTGTGCGGGGGATAACCAATATGCCCATATGGAGGAAGAACCCCTTCTTCTCTTCCCCGCCGTCACTGAAGGGGAAGAGACGGTGTATTTTCTCTCCTTTACCGATGTGGCTCCTTCCGCCTTTCAATCCGACCTGCGGGAATATGCGGCCCAGCGCTCCCAGGCAGAGTGGACCGGCTCTCTGTTGGAGGCCGCTGGAGAAGGCGCCCCGCAGCCGGGGATTCCCACAGCTGCAATGGTCGGTATCGGGATAATCTTCCTGCTGCTGGTTCTGGGGCTTCTGTCGGCCCTGGTCTGTCTGAAACGGGAGAGAAAAAAGGCCAAAGAAATTCTTCTAAACGATCCGGAGACGGGGCTGCGAACCTACGAATATCTGGATCATACGTACCCGCGACTCATCCAAGATCAGAACCGCCCTCTCTATTATTTGGTCTGTTTTCACCTAGACCTGGATCATGTGGGATATTTTATGGGGCAGGAACAGTCCAAGGCATTCTGGCTTCATGGGGCACAGGCACTCAAAGAGGCGGGCATTTCCTCCGATATCCTGGCCAAAGGCTCCGACGGAGAACTGATCGCCGTTAAAATGTCCCAGAACCAGGAAAGGGTAGAACGGTGGGTACGCGCCGTGCTCCAGGAGATTCGCAGCTTTTCCTGCGACGGGCGAAAGTTATCCCCCGGCGACGCAGTGGCGGGCATCTGTCCTCTCAAGGTAGAGTACCGGGACTTAGGCCACGCCCTGTTTCATACCAGGCAGTGCGCCCTAAAGGCTCGCAGGGAGGAAACGGATTGCAGATTTTGTGATACCAAAGAATGCAAAAACTGTCAGGAACGATGGCAGCTATTGGCAGATTTTGAAGGTGGATTGGAACGGAAGGAAATTCAGCTTTATCTCCAATTTTTTGTGGACGCCCACTCCTATCGGGTGGTGGGGGGTGAGGCCCTTTCCCGCTGGAATCACCCTGTGCGGGGTCTCTTAATGCCGGACCATTATGTTCCTCTGCTGGAGAAGGAAGGCCGGATTGAGAACCTGGATTTCTATGGCATGGAAAAAGTCTGCGTGTTCCTAGAAGGTTTAGAGCAACAAGAAATCCATGATTTCTTTATTTCCTGCAACTTTTCCCGCCGGACACTGGCCAGTTATGATTTTACCCAGCGCTTCACACAGATCCTACAAAACCATACCTTTCCTCGAAAACTGCTCATTCTGGAGGTAACCGAGAGCGAGTGGATTGATCCCAAAGAAAGCGAACAGATGCTCCGGAATATTATGGCCGTTCGGGATCTTGGCGTCCGGGTCATCTTTGACGACTTCGGAATTGGTTTTTCCTCCTTCCACGACCTACAGGAATATCCCATGGATGGTCTGAAGCTAGATAAGCATCTCATCGACAACATGTGGACGGCCCAGGGTAAGATCATCCTCAACGCGCTGGTCCAGACAGGCCACAGCATGGAACTGACCATCCTGGCGGAAGGGGTTGAGGATGACAAGCAGATCGAAATTTTGCAAAGTCTCCACTGTGATGTACTCCAAGGATTTCGATTTTTTGTCCCCATGCCGGCGTCAAATGCAATGGCAAGGATTCTAGATCTGCGACAACAAGCATAAAAGACGAAATTTGACATCCGGTGCCCGCAATGGTATCATCATAAAAGAATAAACGGGTGAGCACCTACCGGCAGTCAGGCTTTGGTCTGGCTGCTTTTTTGCTTGGAGGAGGATCATAATGCTCGGTTATATCTGGCCTATTGCCCTGGTGGTTGTGGCCAATGTATTTTACAATATCACCACAAAATCTACCCCGTCCCAGGCCAACGCCTTTCTTTCCCTGGCCGTCACCTACTGTGTTGCCGCGGCGTGCGCCTTTGGGCTGTACCTGTTCCAGGGCGGCCATCAAAAGCTGCCGGCAGAGCTATCCAAGCTCAACTGGACAGCGGTCCTCCTGGGCATCAGTGTGGTTGCCCTGGAGTTTGGCTATATCCACGTCTACCGGGCTGGATGGAAGGTAAACACCGCCTCCCTTGTGGCCAATATTTCCCTTGCCTGCATCCTAGTCTTGGTTGGCTTTTTCCTCTATCAGGAGAGCATCTCCTTCAAACAGGTCATCGGCATGGGAGTCTGCGCTGTAGGCCTGTTTCTCATCACCCAATAATGCAGGTGCCTTTGGATTTATAGGATCGCCCCTATGAAAATTCCTGCCCGGGGCCGTCTTTCTCTGTGTTGCTTCTCCCCCTTCTCTGTGCTATGATTTTTAAAAAAGGGGGACGGCTTATGGAGATTCGGGTACTGAAATATTTCCTCATGGTGGCCCGGGAGGAGAATATCACCAGGGCGGCTCATCTTCTCCATTTGACACAGCCCACCCTCTCCCGGCAGCTGATCCAGCTGGAAGAGGAACTGGGCGTCAAACTCTTTTTCCGGAGCAAGCACCATATTGTCCTGACCGAGGAGGGGATGCTGCTGCGCCGGCGGGCAGAGGAAATTGTCTCCCTCGCGGAAAAGGCCAAGGAAGAGCTGTGCCATGAGAAGGAACAGCTGGCGGGCAATATCTCGGTGGGCAGCGGGGAGCTGCAGAGCTCTCAGTTTCTAGCAGAACTGATCTCCACCTTCCAGCGGGAAAACCCTTTGGTAACCTTTGAACTATACAGCGGCAATGCCGACAATATTAAGGAGCGGATCGAGCGGGGAATCCTGGATCTGGGCCTGCTGCCGGAACCGGTGGACATTGCAAAATATGGGTTTATCCGCACACCGGTTCAGGAAACCTGGGGGGTGCTGATGCGGGCCGATTCCCCTCTGGCGGAAAAGCCGGGGATTACGCCCCAGGACCTGGCCGGCCAGCCCCTGATCCTGCCCCAGCGGGAGATCCTGCAAAATGAGCTGTTCCACTGGTTTGGCCCTCTGGCGGAGAAGCTGCATATTGTGGCCAGCGGAAACCTGCTCTATAATGAGGCCATCCTGGCCCGCAACCAGGTGGGTTACGTCCTCACCCTGATTCTCGATTGCTCCTATGAGGGGCTTTGTTTTGTCCCCCTCTCCCCTTCCATTCGCACCAGCACCGTGCTGGTGTGGAAAAACGCCCAGGTCTTTTCTCCGGCGGCTTCTGCCTTTATTGAACACGCACAAAAATACATTTCAGGCATGAAAGAGAATCCAATATAAGCATTAGACATGTTTTCATCCAAGGTCTACAATATAGGTGTCCCAACGGGACATCTATTTTTTTGCATAAAAAGAACTGGCAATAAGGCATCTGCCGCTTCTGCCAGCAAAATGCACGATCTGGAAGGGGTTATTCCATGACCATCAACGAGGCAAGCGAACGCTATCAGATCCCCCTGGAAATCCTCAAGGAATACGAGCGGTGGGGGCTTTGCGGTGCGGTGAAAAAGGTGATGGGGGCCTGGCAGTACGACGACACGGATTTGGAGCGTCTGAGCCTGATTATGTCCCTCCACGACATGGGCTTTGACATTGGCGAGATCGAGACCTACATGAAGCTTTTGCTGGAGCAGGAGGATACAGAGGAGCAGCGGCTGAAGATGCTCAACCAAAAGCGCAGCTGCACCCTGGATGAAATCCACCTGCGGGAGAGACAGCTGCAGCGGCTGGATTACCTGCGCTATCATATCCGGAAAAAACAGCAAGAAAAAGCATAAAATAAAACCTATCATGATGAGGAGGTACCTTGATGAAAATCCAAGACAAAAACCAATTCGACGCCCAAAACGTCTTCGGTATGGGCCAGCCCAATACCGCATTCGCCCAGTATTTTATCGGCAATTCCTATCTGCATCCCCTGACAAAACCGGGAGAAAGCGCTGTATCCCTGGCCAACGTCACCTTTGAGCCGGGCTGCCGGAACAACTGGCACATCCATCACGCCAAAACCGGCGGCGGCCAGATCCTCATCTGCACCGCAGGCAGCGGCTGGTACCAGGAGGAGGGCAAGGAAGCCGTCAGCCTGGAGCCGGGAACGGTCATCGTCATCCCGCCCGAGGTCAAGCATTGGCACGGGGCCAAGGCGGACAGCTGGTTCTCCCACATTGCCGTAGAAGTCCCCGGCGACGAGACCAACAATGAATGGCTGGAAGCGGTGGATGACCAGGCTTATCAGAGTCTGAAATAAAGGCTTGCCCCTCAAATGAGGAAAGGCAATCTTTTTCCATCAGGAGGGAATCATATGCAATACACCAAACTGGGCAATTCCGATTTGACCGTCTCCCGCATCTGCATGGGATGCATGGGCTTTGGCGACGCCAAGAATGGCCAGCACAGCTGGACCATCGACGAAGAGCATTCCCGGCAAATCATCAAGCGGGGGCTGGAGCTTGGCGTCAACTTCTTTGACACCGCCATTGCCTACCAAAGCGGCACCAGTGAACAGTATCTGGGCCGGGCCCTCCGGGACTTTGCCCGCCGGGAGGATGTGGTGGTGGCCACCAAGTTCCTGCCCCGGACCCCGGAGGAGATCCAAGCGGGGATTTCCGGCCAGCAGCATATCCAGCGGATGATCGATACCAGCCTGAAAAACCTGGGCCTTGATTATGTGGATCTGTATATCTATCACATGTGGGATTACGCCACCCCTCTCTATGACATTATGGAGGGGCTGCACCAGGCCGTAAAGGCGGGAAAAGTCCGGTATATCGGCATCTCCAACTGTCTGGCCTATCAGCTGGCCAAGGCAAACGCCCTGGCGGAGCAGGAGGGCTTTTCCAAGTTCGTTTCCATCCAGGGCCATTATAACCTGATCTTCCGGGAGGAGGAGCGGGAGATGGCGAAGCTTTGCGGGGAGGACAACATTGCCATGACCCCCTACAGTCCCCTGGCCGGCGGCCGCCTTTCCAAGCATCCGGGAGAGACATCCAAGCGCCTGGAGGAGGACAGCTACGCCAAATTCAAATATGACGCCACCGCCGGACAGGATGCGGTCATTATCGGCCGGGTGGCAGAGCTGGCAGAAAAACGGGGCGTATCCATGACCGAAATCTCCCTGGCATGGCTGCTCACCAAGGTGACGGCTCCCGTAGTGGGCGCCACCAAGCTGCACCATATCGAAGGGGCGGCAAAGGCGGCGGATCTTCTGCTGACGCCGGAGGAAATCGCCTATCTGGAGGAGCCCTATGTCCCCCACAACCTGGTAGGCGTCATGGCCCAAAACACCCCGGCGGCAGAGGGGGAGCATCATGTGTGGAGCACCGGCAACCAACAGATTGAAAAGTAGAAAGAAGGATATATTGATGAACATCTACGAAACCGATCCGGAATTTATGGAGCGGATGGAACACTTTGCCATGGATGAGGTGGTGGGCGAGCCCGGCCAGCAGCTGGAGGAGCCTACCCGTCATATGGCCATCCTGGCCACCCTGCTGGGCTGCCAGGGCATTGACCAGTTCCGGCTGGAGCTGCCCCAGGCCCTGGATGCCGGGGTCACCCCCGTCATGGCCAAGGAAATCGTCTACCAGGCGGTGGATTATCTCGGCATCGGCCGGGTCCGTCCCTTCCTGGATGCTACCAACGCCGTCCTGACCGACCGGGGCGTCAAGCTTCCCCTGGAGGGACAGGCTACCACCACCATGGAAAACCGTCTGGAAAGGGGTGCCCAAACCCAGGTGGAGATTTTCGGGGATTCCATGAAGGACGCCTGGAAACAGGGCCACATCAACCGCTGGCTGGCGGCCAACTGCTTTGGGGACTACTACACCCGCACCGGGCTGGACCTCAAACAGCGGGAGATGATCACCTTCTGTTTTCTGGCGGCTCAGGGAGGCTGCGAACCCCAGCTGACAAGCCACGCCAAGGGCAATATGAACCTTGGCAGCGACAAGGCATTCCTGATCCGGGTGGTCTCCCAATGCCTGCCCTATATCGGCTATCCCCGGAGTCTCAACGCCATTTCCTGCGTCAACAAGGCCGCTGAGGAGATGGGCAGATAGTTTTCGAAATTTGCGCCCTTGGCCTTTTTGGGGAAGGATTCCGTTGATTTCTCTTGATTGACAAAAAGCGCTTAGGAAAAATCCTAAGCGCTTTTTTGTTTTATCTGTTCCATCGCCGCCTGCTGTCTTTCTCCCGCCGATTCCAGATCCTCGAAATCCCCTAAGTCGGCCAGCTGGACAGATGAGGCGTCCACACCGGCATCCGGTTGTTCCCGTTGGCCTTGGAGGGTAGGCGGTATCTCCCCCTCCAGCTGGCCCCGGACGCTCTGCGCCCGGAGCAGGCAGACCTGTTCCAGGGTGTCCACAGCACGCTGATGATCCTCATAGGAGCAAAACTTTGTAGGATCCTTCGCAACATAGGGGGCGATCATCGCCGCTGTCCGCCGAAGGGTAGCCGCGAACCGCCCGCTTTCCATATACTCAGATAAAAACTCATCAAAGTATTCGTGATACTGGGCAAAGTATTCGTCTCGCAGCATCAGGTTGTGATAGAGGGGCCGGTTGAGCATCACGCTTCCCTCCGCAGGGGTATTGATGGGATAGTTGATAAGGATGTCGGGATCTTCAATAGGGTTGGTCATGCCCAGGGCATAGGTGCCAAAAGCCAGGTTATAATCCCAAGGCAGAATGGTGAGAATCCCCTCTTCCTCATATAAAAAATAGTTGTGTCCCGTATATCCCAGATAGCTGTCCCAGTTCATGACAAAGACCTGTACCGTAAAATACCGCAAGGCGCCGTCCACATTGACAGCACTTTCTAAATTTTCGCCGGTAGCTAAAATTTCCAGCGCCTCAATCAGCCGCCTTTGATCTTTTTGGGTAAGCTGGAATTTGGCGTTTTCAAAGATGCCTGGATAACTGCTGGGATTGCCGTCAATATACCGCAGCGCCACGTCGGCATTTTCTTCCTCTAAGGAGCGGTAATCCGGTTTGTAAAGCTGGCCATGATCGTTGCCAAAATTCCGCCGGGCAAACGCCTCCTCCGGTTCCTCCACCGCCAAAAACATCCCCCAGTCCTCTCCGTTGACCTTGACCCAGGCATAGCTACAAAGGGGAGTAGGCACCTCCATAAAGGCCATCATGTCATAAGCCATATAGGTCTTTAGATAGCTGTTGTCCTGAAAGGAAGCATCCAGAGAAAATTTATCCAGGCCGTAGTAATTTCCGCCGTCCAAAAACTGGTCAAACTCCAGCTTCAGGCTGTAGCGGCTGAGCCCATATTCCTCTGTCAGCCGCAGGGAGTTGTTCCCTTTGGCCCGCAGGCCTACCTGTTGGAATACCTCCCCATCAATTTGGACGGTACAGGAAACATACTCCTCCTTGGTCGCATTCTGGACAAAGCTGCCCCAATCGTCAATCTGTATATCAACGGTATGAACCCTGCTGTCATCAAAAAGCCGGGTCACATATGCTAGGGGGGCGCTCTCTTGAGGAATTTGATCCCCGCCCCACATCAGCGCCAGGGTCAGAAGAGCGGCCGCAATGGCAGCGGCTATACAGATCAGGTCGATGCGCTTGTGTTTGATCATCGCCTTATCCCATGTAGTCGCCGTTATAAGAGACCAGCACCACCCTGGAAACGCCAGCCATTGCTTCCAGTTCATTAATAAAAGCGCTGTTGTCGTCCTTTAACCGGACTTCGTAGTTTAATTCCACCATACCGTTTTCCATGCTTTTACTCTTTAGGTTCAGCCGCGCCACCTGGGATTGCAGAAACGCCTTGGTCTGCGCCTCGACCTGGCCATTCTCACAGTGGAGCACCAAAATATAGGGGGCATCCACCGTCTTTTTGCGGGCAAAAACAACCAGCACGATCCCTACAAAAAGGCTGCCGAATACCGCCAGAGGGATCAGACCAGCCGCCAGTACAATCCCAACCGCAATGGACCAGAACAAAAAAGCAATGTCCATGGGCTCTTTAATGGCGGTGCGAAACCGGACAATGGACAGGGCGCCCACCATGCCCAGGGAAAGCACCACGTTGCTGACCACCGCCATCATAAGAAGAACGGTAATAAGGGATAGGGCCACCAAGGTCACTCCAAAGCTCATAGAATACATGACGCCGCTGTAGCTCATTTTGTAAATAAAAAAGATAAACAGTCCTAACAAAAAGGCCAGAACGAGAGCGATGCCCATATCCAGCATGGAAACACCGGTTATATTCTCAAGAAAGCTGGACTTAAAAATATCCTGAAAGGTCATAATGCCGATCTCCCTCCACTTTTCTCTTTAGTCAAACCGCCGGCACAGGGCATATTTGGAGCAGGATGCCGCCTGCCTGCCGGGCACCTGTACCGCCATGCGGACAAGATCCGGCAAAAAGGCGTCATATTTGACCTCCAGCACCGTAATCTCCTCCAGCACCTTCAAATGGAACCGGTCCGGATTGAGAAAATCGGTATTCCCCAGTCCAGAGCGGATATTTCGGTCCAAGGTAATCCGCACATTGCCGGGGCCATAGAAAAACGCCTCTCTGTCATAACAGACCACGGTCTTGGGGCCCAGGCCCTCTCCCCGCAGCTTGCTATAAAACTCCGCAAGCAGCGGGTCGCCGGCATCTAAAAGGAACCTGTCCTCCCCCGCCAGCAGCCGCGCCACCTGCTCCGGTGTCATGCGGGCGCTGTGCTTACCGCACAGTCCTTGTTCCTTGGTCTTCTTTTCCAACCGGATAAAAGAAGTATCCCTTCCATAATACCGCAGACGGAATTTTTCTCTCCGGCTGACCCCGTCTAGTTTTTCCCGCAGGGCGGTGTCATAAGGGGTGTCAAAATAGAGGCTGGTGACCCGGTAGCTGCCGTCTGCTCCCCCGTGCTGGTCATGGGGAAAGAGCTTGCGCAGCCTTTGGGAAAGCACCAGATCTTCCCGCAGGTTGATCTGGTGCTTCAGCTCATGACGCAGGCCGCGCCCTTTGGATGGGTCAATCGTCATAGCCGGAATCCCCATCGTCGTAATTGCTGCCGCCATCGTCATAGTTGCTGTTCCCATAACCGGAGTTGCCATAATTGGTGGTGCCCCCGTCGTCATAGTTGCTATTCCCGTAATTGGTAACGCCGTCGCTTCCGGAGCCGTAGTCGGTGTCGTTGTAATCGGTGACGCCGTCGCTTCCGGGGCCGTAGTCGGTGTCAGTGTAATCGGTGACGCCGTCGCTTCCGGGGCCGTAGTCGGTGTCAGTGTAATCGGTGACGCCGTCGCTTCCGGGACCATAGTCGGTATCGTTATAATCGGTGACGCCGTCGCTTCCGGGGCCGTAGTCAGTGTCGTTGTAATCGGTGACGCCGTCGCTTCCGGGGCCATAGTCGGTGTCAGTGTAATCGGTGACGCCGTCGCTTCCAGGACCGTAGTCGGTGTCGTTGTAGCCCGCCGTACCATTGGCGGGAATGCTGCCGGTCTTGTGTTCCGCCCGGAGGATTTTCCCGGTTACGGCGTGGACATCATACTCATATTCGACGCCGTTTGCCACGAATTCCAGTTCAAACACCGGCGTACCGTCGTCGTGGTCAAACTCCTTATCTTCAAACACAGCATCGGCTGCGCTGACATTGGCCTGGGTCAACGCGATTTCTTTTGCCTTTTCCAGGGTAATATAGGGAGATTCTCCTCCATCTTTGACATAGGCTGGGTCGTAATCGTCGTCGTCAATGGTCACAATGCCAGAGGAAAGGCGCAGTCCCTTCACCGCATCCTGGGTGCTGGCGCTCATATTGGCCAAAAAGTCGCTGCTTGGAAGCACAGAACCAGGTTCCAGCTGCAGGACAATGTTCTTTTGGTTGCCGTCAACATCCTCTACAAAATAGCCGGCCTCATTGATTTCAACAATCAAATCCTGAAGAACTTCACTGCAATCTTTTCCGATATAGTCTTGATAGGAGGCCACAATGCCTTTGCCATCCTCATTCTGTCCGGACAGGGCGGTAACCCTGCCTTCTTTGTTGTACTCAATCTGGATTTCCGGGTTGACGCTTAAGGTCAGGATTCCTGTTTCCTTCAGGGCATTGCCCTCCGCTGGTTGGGTGGCGCATCCGGCCAGAAGGACTGCCGCCAGGACAGCCAGGGAAGAGACCGCTGCTAAAACTTTTCTTCTCAACTTCATAATTGATTGCTCCTCTCAGTTATTATCGTGTGGTTTTCACCTTACACTCATAGACTACGGAAGGCCTGCCAAAAAACCGGGGTCGTACAGAAAAAATTTTTTAAATATTTAGTCGTCATCCTCTTCATCATCATAGTTGGAATCGCCGCCATCATCGTTGTCATCATCGTCATAGCCGCTGTCATCTGACCCGTTGTCGCTCCCCGGGCTGTATCCGGAATCACCGTCGCTGTCCGGCCCATAATCCGTATTGCCGTAGCCGGTGCTTTGGGAGGTTGCGGGGGGCGGAGCCGCCGGGGTGGTGCTGGGAGTTGTTTGGGGCGGCGTGGTGGTTGTAGCCGGCGGGGTTGTCGTGACCAGCGGCGTGGTGGTTGACACTTCCTCCGGCGCTTCCTCCCCCTGGCCGTTTTGGTAGTTGACGATTTCGATCATCACCGTCATCCGTCCGTCCAGATATTCCTCTACCTGGGTGCGCAGCTGCATGCCGTACTCCTGGAACATGGCCTCATCGGGGGAGTCAATGGAGAAGGAGATTTGACCTCCTTCCGACAAAAATCCCATAGCAATGGCCCGGTCAATGAGTTCATCGGCTACAGTGACCTTATCTTTGCCCTTGCCGTCATAGCCTTCCAACAGCTTTTCTCCGTCTTCATTGGTCCCGGTCAGCTCTACAACCGTTCCCTGCCGGTTCAGATCCATCTGCACCTCCGGGTTGATGGTCAAATAGATGGAGGAGTAGGGCTGTAAATAATTCTGATAGTAGCCAATACCGAAAACCAACAGCAGGCATGCCGCAATGGCCGCCACAGCGCTACCAATCCATCGGATGGTATGGCTTTGTTTTTGCGGCTCTTCCCGCATCAGCACCGGGTCATATACCCTTTGGCCTACTTCATACTGGAGATTGGCCGCTTTGAAAAAGCGGCCCTCTTCATCCAGAAGAACGGCATATCCAGGGTGGCATTCCATTACCAGATAACTCATCTCACTGCCACTCCTTTCATCACCTGCTTTAAGTGCCCTCGGATGATTTCATACCCATTGGTATAGATCAGCAGCAGGGCAATCATATATTTGCGGTGCCGCTCCAAGGTTTTTCTTTCTACACCGCTACCCTCCGACAGCCGGCTGATGGGCAATCGCCGCGTCCCCAGAAGGTCCTCCAATAATTCCGGGTTCTCCCGGGCGTATTGCAGGGCCTTCCGGCAGGCCTCGAGCGTCCGCTGCTGTTTGGGGCAGTTGGCCGCCACGTCGGTCAAGCTAACTCCAAACTCCGCCATCTGGCTGCTGAGATGAAAAATTTCCTCCCGGGTGGCGTCGCGCTGCATCATTTCCTCATGATGATCCCGTTGATCCGCCAGTGTCTCCCCAATGGTGACATCGTCCTCCCCCTGGGGCGTATCCAGGGAGATGACGCCGTCATGCCGCCGGTTCCTCCGGCTGTAATCGATGAGACGGCTTCGGATCAGCATTCCCGCGTATTTGAGAAAAGCCCCGCGAGTCCGTGAATAGCTGCCGATGGCCTCGTGGAAGGCCATCATAGCGATGCTCAGTTCATCGTCCTGCCCCTCTATCGGCGGCCGCTTTAAAAACTTGGCTGTTTCCGCCTTGATAAAGGGCAGGTAGCTGCTGATGAGCCGGTCCGCCGCCTGTACATCCCCTTTTGCCTCGTCGACCTGTTGGATGATTGTGTGCTCACTATTCATACAGCAGATCCCCCCTTATATAGAATACGGTCCCTGTTTTCTCAAACCGGGGCCAATCAATAAAAAAACTAAAAAATTTTCTACTTACATCACTTTGATGGCGTATTATACATGTAATAAAAGTAACGGGAAACCATTATTGTTTCAGGTTTAGGTAAATTTTAGGTAAATATTTTCCTGTTTCTATGATACCTTGTTTGCCCTAACCACCCCATATAAAAAGAGGAGGCACGGTTTCGTGCCTCCTGTCTTTATCTTTGCCGGCGGCAGGCTATCCTGTCCCCGGTCTTTTTATTTCACGGGATATCCCCTTGGAAAAGCTACCGGTTCTGTCCCGCTTTTCTGCGCTGGGATACTGTCAGAGCCACAAGGGCGGCGCCGCTTGCCGCCAGAAGAAGGGCCACCAGAAGGATATTCTGGCTGTCTCCTGTCTGGGGGCTTTCCTTGCCGCCGGTGGAGCCGTTGTTCTCTGTCGTCCCGTCGGGGAAGGTGATATTCCCGTCTTGGGTGTGGCCGGGGATGGAGGGCTTGCCGTCCTGGCTGCCGCCGCCTTCCTGGCCGCCCTGGGTATCCTGGACAAAGTCGGCGATCAGCTCTATGTCGCCGGTGACATAAGCGCCGTAAACGGTAAGGGCTCCTGTGGCCGGGTCATAGGCATAGCCTTCAGATGGGAGCTCTGCGCCCTCCACCAGAACCTGCACCTGCTGGGGCAGCTTGTAGCCCTCATCCGGGATCAGGGTGGCGGTGAAGTCCTCCCCTGCCACCGGCGCCTGGGTGTAGGATGCGGTGCCGTGGGTGGTGGTGACGGTTACCTGCAAAGCCGCTTCCGCCGGCTGGATCTCGGAGCGGTCACGGACCCGGAGGCGGTTGCCTTCGGCGTCGTGGGAAACAAATCCTACGGCGGAGATGGTAGCTCCCTCCTTGACAAAGTCTTCCAGGGGCTGGGAGGCGTCATTGGAGTAATCGATATAGCCATCCACAAAGACCCGGCAGCTTTCGCCGCTTTCATCTACCAGCGCAATGCTTTCTACAATGCCGCCGGCCAGCTTCACGCTCTGCACGGTGCCTTCCACCCGGACCAGCATGCCGAAGTTAGCGTCATAGTCGTTGGCCTCTTTGGTGGTAACATCGGTAATGACCACGTTTTTGCTGCCTTCCAGCACCGTCACATTGATGGCGGAAAGCTGCTTGTCCCCGATATATTCGCTGATGGAGCCGGTGACCATCACCTGGTCGCCCCGGCGGATGGTGTTGTCGTCGATGGGGAAGACATTGATGCCGTTGCCCTCATCATCCTGGATGTAGATGGTGTTAAAGAAGGCGTTGCCGCTTTCTGCGGTGCCGTTGGCCACGGTGCCGACGACGGTAAATACCTCCCCGTCGGCGCCGGCCCTGGCCTCCTGGATGGTGCTGATTTCAGGCTGCTTCTGCACCATGGACAGGATGTTCTGGGCGATAATGCCGTTGGAGTAGCTGACCTGATCTTCAGCCGCCACCTCAAAGTTGGAGCAGAAGACGGTGCCGGAGAGGAATACCCGGCCTTCCCCCACCCCTTCGGTGGCCATGGCGACAACGTCGCCCTTCTGCACCACGGCGCTTTCCGGGTCGTAGGGATCGGAGTAGCTCAGCACAGGCTTGCTGTGTCCCTGGGCGGGATTTTTGCTGTTGATGGAATAGGTGCCCTCATGTCCGAAAACAATGGGCTCGCCGCTGCCCACCGCAATGGAGCAACCGGAGTAGGAGCTGTAGGCCAAGCCGGATTCCACCACGCCGGAGAGGACCTGCTGAACGATAGGATCGCTGCTTTCGGTGTTAAAGTCGTCGAAATAGAGGCGGTAGGGCTGTCCCCCGTTTTCCTCCTGGTCGATGAGCTCGTCGTCGTTGACCCGCATGGTGGTGCCAATGGCGGCCAGGAGCTTGTTGACCTGCTCGTAGGTGGTATAGGGCACTCCGCTGTTGGCGTCCTGATAGTCCGCCAGGCCGCAGACAATGACGGTGCCTCCGCCCTGGACGTAATCCCGCACCACATTGATAAACTCGTCCTCAAAGGTGCTGATCGTGGCCTCACCTGTGTAGTCGCTGGTATATTTCAGCGGCGCGGAGATGACAAGGAGGGAGACGTCGGCCAGGGTTTGGGCGGTGATGGTCTCGCCCGGCTGGGCGATGCGCACCTGGATGTTCTCCGCCGTGCCCATGTTGATGAAGTTGGTCATGTTCCCCGCGTAGTAGCCGTTGACATAATCGTTATAGTGGGTGCCGTCGATGAGCACCTTGGTGGCAATAGCCGGATCGGAAACACTGAGCTTGAGCACGTCGGTGAAGGTAAATTCCTCCCCGCCGATGGTGGCCTTCATCTGGACATTGATGTTAAAGCCGCCGGCCTGCGTCACCGTATAGGGGAAGGCATAGGTGTCGGAAGTCCGAGCCCCTACCACCCCTGCGTCGCCGATTTGGCTGACGTCGGCGGTGTGGAAAGGCTCCTCCTGGCCCTCCATGGTATAGGTCAGGGAGGTGACGGTCATATCCTCGCTGAGATTGTTGTAGATCTGGCTGGAGATGTTGATCTCATCCCCTTTGATGGGCAGAGCTACGTCGCTGGCGGTTTTGGAGACGCCTGCATTCATGCTCTCGCCCACCCAGACCGGAGCGGTGACGGCGATATTCTTATCCGCCTGGGTAATCCGCAGGTAATAGTAGCCGTAGGTGGCGGGGAGGTTGTCAAAAGAAAGCTCCGCCGAGCCGCCTTCAAAGGTCTGCTCCGCCAGGGTCTGGCCTCCGTTGACAATGACCTCCACCTTGGTGGTGCCAGCGGTATCGGTGGGGTCGATGATGGAAACCTGGATATCCACCTCATCCTGGTCATCCAGGATGGAGCCCATGGCGTTGCCGTTGAGGGAGTAGAGGATGGACAGGTCGTTATCCTCGGTGGCGTAGACCCGGTAATTCTTCATGGCGTCATAGATGGCCTCCTCGCTCAGGTCGGTGGCCAGTACAACGCTGCGGGCGGTGTTGGAGTCTCCCCAGTTGCCCTTGTGGTTATCCTGGTTGTTGGTGGGGGCCACATGCCAGCCCTTATCCAAAGCCCGGGTGTAATAGCCGTAGGAGGGGAAGTAACCGGAGCTTCCGATGGCCCCCTCGCCGTTGCCGACCTCGATGAGGGTGATCTGGTTATCCACCACCGGGTCATAGAGGGAGAAGTCCATAAAGTCGCCGAAGGTATCTCCAGGATGGTTAAACTGGGAGATGGTCTCCGGGTTCTCGTTGAGGGTGTCGTAATAGGCCTGCAACACCTCATAGTTATCCCCTTTCTTATAAGGGGCGTAGTTGCGGCTTTCAAAGCCCTCGGAATTAAAGGTATTGATGTGTCCCGGAGCGCCGCCGGACCAGGTCATCTCGAAGCCATAGAGGCCTACAAAGGTGCCGCTCTCCCGGGCGGTGATGTCCCGGGCGCCCTGGCGGCCTTCCGCCCATTCAGAGCTGAGGCTTTCGGCATTTGTATCCCCCAGGTGAACCCCTCCGTCGTTGTCAAAGGAGTTGGAGTGGTCGGTAAGGGCTAGGAAATCCAGGTTTTCCACCTTGGAAGCATGGTCATAAGCCTGCTCCACCGTACCGGTGCCGTCGGACAGGTTGGTATGGGCGTGGAGCTGGCCGAAATAGAGCTGATAATCTCCCAGTTCCATGGGGGCTTTATAGGTAAAGGTGATGACTTCGCCGGTCTGGGCCGGGGTCTCATCCACAGCGGGGATATAGGCCACCGCCTTGATGATGACAGGCTGGTCCTTGGCCGGGGTGTTTTCAATTTCAATGGGGGCGGTGTACTGCAGCTCCGGTTTTGTCACATCCGGATCTTCCGGCTCGGTGCCGTCGGTTTTCATGGTAAAGTAGATCTGTGCCCCGTCGGCGGCGGAGAGGGTGATCTTCTGGCCCGCCTCTACACTGGCGCCGCTCTTGGGGGAAGCCTCTACCTGCAAGCCCTCCACCTCCGGGGCGTCGGGATCGGTTATTTCGCCGGTGACCTTGTAAAACTGAAGCTGGAACTGGTCGTCGGTAGCGGCGCTGCTGGAATTATAACTGCTCCAGTTGTTGTAATCCGCATACCATTCCATGTAATTGTCCCGCACCGTGTTGCGGATGTTATAGGTGCCGTTGGGAAGGGCCGTGACCTCCCAGTCGTCGTTGACAGCGCCTAAATCCATGCTGGAGTAGCTTTCTGCCAAGCCAATGTTCTGGCCGTTCTGCTGGAAACTATAGGTGCCGTCGCCGTTTTTGACCACCGTCCACACCTCGGTATCTCCAAAGCCGGTGACGGTATCGCCGGAAACCTCGATATCCACTCCTACGTTATAGAAGCCGGTTTTCTGGGAGGAAAGGGCTTTGTTATAGGCCGGGGCGTAGATAACCACCTTGTCCCCGTCCTCCAGGGGGATTCCCCCTTCTTCTATGGTGTACTGGAGGGTCTGTACCGCACTGTAAACGCCATCCAGCACCGCCACCGCTTTCAGGGTGCAGGCGGCGCTGATCACCGGCTTATTCCCGTCGCCGTAAAGCTGGCGGGAGGGATTGCCGCTGTCGGCAGGGTCGCTCCCATCCAGGGTGTAGTAGATCTGGGCGCCGGTTGTCGTGGTGCTCAGGGTGATGGAGGTACCCTCTGCCACCGCGCCTGCCTGGGGGTTGGCGGAGGGGGCTGCCACCGTTACCTCCCCGGAGCCGCCCTCCTCTAATTTGTAGAGGGTAAACTCATGGGGATATCCGCCGGGATTGTTGGTGGCGGTCGTCTGCTTATAGCCCCGGAATTTGTTGTCTGAGGCTCTGTTGCTGGCAAGGTAGACGGTATCGTCGCCGGTGCCGGAAAAGACGAACTTCCCGTCTGTTTCCGTCCAAGTCCAATCGTATTCCCCTTCATTGATGCCGTTATTGTTGCCCCCTTCGGGCGCGATAAATTTGCCGTCGCTGAGCTTGATCTTGGCGGAGGTACCTGAGACGGTAATCTCCACTACCGCGGTTGCTGGATTTGTCACCGTGTCCCCATCCGGGGTCAGGGCGACGGCGGAAACCCAGGTGCCGTCCATGGGACCCACGGCATAGCCGGTGTCCACCATCATAACATACTCGCCGGTGGTAAAATCATCGCTGCCGGCAATCTTGTGATACTCCCCCGTTCCCGCGGCAAAGGCTGCCGTAGGCACCAGGGAAAGGAGCATCAACATCACCAGGACCAGGGATACCACCCTTTTCAGACCATTCTTGGTTTTCATTGGCCTTCATATCCTCCTTTGATTTGTATGAACATCTATTTTCAAACGCCTTTGCGCCCAGCCATCATTCGGGCGCTGATCAAGGCGACAATTGGCACACATAACAGGATTCCCATGGCACCCGCGATGCTCTGGATGATCTCGATGCAGATATAATCGGTGTTGATGAGCTGGAGAAAGGGGATGTCATAGGTCTGCACCAGGATGAGCATATTAAAAGAAGAACCCGCAAAGGCCAGGATCAAGGTGTTGGCCATGGTGCCCATGGCGTCCCGGCCAATGTGCATGCCGGAGCGGAAAAGCTCTCCCGCCGTCAGCCGGGGATTTTGCTCCTTTAGCTCCCAGACCGAGGAGGCGATCCCCAGGGCCACATCCATGACCGCCCCCAAGGCGGAGATAAGGACGCCGCAGACCAATAGACCGCTGATCTTCAGCCCCTGGTCGGCACCGTAAAGGATGAGGTTTTCCGCCTCCGGCATGTTAAAGCCGTTCATGGGGGTGATCGTTCCCACCAGGGCCGCAATCCCCCCGGCTACCACGACGCCGATGACGCAGCCCAGCACCGAGCAAAGGGTCTTTTGGGAAAATCCGTTGAGCAGCACCAGAGCCCCCGCCGCTGTCACCGCCACCATGGCTACCGTCACCGGGATGGCGGGCAGTCCTCGGATGATGCTGGGAATGAGGATAAACCAGATACAGGCCAGGGTGAAAATCAGTCCGGCCAAGGCCCCCATTCCCTTCTTTCCTCCCAGCACAGCCAGCAGGACAAAGAAAATCAGGACAAAAACGCCTAGGACAATCCCCCGGTCGTAGTTAAAAAGGGAAGGATAATAGCTGCCCTCATCGTCGGTCATAATCCGGACGATGACCTGATCCCCTTTATCTAAATCCACATTGAACAGGGCGCTCATAGGGTTTGACAGGGTCATAATTTCATCTTTGTGGGCGCCGGTGAGGATTTTGATCTCCAGTTCTTGGGTACCCACCCGCTTTCCTTCGGCATCCTCATCGGGCTGGGCATCATCGGAGAGCACCGCCGTCACCACCGCCTTGTCATAAGCCATCTGGCTGGCGCTGGTGGGCACCTGTCCCTCCACCGGCTGATTGATCCAGACGCCCCAGGCAATCAGACCGGCGAAAAGCACTGCCCCTGCCCCAAGTCCCGCCAGGTTTTTTGGCTTTTGCAGCCACTCCTTCAGGGCATGGGTCCGATCCTTCAGTTTGATTTTTAACTTATCCCACATGAAATTCATTTCCTCCAACGCGATTTCTCTCTGTGTCCCGACACAGCCCTGCGCCGGAAACAGAAAAAGGAACTGTTGTCATCCAAGCTGCGGCTGTTCGGACTTCGGCTGGACCAAATTCGCCGGCCGCCTGCTTTTCTGGAGCAGATTCCCAGTTCATGATGCCTGTAGCTATACTTCGGGGTTTCAGACCTTGGCGTTTTCTCCCTCTTTCCTGTCGTGGAAAAGGCCGCCTGCCATCGATCCAGGCTTTGTGATCCATCATCCATCATAGCCAGCCGGCGAAGGAGGGACAATCATGTTTGCGTGAAGGCAGTGTAAAGTTCGGTTTTCGTAATGTAAAGAATATTGAGAAAAAAACAGAGACACTCCGCAGCTATCGGCCGCAAAAAAACAGCCGCCTCCTGCCGGGGGATTTCCCCTTGCAGGAAGCGGCTGCCTTATTTTCGCCTATGCACTTGTGTGATCCTGACCTTGCCAGGATGCTGGTGATCTTTTCTATTTCTTCGACTCCCCGTCGATCTCATAATCCTTGAACAGGGCCAGCACATAGCTGTTGGAAAGCTTCTTTCCCATTAGCTCCCGGAATTGGGCGCTTTTGGTCCGCCCCTCTCCCCGCAGCTGCTCCAGCTTTTGGGAGATCTCCTTCTGTTTCTGCTCCAGGTCTTCCCAGAGGTTTTCCAGTTTCGCCAGCCTTTCGACGGCCTCGCCGCCATAACCTTCCTCCAGGGGCTGGATCTGTTGGCTGTCTACCTGATAGCCGGATCCGTTTCCCTGTTTTCTTGTCAGCCGATTCACCGGCCTACGCCCCCTTTCGTTTTCTCATCATACTCCCCTGCTCCTGTCTTGTCCAGTGCCATTCAAAAACAAAAAGGAGCGTCCCATGAGACGCTCCTTCTGTATCAATTTGTTGCGCTTATTCGATGGCAATGGTCGTTGTCTTCGGCAGCTGCTTTTTGGCCTCTTTGGGCAGGGAGATCTTCAGGATACCGTCTTCATACTTGGCGGATACATCCTTCGACTCTATATCGCCCACATAGAAGCTTCTTCTCAGGGCGCCTGCGTACCGCTCCTGGCGGATATATTTGCCTTTCTTATCCTTTTCATCTTTATCCAGGCCCTTGGCGGCGCTGATGGTCAGATAACCATCCTTCAAGTCTACATCAATCTCGTCTTTCTTAAAGCCGGGCAGGTCAATATCAACTTCATAGGTAGTATCAGTTTCCCGTACATCAGTCTTCATCAAATTCTTGGCATGTTTGCCATACAACGGATTGCGGCGGTTCCACATGGAACGCATAAAATCATCATCAAAGAAATCATCAAACAAATTTTCACCAAAAATGCTGGGCAACATAAGTCATTCCTCCAATCTTTTCGCTTATTTCTTGCCCTGCGGGAGGGACCCTTTCCGTCCCTCTCTCTTGGAACAACCTTGTTATACCACTCCATATTAGCACTGTCAAGAGGAGAGTGCTAAAATTCACAAAAGAAGCCATGACTCGTTACAAAATATACGATTTTTTAGACCGCCCACAAATCCCACGTCAAAGAAAAACCCTCAACAAACGGCATGAACATGCCATTTGTTGAGGATAATTCCTTGGTTTGCGCCACAAAAAAGATGCCCGCCTTAAGCGCGGGCAAAAAGGCAAAAGAAAAAACTGAGCCCGGAACGCGGATTGCGTCCAGGCTCAGCCTGGTGGGTTTGTGCCACAAAAAAGATACCCGCTGCAAACGCGAGTGGCAAGGCAAAAGAAAAAACTGAGCCCGGAACGCGGATTGCGTCCAGGCTCAGCCTGGTGGGTTTGCGCCACAAAAAAGATACCCGCCTTAAGCGCGGGCAAAAAGGCAAAAGAAAAAACTGAGCCCGGAACGCGGATTGCGTCCAGGCTCAGCCTGGTGGTTTGCGCCACAAAAAAGATGCCCGCCTTAAGCGCGGGCGAAAAGGCAAAAGAAAAAACTGAGCCCGGAACGCGGATTGCGTCCAGGCTCAGCCTGGTCGAGGCGACAGGACTCGAACCTGCGGCATCTTGGTCCCAAACCAAGCACTCTACCAAACTGAGCTACGCCTCGTCGTCGCACCAGGGAAATAGAAGTTGTACGCACCTGCGCCCCTATCATCGATATCAGAATGTGCTAGCAAAGTCAGCGCAGGATCTCTTTATTTGTGGTGCGAACAATATTATAGCGGAATCTTCCCTCTCTGTCAATAATTCTTGCAGGTTCACAGGGGAAAAATGGCGGTTTTATCCCCTTTTTCCTTGACTTATCCCGCCCTGGCGTTTAAAATTAAGAAGTTAGTATATGGATTTCCCTCGTGAGGAATCACCAGACGCGATGGAGCAATCGGTCTGTAATGGATAGAAAATGGGAGGTAAAGTTATGCTCAATTCCGAGAAAACCATGGACAAGATTGTGGCCCTGTGCAAAGGCCGCGGCTTTGTCTATCCGGGCAGCGAAATCTACGGCGGCCTTTCCAACTCCTGGGACTATGGCCCCCTGGGTGTGGAGTTTAAAAACAATGTCAAGCGGGCATGGTGGAAGAAATTTGTCCAGGAATCCCCTTACAACGTGGGGCTGGACAGCGCCATCCTGATGAATCCCCAGGTGTGGGTGGCTTCCGGCCATGTCGGCGGTTTTTCCGACCCGCTGATGGACTGCAAGGACTGCAAAACCCGCCATCGTGCCGATAAGCTCATCGAGGAGCAGACCGGCGTGGCCCCCAACGGCTGGAGCGACCAGCAGATGATGGATTTCATCAAAGAAAAGGGCGTCAAATGCCCGGACTGCGGTTCCACCAACTTTACCGATATCCGCAAATTTAACCTGATGTTCAAGACCTTCCAGGGGGTCACCGAGGACGCTAAGAGCGAACTGTATCTGCGTCCTGAGACCGCCCAAGGTATTTTTGTCAACTTTTCCAACATCCAGCGCACCACCCGCAGGAAGCTGCCCTTCGGTGTCTCCCAGATCGGAAAATCCTTCCGCAACGAGATCACCCCGGGCAACTTCATCTTCCGCACCCGTGAGTTCGAGCAGATGGAGCTGGAGTTCTTCTGCAAGCCGGGTACCGATCTGGAGTGGTTCGCCTACTGGAAGGATTACTGCCACAACTTCCTGCTGAATCTGGGTATCAAGGATGAAAACCTCCGGCTGCGGGATCATGAGAAGGAAGAACTCTCCCACTATTCCAACGCCACCACCGATATTGAGTTCATGTTCCCCTTTGGCTGGGGCGAGCTGTGGGGCATTGCCGACCGCACCGATTTCGACCTGTCCCAGCATATGAAACACTCCACCAAGAGCCTGGAGTACTTCGACCCGGAGACCAACGAGCGGTACATCCCCTATGTCATCGAGCCCTCCCTGGGCGCCGACCGGGTGGCTCTGGCCTTCCTGTGCGAGGCCTACGACGAGGAGCAGGTGGGCGAAAAGGACACCCGTGTGGTCATGCATCTCCATCCGGCCCTGGCCCCCTACAAGGCTTGTATCCTGCCCCTTTCCAAGAAGCTGTCCGAGCAGGCCACTGCCATCTATCATGACCTTGCCAAGCATTTCATGGTGGATTACGACGACGCCGGTTCCATCGGCAAGCGCTACCGCCGGCAGGACGAGATCGGCACCCCACTGTGCATCACCTTCGACTTCGACAGTGTGGAGGATGGCTGCGTCACCGTACGGGATCGGGATACCATGGAACAGACCCGGATGCCCATTGCGGAGCTTGTGCCCTACATCGAGAAAAAACTGGAATTCTAAAGCAAAAAGAAAAGCGCACACCCTAGGGTGTGCGCTTTTTTTGTACCTATTTCATTACTGGGGATTGGGTGCTCCTACGGGACATACGCCGTTGCAAGCGCCGCACTCGATGCAGGTATCGGGATCGATGACGTATTTGTCGTCACCAGCGGAGATAGCGGATACGGGGCACTCTGCCTCGCAAGCGCCGCAGCTGATGCACTCATCATTAATTACATATGCCATGAATGATACACCTCCTTTGTTTTCAACGTTATTGTACCATATCCGTGGAAAATTGCAACCGTTCCCGGCCCAATTTCCAGGAGGTTTTTTCAATTAATTTCTTCCACCACCTACCGGCGGCGGGCAGTGCCCGCTGCCAGATCGCGCTTTGGTATCGTTCGAGACAAAAACGCGGGTGTCGCGGACAGCGGTTTTAGCTAGGCCGTGGGCGCGTCTTCCTCGCCGGGAGGCGCGGCATGTTGCCGCTGCCAGATCGCGCTGCGGCTCTATCTAAAACAAAAACGCGGGTGTCGCGGACGGCGGTTTTAGCTAGGCCGTGGGCGCGTCTTCCTGACCGCAGGTCCGCCACCTACCGGCGGGCAGTGCCCGCTGCCAAGTCGCGCTTTGGTATCGTTCGAGACAAAAACGCGGGTGTCGCGGACAGTGGTT
>CAJFSX010000003.1 GCA_904419775.1 Candidatus Pararuminococcus gallinarum | reverse complement strand
TATTATGGGATCATCACGGAACGGCTCATCACCATTCTCTCTGCCGCCCTGGATCAGTCTCCAAAACAAAGCGAAGCGATGCTGAACGCTGCGCTGGAGGCCGGCACACAGGAAGGCTGAACGCAGTGAAAAGGGTCTGCCTTTTGTTTCGCGCTGTGCGCAAGGCAGACCCTTTTTGGCCCTTACCGCCGGCGTGCCGAGACGATCAGCATCATCGGGCGGCGCAGTTCCTCTTTCATCTGTTCATCCGCCGCCAGCATCGCTGCGGTCGGCTTGGGCTCCTGCACATCCTCGATCACAAACCCGTTCTCGATCAGACCATGCAGCAGCGTCGTCAGCGTGCGATGATATTTCACGACATGCTCGCCCAGAAAACACGCATCCCTCGCTCCTTCCGCAAAATAATGATCGACCGGAAAATGACGGATGTTGCCCTGGGCGTCCCGCTCCCACTCCTGCGGTCCCTGTGCGGTGAAGATCGGGTGTTCGCAGCTGAACAGAAGCTGTCCCTGCGGCCGCAGAACGGCATGCAGTTTCTTCAGCAGGCCCGGATAGTCCGCAACATAGTGAAAAGCCAGCGAGCTCAGGATCAGATCAAAGCTCGCTTTTGGAAAGTCGATCGTTTCCATCGCAGCGTGCATGTAGGTGATCCGCGCATCTTCTCCCATGGAGCGCGCCCGCTCCAGCATCCGCTCGGACAGATCCACCCCGACGACCGCGCTTGCGCCATGCTGGATGGCATATCGACAGTGCCACCCATAGTCACAGCCCAGATCCAGCATGCGCAGACCGTTGAGATCCGGCAGCATCCCTTCCAGGGTCGGCCATTCGCCCGCACCTTCCAGGCCTTTTCGCGAACGTTCCATCTGCGCATATTTCTCGAAAAACACACGGTCATCGTATCGACTTTTCACCCTCGTTCTTCCTCCATTCCATCACATATTCCATCTCCCCGCTCATCGGATCGACGTGCTCCTCCACAACTACAAAGCCAAAGCGGCGATAAAAGGCCAGCGCCCGCACATTTTGACGATACACCTGCAGACGCAGGACATCCCGCCGCTTCTTCACATCCGCCAGCAGTGCGCTGCCGACGCCCTGACCGCGACAGCCGGCATCGACGAAGAGCCCTTCGATCCTCGTTTCCCGCATGCCGATGAAGCCGCAGACCGTTCCCTTCTGTTCACATACATAGATCTCCGCCTGTGCCAGCTGTTCCTTCACCTGCGGATACAGGGAGCGCCAGAAGCCCGCCGGCAGAAAGGCATGGGCCTGTTCGTTCCCGGACAGCCAGATGGAAGCGACCCGTTCCAGCTGTGAAGGCTGCATACGGCAGATGTGAAACGAGCGACCATATCGCAGCTCCACCACATCGCCCTGTACCGTTGTCTCGATCAGCCGCAATCGACACGGATCCATCAGCCGTTCAAACAATGGGATGCCCGCTCCCAGCAGCACCGGCAGGATGGTCAGCTGATACACATCGATCCGGTCATCCTCCATCAGCGTCCGAATGATCTGTGCGCCGCCGCAGATCCAGATGTCCTTTCCCTCCTGCGCCTGCAGTTCATCCAGAAGGGCGATCGGCGAACGCTCGGTAAAGCAGATGTTCTCACAGGAAGGCAGGGGCCGATGGGTAAAGACGAACGTCTGCCGGTCCGCATAGACCCATTGGGAGGGAGAGAGCTCGTTTGTGATCTGGTCGTAGGTCCTTCTCCCCATAAAGACCGTATCTGTGCGCTGCATCAGCGCCTCCCAGCTGCCTTCGATCCCGCTGTATCCATCCAGCCAGCCGACACCGCCGTTTTCATCGGCGATGTAACCGTCCAGGCTCATCGCTATGTACAAGACTGTCTTTCGCATGCCTTTCCGCCTTTCTCTCTTTTCTCCATCGTATCACAGCGGTGCCGAAAATGGAAACAGGGAAAGAAAAACGGCCGTCCACGGCCGTTTCAGGAAAGAGCGTCTCGCTGCATCCGCCGACGGGCGATGACCGCGGTCGACAGGGCAAAGGCAAGCGCAAACAGTGTGAGCGCCACATAGCCGGTCAAAAGCTGTGAGGGATCGATCACACCGCTGCCCAGCTGATCGCTGATCCGTACGAACCAGTACGTCGGCGTAAAGGAAGCGATGAACTGCAGCGGCGCCGAAAGCAACTGCTGCGGCACGAAGGCACCGCCCAGGAAGCTGAAGGACAGCCCGAGCAGGTTGCTGAGGGCGCTGACCGTCTCTTCCGTCTTTTCTCTTTTGCGATGTCCGCTGATGAGAAAGGCGATCATCAGCGCAAAGGCGAGCGATGCGGCCGTAAACAGCACCCCATTCAGCAGCATCAGCAGACCGCTCGGTGAACAGATGGTCGAAACACCGCACAGGGCAGTCAGCGCGGCATAGAGCACCGCCAGCAGACCGATCGCAAAGATGCCTGCGCCTGCCAACACCTGCAGCATCAGCGAACGACCGGACAGAGGTGCACAGGACAATCGCATCTGTGTATCCGGTGCACGCAGCACGCTGATCGTCAGCGGGATGCAGGTGAGCATCAGCGTCAGGATGACATAGCTCATGAAGTTGCAGTACGTGCTCATCCGGCTTCTCGAATCGCTCAGCGCAGAAGTCATCTCGACCGACACCGGCGTATCGGCAGCGCGGATCTCTTCACAGAGCTGCGCATAGCTCTTTTCCGGATGCAGCTGATGCCCCTTTGCCAGCAGCCCAAGAAACTGATCACATTGACGGCGGACGAGTTCCCCATAAGCGTTATTGCCCTGGGTACGCAGTTCGAGCGTTCCCTTTCCCAGCGCAAACGCATCACCGAATCCCTCCGGAATGACGATGGCGACATGCCCCGCCTGATAAAACAGCGCTTCGTCCATCTCTGTGTCTCCCAGTCCTTCTTCGACCACGAAACGCTCCTGCAGTGCATCGCTCAGCACCTCGCTTACCTCGCTGTCATCTTCATTGCGCAACACGACGCGGATCTGTTGCGCCTGATATTCGCCATTGCCGGAATTCAACACTGCAATCAGCAGGAACACGCCCAGAAATACAGTGACATACAACGCGATCGTCCGCCACTGCCGCTGCAACAACAGCAGATACAATTTAAAGACTCTCATACTGCTGCCTCCTCATGAACAGATAACTGATGCCATAGAACACGATGCCGATCCCCGCCAGCATCAGCAGATCGAAGCACACATTCCAGTTCGCTCCCTGCATGCTCAGATGCAGATACGCATCCGTCAACAGCGCGCACGGGTTGATCCATTCCAGGAACGGGGCATACACATGCACGAAGTATTTCACGCTTGGCACCATCATGCCGCACAGAAAGCTCAGCAACAGCACGAAGCAGGACAGAACGGTCACCTTCTGTTCGCTGCGTAGGGATGCGACGCTGCCGATGAGCAGCCCCAGCCCGTTCCCGGCAAAGGAGCCCAGGCACGTCGTCCCCAGCACCCAGTACAGCGAATGACCAAACGAGATGTGCAGCACGCCGGCCATGAACGCCAGTTGCAGGACATTGAGCAGGATGCAGATCAGGTTGTTGCACAGCAGCTCCTTGATCAGCACCACATGCCGGGGACAGGGCGCACACTGCAGCCGCATGCCCAGCGGCGACTGATTCGCCTGCAGCTGCTGCTGAGAACGGATGCCAAAGTAGCCGCAATACATGCAGGCCATCGCCAGGGCCGAAAAATACTCGACATATTCCAGCGTGATGCCCTGCTGAGCGCTCATCGATGTGACATAGGATCGCGTCTGTGTGAACAGCAATTGCAGCTCCTGCGAAGATGCCCCCTGTTCCAGCCAGGTCTGTGCCAGTTGCCGCTGCTGTGAAAACTCATCGAAGAACATTTCGGTGATCGTTTGTTCCAGTCCGTTTCCGCTCATCGTCAGAGCGATCTCGCCATCTTCCATCACCTGTACGTAAGCGATCCACTTTCCCTGTTCCAACTGTTCCTGTACATCGCCCCCTGCCGCCTCCAGCGAAAACAGTGCATCCTCCCCTTCGCTCAGCTGCTGCAACACCGCCTGCAGCGTCGCATCCTGCTCGTAGGCCTCATTCATTTCAATGCCCAGTGGGATCACCGTTTGCTCCTCCAGCGCATAGACATCCCGCAGCACCAACGAAAACAGCGTGCACAGGATGATCGGAAACAGAAACATCCAGAACAGGATCACCTTATTGCGAAAGCGCAGCTGCACGTCATACCACAGTGTCCTCATACGTCATCCCTCAGTTCCCGTCCGGTGATCTCCAGGAAGACATCATTGAGCGTCGGCTGTTCGCTGTAGATCTTTCCATAGCTGATCTGCGCTCGGCGCAACAGACCCAGCAGCGATTCCAGATGTCCGCTGCCCACACCAAACGACAAGCGCAGCTGACGGGAATGATACTGCAGATCCAGCAGTGCCGGCAGTTCTTCAAACATCGCTCGCTGTTCCTCGCTCAACACCACATCTTCGATGGTGATCTTTTCCCGCAACGCGATCATCTCTTTGAGCTCTTCCTTCGTTCCACAAGCGACGACACGGCCATCATCCAAAATGACGATCCGCGTACACAGCTGCTCGACCTCTTCCATATAATGACTGGTATAGATCACGGTCGCTCCCTGCTCATTGAGCTTCACGATCCCTTCCAGGATGTTGTTGCGGCTCTGTGGATCGACCGCCACGGTCGGTTCATCCATGAAGATCAGCTTCGGGTGATGTGCGATCCCGCAGGCGATGTTCAGCCGCCGCAGCATGCCGCCGCTGAGCTTGCGCGGACGAAAACCGCGAAACTCCCGCAGACCGACAAAATCCAGCGCCCATTCCACACAGCGCTCCCGCTCCGCTTTATCTTTTACATATAAGCTGCAGAAATAGCGGACATTCTCCTCCACGCTCAGCTCCTCAAACACGGCGATGTTCTGAAAGACCACACCGATCTGTTTCTTGATCTCATAGGCATCCGGCCGCATCGGCTCTCCAAACAGCTCCACAGATCCCTTATCATATTTCAGCAGGGAAAGCATGCAGTTGATGGCCGTCGTCTTGCCACTGCCATTGGGACCCAGCAGGCCAAGGATCTCCCCTTCCTCCACCTGCAGTGAAAAATGGTCCAGTGCGACCAGTTCCTGATAACGCTTGACCAGTTGTTCGACACGTACGATCATGTTGATCACCTCACAGCTTTATTATGACAAATTTATCCTGCTCTTTCCAGTGCCGGATGTCATCGGCCACATGACAAATGTCATCACTTCCTCCTCTTCCCTTTTTTGCGCTTTTTACATTTGTTATAATAAACACAAGTCAGGAGGTGGAGAGATGAATCGTCTGTTCCTTCAGGGGATCCTGCTGTTACAGGGATCGTTCTTTTCACTGCTCTTTTCTTCCTCCCCCTCCCTGATCAGCCTGTATCTTCTGGCTGCGCTCTGTTTTGCCTGTCTGATGGAACTGCGCACAGCGAACAAAGGCGCCCTCGTCCTGTCCTGCCTCTCACTGTGCGCGATTCCATTTTTTCCGGTCCTCTCCTGTTATCTCCCGCTTTGGTCCTTCCATCTGGAGCGGCCGTATCGCTGGCTGTGTCTGTTTCCGAGCATCGGCTGCCTGTATGGCATCATCGAAAAGAAACAGCCGCTCTTTCTCATGATCGCGCTCTGGATGCTCATCAGCTGCTGGCTGCAGGAAGCGGCATCCAGACATCAGGTCATGGCAAAGCAGGCCCATCAGCAGCGGGATCTGCTGATCGAAAACAACCGTCTGCTGGAAGAACAGAACCGTTCTCTGCTGAGAGAAAAGGAATATGAGATCCAGATCGCCACGCTGGATGAACGCAACCGGATCGCCCGTGACATCCACGACAGCATCGGTCACATCCTCTCCAGCGCTTTGTTGCAGGCGGGTGCGATCAACGCCCTGCTGACACAGCAGGAGCTGAAAGAACCGCTGCGCAAACTCCAGGATACGCTGCAGCAGGGAATGGAAAATGCCCGCCGCAGCGTACATGACCTCTATGATACATCGGTCGATTTTCAGATGGAACTGCACCGGCTGCTCGATCAGCACGCCGATCTGCCCATCACCCTGCAGTATCAGCTCCGCGATCCGCTGCCTCCGCATACGATCGCCCAGCTGCTGGCGGTCATCACCGAGGGCATCCACAACATGGAAGTGCATGCGGATGTCCACCATGCGCTGCTCAAGGTCCTGCAACAGCCCGGCTTCTATCAGCTCATCCTGCGCAATGACGGCGTGCGCCACCCCATCCGGGAAGGCGGCATGGGACTAGCCAACATCCGAAAACGGATCTATGAACTGGGCGGACATGTCCACATCCACTGTACGAAGGACTGCTTTCAGCTCTTCATCACGCTGCCGATCCGCACAAAGGAGGAAACATCATGCGACTGATCATCATCGATGACGACCCCCTGGTCTGTTCTTCGCTGCAGACGATCCTGCAGGCACAGGGACACACGGTCGCCGCCTGTATCCATGACGGCGCATTCGCTGCCGAAACGTATCATCGCCTGTTGCCGGATGTCGTGTTGATGGACATCCGCATGAAGGAGACCAACGGCGTAGAAGCCAGCCGTCAGATCCTGAAACAGCACCCGGATGCCCGCATCCTGTTTCTGACGACCTTCAGCGATGAAGAATACATCATTCAGGCGCTGACCATCGGCGTGAAAGGTTATATCCTCAAACAGAACTTTGAAGGGATTCCCGCCGCTCTGGAAGCGATCGCACAGGGACAGAACGTCTTCAACACGGAGATCGTCCGCAAGATCCCACAGCTGCTCACGCACCGGGAGACCCTTCCGGTCGAACTGAGCGAACGGGAACTGTCCATCCTGACGCTCGTCGCCAAAGGGATGAACAACAAAGAGATCGCTGCCCAACTCTATCTCAGCGAGGGAACCGTCCGCAACTATCTCTCTTCCCTGCTCTCCCGCCTGCAGCTGCGTGACCGCACCCAGCTGGCCATCTATTATTATGAATATATCCGGGGAAATGAATAAAGCAGCGCTTCCTGCGTCACCGACGCAAAGAGCACTGCTTTTCTTTTTCATTTATGCGAACAGATCGCCGAAGTAGTAGACCGACAGATCGATATCGGTCACGACACCGTCCTCGATCGCCAGATCCAGATACTTGGAACCAAAGGTATCTGAGATCTCGTACTTCCATTCGTCATAGAAGCCTTCATCGGACAGCGTGTTCGGATCGCCGTAGGCTTCCAGCACTTCTGCGCTGGTGGAACCCGAATGGATCCCGCCTTCCAGCACGATGTCTTCTGCAGCGATGTACATGCCGCTGAAGCCGTATACGGTCGCATCCGTGGCATCGATCGTCTCCGATGTCATGTTCTCGACGCTCAGCGAGAAATCATCCTCCCCGCGCAGCACCGTCAGATATTGAGTATCTCCCGGTTCCATCGTCTCCGGAAGATCCGAATCCAGCGTAAATCCCGCATCGAGCAGTTCCTGCACGGTGCTCTCACCGATCGTCAGCGAAGCAGAGCCGACGTTCAGCTTCATCGTTTCCCACACATTGGTCTGCGTACCGCCGCCGGAGAGGTTTCGCACCTCACTTGGGATCTCGATCGCATCGACCTCATTGAACTTGCCATATGTAAAGCTGAAGACGATATCATCCATCGTCAGTTCCATGCCCTCCGGCAGCTCGCTGGAGCTCATCGCCAGACGGAACAGTTCATCCAGCCCGCTCAGCGTGATATCCGACTTCACATACCGGTTGGTCTCCTTATCGACGTACAGCGCACACTTCAACGTGATGTCTTCGCCCATGGCGTTGATGAACGTTTCGGTCGTACTGTCCATCTCTTCACCGGACAATGCCATCAGTTCCTCGATCCCCGCCTCGAATTCGATGCGCCAGGCATCCACATCGTTCACTTTCTCTGATCCGGTCACTGCCGGTTCAAGATCCTTGACGATGTCATAATCAAACAGCTTCATCGCATCCTGTGCGGTACCGACATCAATTTCTCCGCTCGACTGTGATACCCAGCCGCTGCCGTCGTTGGTGAGCTGCACCAGTTCACCGTCCTGTTCAAACTGATAGTATTCCGATGATGCCGTATCTTCCTGTCCCAGCGTGCTGACCGTGACCTCCGATGTTCCGTGCGTGACAAACGGATCCTGTGTCATCTCGATGGAGATCGACCCGTTCATGCCCATGTTGATCGTGCTTTCACCATCTCCGACCCCCATGTTAAACTCCAGCGTCGCATCTGCCGCATAGGAATCCAGCTTCTGCATCTCCTCGCTCGCCGTCTTCATCAGCGTCAGGGCATCCGGGTTCTGCGAACAGCCGGCTGCCGGTAAAAGCGCTGCGCTCAAAAGCAGCGCCAGCAACGCCTTTCCACTTCTTCTCATTTTCATTCTCTTCCTGTCCTTTCTCTTTCCCTTTTCCCTGCATTTCCATGCGTTTTCCTGATCTTATTATAACATAGCCCTGCGGACCGATGAAAAAATCATCTCTGTTGCCGGTTTATTCGTCCTCTTTTACCAGCGTTTCGGCGATGTGTTTCGCCACGCTGTACGACTGGTAGGGGCCGATGATCGCAGAAGCAGCCATCTGTGCCTCCTTCTGTGCCGTACAAGGGGCATACGAGTGTGCGAACATCGTCAGCATCTCCAGATCGTTACCGCCATCCCCATACACGGCGACATCCTGTGCATCGATGCCCAGCCGATCGGCCAGATGCAGGATCGCGGTCCCCTTGTTCACACCGCTGGCCGTGATCTCAAAATGTCCCTGGTTGCTCGGCGCATTGACCAGCGCATCGGCATGTGCCTGCAGATATTCCTGCAGCTGACGAGCCTCTTCCTGCGTGTCCACCCGACAGTTGATCTTGCAGATGTCCTGCTTCAGGATCTCCTCCGTGCGCTGTGAAAAGCACATCTGTTCATCCACGTGTTCCAGCAAACGTCGGACCCAGCGCTCCCCGTTTGCCATCCGGTCTTTGTTGGCCATCATCGCTGCCACAAATGTCTCTTTGTCCTGACGGATGTAGGAACGCTGTGCGCTCAGGCACTCCATGCGCAATGTCGGGAACTGTTCCAGCAACTGAAGCAGGACCTCCTTGTCGATCTTCTCACAGCGAACGACGCGGCCCTTTGGATCCAGGATCAGTGACCCGTTCATGCAGATCACATAGATCCGCCCATTCATTTCTCCAAAATCGATCATAGACGTGCTTCGTCCGGTCGCAACCGTAAAATAACGTCCGCTTTCCACCACACTGCGCAGGACCCCCTCGATGAACGCATCTGATTCATGTCGTTCATTCAGCAGCGTGCCATCCAGATCACAGGCAAATAATCGTATCATCGATCTCCCTCCTTCCACGCATGTGAGCCTGTGGCTCTTACCGTTGAAACGGTATTCTTCCTCACATGCCGGCTGCGTTTATTATACCATGTTTTTTCTCAGATTTCAAATCAGGAAAAATCTCCCTGCTCCTGCCTTTTTCGCTTCTGGGCACGGAAATACAAGATGCTGAGGATGAGGCTGCCGGCGAAGATAAAGCCGAAGAATCCGGCGGCGATCTGGTAAAAACTGATAAAGCCGTTGTTGACATCGGCGGTGGAAACAGCGGTGTCAATGGCCAGAGCACACACAATATCGCCCCTCGCATCCTGGATGGGGATATAGGAGGTCACTGTGGAACCCCGGTTGGCATTTTGAGAGACAGTGTTGGTGGAGGCCAGAGGCAGCGCGCCGCTGTAGACCTGCTCTAAGAGCCGGGCGGCCTGCCTGGAAATCTCCCGGGGCAGGTAGCTGCCTCCAATGGGGATATAATCGGTATTGGCGATGAGACTGGGGGAATACTGGGCATCCAGCAGCACATGATAGCCATCGTCTTCCTTGTAAATAACATAGAGGTATTTATACCCATTGACATCCCGAATCTCCCCCAAATACTCACAGAGGGAACGGTAGGTATCGTTGACCTGCCCGTTTTCGATAAGGCCGCGGATATCATCAAGGGCAAAACGTTTGAGACTGGCCGCAATCCCGCGGCCGGTATCCACACTGCGGCTCCCCAGATTTTCCAGGTTGTTGGTGCGGATGCTGGAGGCAAGGGTGAGGGAGACAATCCCCATGGCCGCCGACACAATCACCGAAATAATCAAAATGGCGGCAATATTGATTCTTCTCTTTGGTTTCATCTGAACAACTTCTAATTCTTTTTCCTTTTTCCGGCGGAACAAGATAATCCCTCCTCTTCCTCATTACTTTCATTATACGGGGAAAAACGGGTGCGTCAAGAAAAAAGCTATATTTTTCGAAATCAAAGCTGTTTCCTCCTTGTGAAAAATGGCGGGCTGGAACTGGTTTCATTTAGACATTGATACAAAGTTGTCCTAAGGGGAGGGCAAAAGGTTTACATTTGCGGGCAATGGAATATAATTGAGGTTGGAGCCGGCCCTATCTTCCGGCTTTGAAATGCTGCAAAGAAAGGACGTTTTTTATGGTTAATTTTAACTTTTATAACCCTGCCCGTATCATCTTTGGCAAAGATACGGAGAAGGAACTGCCTGTGCAGATTCAGAAATTTGGTTCCAAAGTCCTGCTGCATTATGGCGGCGGCTCCATTAAAAAAATCGGATTATACGACAAGATTGTAAAGATTTTAAAGGACGCCGGCATCCCCTTTGTGGAGCTGGGCGGCGTTCAGCCTAATCCCCGCCTTTCTCTGGTCTATGAGGGCATCCAGCTGTGTAAAAAAGAAAATGTGGACTTTATCCTGGCGGTAGGCGGCGGCAGCACCATTGACTCCGCCAAAGCCATCGCCATCGGCGTGCCCTATGACGGGGATGTATGGGATTTCTACGACAATAAAGGAGAGCCGAAGGAGATCCTTCCCGTGGCCTCTGTCCTCACCATTCCGGCAGCGGGCAGTGAATCCTCCGATGGCTCAGTCATCACCAACGATACCCTGAATCTAAAACACTCGGTGGGCTGTGAGCTGATGATCCCCAAATTCACCATCATGAATCCGGAGAACACCTTCTCCCTGCCTCCCTACCAGACCGCTTGCGGCGCTACCGATATTATGGCCCACTTGATGGAGCGTTATTTTACCACCGTCCCCAATGTGGACGTGTCCGACCGGCTCATTGAAGCCACCTTCCGCAGCATGCTCTACAATGTGCCCAAGGTCCTGAGAAACCCCAACGACTACGACGCCAGGGCGGAGATCATGTGGGCTGGCACTGTGGCCCACAACAATCTCTATCAGATGGGCAGAATCCCCGACTGGGGTTCCCACAATATTGAGCATGAGCTCAGCGCCATCTATGACATCGCCCACGGCGCGGGATTGGCCATCGTCTTCCCCGCTTGGATGAAATATGTCTATAAAACCGACATCAAGCGCTTTGTCCAGTACGCTGTACGGATGTTTGACGTAGATCTGGCCTTTGCCGACGACGAGGAGATTGCCCTGGAAGGTATCCGCCGTCTGGAAGCCTTCTCCAAGTCCATCGGCATGCCCACCCGCCTGGCCGACATCGGCATTGGCGACGACCGCATCGATGAGATGGCGAAAAAGGCTGTCATGTACGGTCCTATCGGCAAATTTAAACCTCTCTATGAGGAGGATGTGGCTGCTATCCTTCGGCTGGCACTGTAAGCCCAAAGCCCATTCATCCCCTCTGCTTTGGGGCAGAGGGGTTTTTTATATCAGCATAGCAAAAGAAAGGATGGTGACTTATGAAAGTGGGCATTCTGCGTTGTATGCAAACCGAGGACTTTTGTCCTGGAACTACGGATTTCCGTATGATACAGCAAAAGCAAGGTGCTTTTCATGGAGTGAATGAAGATATTGAAATCATAGGTTTTATAAATTGCGGCGGATGTCCTGGAAAAAAGGCGGTGCTGCGGGCTCGGGAGCTGGTGAAGCGAGGGGCTGATACTATCGCCTTTGCCTCCTGCATCCAGAAAGGCACACCTATTGGATACCCCTGTCCCTTTGGGAAGAAAATGCGGGAGTTGATCGTCCAAGACCTTGGCGACAGCATCCGCATTTTGGATTACACCCACTGAGAAAAGCATTGGGAAAGGAAGAAAATCGCCTATGTACTTCCGCTATGGCGACAAGGAAACCGGTTATCTCAAGGAAAGAGACCCGAAACTGGGAGAGCTCATCGACCTGATTGGGCCTGTCCAGCGCCAGGTAGACCCGGATCTGTTTTCCTCCGTCGTCCATCATATCATCGGGCAACAAATCTCTACCAAAGCCCAGCAAACCATCTGGCAGCGGATGCAGGGCACTCTGGGGCAGGTAAATGCTTCCACCATTTTGGCCGCCGGCATAGAGCGGCTTCAGGGCTGCGGGATCTCCTTTAGGAAAGCGGAATATATCACCGACTTTGCACAAAAGGTGCAAAAAGGCCAATTTGATCTACAGACAATCTGGCAGATGCCCGACGAAGAGGCCATCCAGGCTTTGTCCTCCCTCAAGGGCATCGGGGTGTGGACGGCGGAAATGATCCTGCTTTTCTGCATGGAGCGGCCTGATATCCTGAGCTTTGACGATCTGGCCATCCAGCGGGGTCTGCGGATGGTCTATCACCACCGCCGTATCGACCGCAAACTGTTTGAGCGGTACCGCCGCCGCTTCCATCCCTATGGCAGCGTGGCCAGCCTCTACCTCTGGGCGGTGGCGGGAGGCGCAGTACCGGGAATGAAGGACTACGCACCTAAAAAAGTCTCTCCGAATAAGAAAAATGCAAAGAGGAAAGCCGTCTCTCCCACCAAAAAGGGCCTACCCGGCGCAGATTAAGCGAAAGGAGTGTGACCCCATGCAGTATATCGATACTTATTCCTCCCCTCTCGGCGGCATCACCATGGCCAGCGACGGGGAGTCTCTCACCGGCCTGTGGTTTGACGGTCAAAAGTATTTTGGCGCTACCCTGACCGATTCCCGGGAGGAAAAACACCTATCTGTTTTTCAGCAGGTCAAAGAGTGGCTGGATCTCTATTTCCAGGGGAAAAAGCCTCCCTTTACTCCCCCTCTGTCGCCCCAGGGTTCCCCCTTCCGCCAGAGGGTTTGGGAGATTCTCCTGCAAATTCCCTATGGCCAGACCATGACCTATGGGGAAATTGCCTCCCGCATTGCAGAAAAACAGGGTCTGGAAAACATGTCCGCCCAAGCGGTAGGAGGTGCCGTAGGCCACAACCCTATCTCCATCATCATCCCCTGCCATCGGGTGGTGGGGAGCAACGGCAGCCTCACCGGATATGCCGGAGGCATCGACAAAAAAATTGCCCTGCTCACCCTGGAAGGGGTCGATCAGAGCCGGTTCTTCTCCCCCAAAAGGGGAAGCACCTTATAGAATTTATCCCATCATAAAAGCCTGTCCCTAGAAGGGACAGGCTTTTATTTTTTTCTACCGCAAACTAGATACATTTGCTCGTCATCCACAATCTCTTCCACAGCAAACCAAGGCTCCATCAGCTCAGCCAGCTGGGAGGCCTCCATCAGCCCCCGCGAAACCTGGCTGGCACTGCCGCCGTGAATAGAGTTGATCTGTTCCCTGGACTGGGAGTGGGCAATAACCAGCCGTCCGCTGGAAGAAAGAAGGCTGTTTGCCTTTTCCAGCAGCCGTTCCGGCTCTAGAAAATGGGGAAATGCACTGTAAACGATGCAGACATCAAAGGGGCCGCTGGTGTATTCCAGCACATCCCGACAGATATAGGTCACCCTATCACCGTATTTCTTCTGGGCAATATCAATCATCTTGGGGGATAGGTCAATGCCGGTGACAGAAGCCGGCTCCCACTCCAACAGGAAGGGGGCCAGTACCCCAGTGCCGCAGGCGATATCCAACACATGGCTTTTCTTACTCAGGTGGCAGCTGTGCAAAATTTTTCGGATCTTTTGGGGGTCGTGGACGGAAACCTCATCCCACTGGGGAGCGAGGGCGTCAAAATATGCCCTGATTTTATTCATTTAAATCCGTCAGCCCCGCTTTCTTCATCACAATAATTACCAGCGGAATCACCACAATCTGGATGACAATGCCAGGCAGTGCCGTAACAAAAGACGCGGTTAAAAAGGCGCTGAGGGTATAGGAATTCTCCGCCAGGCCCATGAGCACCAAATTCGCACAGCCGGATACGGCGCGGCCGGCCAGCATGGCGATGAGGAGGGTCACATAGACATTACATTTTTTGCGGAGCAACCCTGTAACCAACCCATAGGTCAGCAGTTCCAGCGCCATAGCCACCGCTGTGGGATACATGGGCGGCATGCCGGTGAACAGAGAGGAAACCAAAGGAACAACCAGTCCACAGAGGGCGCCAAACTGAGGCCCACACAAAAATCCGCAGAGGAGGATGGGCAGATGCATCGGCAGGAAAATTCCGCCCGAAATCTGGAAGGTGTGGAACACCATGGGAATTAGGATGCCTAGCGCCAACATAAGAGCGGCATAAGTCAAACGTCTGGTGGTATTTTGATGCATGGTGGATTCTTTCTCCTTTTTCTTTTGATCTCCCGGGAAGCCTGTATAAAAGGATTTCCCTTGGCAATTATAACCTGTGTAGGAAAATCCGTCAATTTTTCCACAAAATATGGCGTCCTTACAGGCGCGCAACAGGAAAGGATATGTGATTATATGCAGCTTAAAGACAGCAAAACCTATGCAAACCTGCTGGCGGCTTTTGCCGGCGAATCCCAGGCCCGGTGTAAATATCAGATGTATGCCAAAAAGGCTAAAAAAGACGGCTATGAGCAGATCAGCGCCATCTTTGAAGAGACCTCCGACAATGAATACGCCCACGCCTACCAGTGGTATAAATACATCCAAGGCGGCCAGGTGGCGGATACCCAGACCAATCTGGAGGATGCCGCCAAAGGGGAAAACTACGAGTGGACCCAGATGTATAAAGAGTTTGCCCAGGTGGCCCGGGAGGAAGGTTTCAACGAAATCGCCACCCATTTTGAGCTGGTGGCTCAAATCGAGGCGGAACATGAGCAGCGCTATCAAAAGCTGTGCCAAAACATCAAGGATCAGAAGGTATTCAAAAAGGACGACAGCCAGACGGTGTGGGTCTGCCGCTTCTGTGGCCGGGAGCATGTCGGCCCCCAAGCACCCGGCGTCTGCCCGGTCTGCAAGCATCCCCAGAGCTATTTTCAGGTCAAGGCGGCCAATTACTAAAGCTTGCACACAGCGTAAAAAGGCATACCGCAGTTTGCGGTATGCCTTTTCTCTTGATGAAATGTGGAGCTTATACTCCAGCTTTAACTTCGTCAAATTCCTTTTCGATTTCAGCGGATGGCTTCGGTGACAGCAGTGAAACCACCACGATGAATAGGCAGGAGATGATGAAGGCTGGTAGAAGTTCGTAGATATCCCACAGACCGCCTAAAGGACGGATGAGCAGATTCCAGACAAATACCATGACGCCGCCGCTGATCATGCCAGCAATGGCGCCAGCCCGGGTGATTCGCTTCCAGAACAGGCTGAGAAGCATCAGGGGGCCGAAGGTGGCTCCAAATCCAGCCCAAGCGAAGCTGACGATGGTGAAGATGACACTGTTCTCATCCAACGCAATCACAATGGCGATAGCTGTCACCGCCAGCAGGGTAATACGAGAAACAATCATAACATGTTTATCGGTAGCCTTTTTATGCATCAGTCCCTGATATAAATTCTTAGCGAAGGCAGAAGCCGCAATCAGCAGATAAGAGTCGGAAGAGCTGATGGTGGCCGCCAGGATACCCGCCATAACAAAACCAGCCAGCAGTGCCGGTAAAAGCCCGGTGGAGAGCAGGATAAACACGTTCTCCGCATCGGATGCTGTCAGCAGCGCGGAAGGGAAGAGAGCGCGGCCCATGACGCCGATGAACACAGCGATGGTCAAGGAAATGACTACCCACACTGTGGCGATACGGCGGGAGCGGGTCAGGCTGTGTTCATCCCGGATGGCCATAAACCGCAGCAGCACCTGAGGCATGCCGAAATAGCCCAGGCCCCATGCCACGTTGGAAACGATGGAAAGGATGCCATAGTTGCCGGCAGCGCCAAACTGGGGCTGGCCGTTGACCACCTGCTGCACACCGTCCACTGTGGTGGGGGTGGCAATGCCAAAGAAATCAAAGAAACCAGGAATGGATTTGGCGTTTTCAATAACCGCGCCAAGCCCTCCTGCCGCTGCAGTTCCCACTGTAACAACAACACCCAAAGCGATAATCATGACAATGGCCTGCATAAAATCAGAAGCGCTTTCTGCCAGGAATCCACCGAGAATGGTATAAATCAGAACAAATACAGCACCCACGATCATCATGGGGATATAGGGCATATCAAACAGGGTGGAAAAAAGCTTTCCACAGGTGACCAGACAGCTTGCCGCATAAACCGTAAAAAAGATCAGGATAAAGATGGCGGCGATGGTCATGACCACCTTTTTCTTCTCATGGAAACGGTTGGAAAAGTACTCCGGAAGGGTGATGGCATTGCCCGCCTTCTCACTGTAGCGGCGCAGGCGCTTGGACACAATGAGCCAGTTGATGTATGTACCCAGAGCAAGTCCGATAGCTGTCCACGCGGCATCTGCAATACCGCACCAATAGGCCACGCCCGGCAGACCCATCAGCAGCCATCCGGACATGTCCGACGCCTCGGCGCTCATAGCGGTGACCCAGGGGCCCAAGCTGCGGCCGCCCAGGAAATATTCTTCCGAGTTTTTGTTGGCCCTCTTAGCGAAGGCCACGCCGATGATGATAACAATCGCCATGTAGATCACCATGGCAATCAAAATTTGAATTGTATCTCCCATAGTCCCCTCCTAAAGCATACAAAAATCCGCCCCTATTTCTTTTTAGGCGATAACATTTTTATTTTACTTTACCACAGTGATAAAATCAAGGGAAATCTTTCAAAATTAAAATCCTCCGGCAATTTTTAGGAAAATCGCCAGAGGATTTGGTACAAAATCTCACTTTTTCCTTATTTTTTTAGTGCAGACAGATCGTCCACCACCTTTTGAGCCCGGTTGCACCATTGATTTTCGCTCATGGCTGTTGCGACATTGTCCCGGTATTCTTCTATCTTTTCCGGATCACTATAAAACCGGGCGATGGCATCGGCCAGGGACTGGGGATCGTCTTTGCAGGTGAGCCCGCATTCATACCGGTCGATCATCCGTTTTGTCTCCACGCAGTCGGTGGAGATAACCGGCAGGCCATACCCCATATATTCAAACATCTTCACACAGATTGCAAAATCCATATAAAAGTCCCTTTGGAGTGGGATTAACCCTACATCCGCTCCCGCATAAATGGAGGCCAATTGCTCATCGCCACTAGCATGAAAAACTGTTATCCACTTCTTTTGTAGGTCTTGAGCCTTTAAATTCTGCATTTCTTCTGACCTACAAACCAAAGAAAGTTTAATGTCCATACCACGCTTATGGAGAAGATTGATGGCCTCAAGAAGTTGTTGTGTTCCATAGCGTGGTGTAACTCCTCCTACGTAAACCACCCTATGTTGTATTTTGCGAGTATGGTCACCATGATACTCTCCAGCTGGCGGTAGTATTTCCCGGCGGCGGAAGTCAAAAAGGTCCGCCATGCTGGGGCTAGGGAAATAGACAACATCACAGGTCTTTGCAAACACCTTCAGATCCCGTTTGTGCATGTAGGTCAGCAGCCATTTTTTCGGACCCTTGACCCCCCACCACTTGGCAAACTTCCAGTAGGCGTCCCGGTAGAACAGGGCAATGGGCACTCCCATCCCATGGACCTTTTTGAGAAGCTTGAGATCGATAGCGTTGAAAAAGGGGCCGGCTGGGGGCTCTACATAACAGATATCCGGAGTATGGGAATCCAGCCAGGAGAGGATTTCCGCAGTCTTCTGCTTGCGCTCTGCCCGGCGGTTTTGCTGGCCCTCCAGGAGCTTGACCTCATGGCCCAGCTGCCGGAAGGCGTCATACATCTTCTGGGGCCGGACACTGGAGCCAGATTTAAACTCCCCAAAGTCGATGAAGGTTATATATAAAATGGTCACAATATCCGCTCCTTATTTTTGAAACTCCGTCAGGATCTTGGTAATCTTTTCAGCGGCATGCCCATCGCCAAACTGGTTCTGATGCTGGGAAAAGTCGGGCTGCACCGCCAATTTTTGCAGAATTTCCTTCTCAATTGCGATCAGCATTTCTCCCGTCATCTTGCCATGGCTTCCACCGGAGATACCCAGATTATAATCGGGCCTGGGTATGGAAAGCTCATCGAAGAAGATGTCGGACATATTGTGATCGTAGTGCTGCCCTGTGTGGATCAGCACTTCTTCATGCTCCTTCCGCAGGACCCGGGACAGGGCCGCCGCTTTAATAAACTGGGGCCTTGCCCCCACAATGGTGCATAATTTCATCGGAGCTTCTCCCTTTCTGTCTCACGTTCTTTTCCACCGTTTCCGGGAATTTCATATTTCGATAAGTTATTATATTTCTATTTTGCCAAAAGGTCAATAAAATACCACATATGACAATAAAAAGGGCTGGAAAACGTTGTTTTCCAGCCCTTTGATTGGCTATTAATTAAAGGAATCTAGTCCGCAGGTCCTCGGGGACATCCTGGATATGGGCTTTGATATAAGCCATGGTCTCTTCCCGGGACTTGACGCCCAAGGTCGCTCCCACAGTCTGGCAGTTCATAGAACCCACTGCGTTGCCAAAGACCGCCGCCTCCCAGATGCTCCAGCCCCAGGAGATAGCGGAGAGAAATGCCGCGCAGAAGCTGTCGCCGCAGCCGGTGACGTCCTTCACCTGATCCACATGGAAGGTGGGAATGGTGCGGTGTTCCTTCAAATTGCTGACATAAACCCCTTTGGCTCCCAGCTTGACCACCAGGTTTTTGATTCCGTAGCCCTTGAAAAACTCCTCGAACTCCTCACAGGTCTCTTTGCCGGAGATCTCCGCCGCCTCGTTGTCACTGGGCATAAAGAAATCGGTATAGGGCAGGGCGTATTTCACATAGTCCATCGCTACGTCGTTGTGATCCAGGATGCAGACATCCATAGCGGTGGTCACGCCAGCCTCCTTGCAGGCCTGGAACACCCGCCCGATGTCCGGACCATCCAGCTTAGGCGCCAAGCCCGCGCTGCCATAATGGACAATCTTGGCCTGTTTGACATAGTCTAAATCAATGTCCTCGTAGGTGAAAGCCTTATTCACCACCCGGGTGTGAGCAATGCCGTTGCGCTCTCCATCCTCGCCGATGCAGAGTACCGCCATGGTGGTGGGCAGTTGAGGATCCTCTTTGGACCGGCTAATGTCTATGCCGTATTGATCACAGGTTTCCCGGATCAGGCGGCCGTAGATATCCTGGCCGGTTTTACAGACACAGCCAGTTTTGACCCCTAGCTTGGCGCAGTCAATGGCGCAGTTGAGGGCATCGCCGCCGGTTGTTGTAGTGGCGGAATCGAACAGAATTACATCGTGTTCAAACATGTCGGAGGGAATGGGTTTGATCGCTACATCCACCATGCCCATACCCAGTGTTAAAATATCTACCATAACTTTCTGCTCTCCTTTTCACCATTACGCAAATCTGGCCCGCAGATCCTCCGGGACACAGTCGATCCGCTCTTTAATATAGGCCATAACCTCCTCCTTGGGCCGGACGCCAAAGGTAGCGCCTACCACCTGGCAGTTCATGGAGCCCACTGCGTTGCCAAAGACCACCGCTTCCCAGATGCTCCAGCCCCAGGTGAGGGCGCTGAGGAATCCTGCGCAGAAGCTGTCCCCGCAGCCGATGGTGTCAATGGCCAGCTTTACCGGGAAGGTGGGGATCATCCGGCTCTCCTTGAAATCGCTGACATAGCAGCCCTTCGGCCCCATTTTGATAAGCATCATCTTCATCCCATAAGGGCGGAAGAAGTCCACAATCTCCTCACAGGTATTCTTGCCGCTGATGTCAGTGGCTTCGTCCCAGCTGGGGAGGAAATAATCGGTATGATACAGGGCGTTGCGAATTTTTTCAAAGCCGGTGGCCGCCCTGCCCGACAGATCCTCGGTGCCGGAAACATCGATGGAGGTCTCCACCCCCAGCTCATGGCACTTGCGGAACATGGCGGTCACCCCGTCCTCCGCCTCCATCTCGGGGCAGAGGTGGATGCTGCCATAGTGAACGATTTTCGCCGTTTTGATGTAGTCGTAGTCAATATCAGCCTCGGTCAGGGAGGTTTTGGGATCCAGGTTGAAAGCGCTGTGCCGGGCTCCCTTCCCGTCCAGCAGATGGAGGGAAAGGGTGCTTTTCCCGTCGGGGACCACCACCATGTGGCTCATATCCACATGGGCCTTTTCCGAAATCTCCCGGATGCTGCGGCCAAAGACGTCGTCTCCCACCTTACAGATGCAGCCCACCTGAACGCCAATCCTGGCGCAGGCATTGGCCACATTCATGGCGTCGCCGCCGGTGCTGGCCTCCCAGTAGCTGTAGTTGCGGAATTCTGTCTCAAATACCGCCGGGGTCACCGGGGTCACCGCCAAATCCTGCATTGCGCTTCCCACTGTGATTATATCCATCTGTCTGCCTCCTTTGTCCTCTTCATAGCGCCTTGCGCCTATTGGAACCGGGCCCGAAGGTCCTCCGGCACCTGATCGATCCTCTCTTTGATATAGGCCATGGTTTCTTCAAAGCTCTTGACACCCAGGTTGGCTCCCAGCACCTGGCAGTTCATAGAGCCTACCGCGTTGCCAAACACAGCCGCTTCCTCCATGCTCCAGCCCTTGACAATGGCGGTGAGGAAGGCCGCTACAAAAGAATCTCCGCAGCCGGTCACATCCACCACTTTGGGCACCTGGAAGGTGGAAATATAGCGTCTTGTCTTAAAATCGGTGACATAGACCCCTCTGGCCCCCAGTTTGATGACCAAAATTTTGATGCCGAAGCGGCTGAAGAACTTCTCAATATCCTCACATTTGGTAAGTCCCCCTGTGATGATTTCAGCCTCGTAGTCGCTGGGGAAGAAGATATCGGTATAATTCAGAACATCTTTGACATTATTGTAGCACACTTCTGGCGGCAGGTCGCAGGTAACATCCATAGAGGTCATGCAGCCCGCTTCCTTGCACTCCTTGAACAGACGGGTAATGCCCGGGCCGTCCAGCTTGGCAAGGCCGTTGGCGCTGCCATATTGAACCACTTTGGCCTGCTTAAAGTAGTCTACATCCAGATCCTCATAGACCAGCTCCGCGTTGGCGCCGGTGAGCACCACCGTGTGCCGCTCGCCGTCCTCCTTGAGGAAATGGATAGATGTGGCGGTGCTGGCCTCATCGGTGCTGATGACGCGGCTGATATCCACGCCCTCCTTGGCCACCTCTCTTTTGAGGAAAGCTCCGTTGGCATCGGTACCGGTTTTTGCCACATACCCCACCTGCATCCCCAGCCGGGCGCAGTCAATGGCGGTATTCAGCGCATCGCCGCCGGTCACTGTTGTGATAGACGGGATGTTGACCGCATCAATCTGAAAAAAGTTATCTGGAATTGGTTTGAGAATAATATCGGCCACTGCATGGCCTACGGTTACAATATCCATATGCTTCACCCTTTGCATAATTCTTTCCCTTTATTGGAACCGGGCCCGGAGATCCTCCGGCACCTGGTCGATCCTCTCTTTGATATAGTCCATGGTTTCTTCAAAGGTCTTGACCCCCATGTTGGCGCCAATGGCCTGGCAGTTCATGGAGCCCACTGCGTTGCCCAGCACCGCCGCTTCCCAGATGTCCCAGCCCTTGGCCAGGGCGGTGAGGAAGGCCGCCACAAAGGCGTCCCCGCAGCCGGTGGTGTCCAGCACCTGATCCACCTGGAAGGTGGACAGATAGCGCCGGGTGGTGAAGTCGGTGATAAACACCCCTTTGGAGCCCAGCTTTACCACCAGCACCTTCAGTCCAAACCGGCCGAAAAATTCCTCGTATTCCTCGCAGGTTTTTAAGCCGTTGGTAATTATCTCGGCCTCGTAGTCGCTGGGGAAAAAGATATCGGTGTAATAGAGGGCGTCTTTGATATTGTTGTAGCACTCCTCGGGAGGCAGGTTGCAGTTGACGTCCATGGAGGTGGTCAGCCCCAGCTCCTTAGCCCGGCGGAACACCTTGGCAATTCCTTCCCCGTCCAGCTTCTTATGGACGTTGGCGCTGCCGTACTGGATAAATTTGGCCTTTGCCACATAGTCAAAGTCCACGTCGTCATAGCCCAGCTCGTCGTTGGCGCCGCAGGTATGCACCACATGCTTTTCCCCCGAAGGCTCCAGGCAGACAAAGGAAAGGCTGGTTTCCGCGTGGGGGTCGGTCATGACCTGGCTGTGGTCTACCCCCCGTTTTTCCAAATGCTCATGAATGACCTCCGCGTACTGGTCATCCCCCACTTTCGCGATAAGGCCGGCGCTCATCCCCAGCTTGACGCAGTCCAGCGCGGTGTTGAGGGCGTCCCCGCCGGTGGTGGAAACAATCTCCGGAATCCGCACCCCCGCCGACTGTTCCAGCAGGGTGTTGGGGATCGGTTTGAGCACAATGTCGTTGCAAGCGCTGCCAATGGTAATAATGTCCATTCCATTCATCCTTTTATCCATTAAATTTGATGGCAGCGGCGGTGCGGCTTTTACAGCCCTTCCCGCCAGCTTTTTACCTCTCTAAACGAACAACTATATGATAGGACATTTTTATTTTCTTGTCAATAAGCGTTTGATTTCCCAAAAAAAATTCCCTATTTTTTGTGAAATTCCACGAAAATCACGGAGATTTCCTACCAAAAGAACAAGTTTCCCTCCAAAGAAACCCACCCTTTCCCATCTCTTTGGCAACATCTGTCCAACCCGTGCGGGCCAAAAAAAGCGGGACGCAAATGCGTCCCGTTCTTTTTTCATTTTTACAGGAATCTGGCCCGCAGATCCTCGGGAACATGCTGAATGTTTTCCCGAATAAACTGGATGGTTTCATCAAAGGTTCTCACGCCCAGGGTAGCGCCGATGACCTGGCAGTTACAGGAACCCACCGCGTTGCCGAAGACGGCGCATTCCTCCATGCTCCAGCCCTTGACAATGCCGGTGAGGAAGCCGGCGCAGAAGCTGTCTCCGCAGCCGGTGGTATCGATAACCGGGGCGTCCTCAAAGGTCCGAATGTATCTCCTCTTGGCAAAATCGGTAACGTAGACCCCGTCGCCGCCCAGTTTGATAACCAGCATTTTCAGCCCATAGGGACGGAAGAATTCCTCGATCTCCTCACAGGTTTCCTTGCCGGTCAGCTGGGTTGCCTCATACATGCTGGGGAGGAAGATATCGGTATAGTGGAGGGCATCCTCAATGGCGGTCATATACACCTTGCCGTCCAGGCCGCCGGTGACGTCCATAGAGGTGATGCAGCCGGCCTCCTGGCACTCCTTGAGGAAGCGGCCCAGGTCGGGGCCGTCCAGCTTGGGGATACCGTTCGCGGAACCGATCTGTACCACCTTGGCTTGTTTGACATATTCCATGTCGATATCCTTGTAGCCAAACTCGTCGTTGGCGCCGATGGTCACCAAGAAATGGCGGTCGCCGCTCTCCTCAATGCAGACAAAGGAGATGTTGGTCATGTGTTCGGCAGATTCCACCATCCGGCTCACATCCACCCCGTTTTGCACAGCGTTGTTCTTCACCACGCCGCCGAACATGTCCTGGCCGATCATGGCACAGATGCCGGTATCCAGCCCCAGCTTGGAGCAGTCAATGGCGCAGTTAAGGGCGTCGCCGCCGGAGGTGTTCTGCACGCTGCTGATGCGGATAGAGTCCCTTTCCATAAAATCTTTGGTCACAGGTTTGAGCGCCATATCGCATACGGCGTTTCCTACAGTTACAATATCCATAAATCTGTTCCTTTCACTCTGGCCGCCCCATAGGGGCCAAACCGGCTTTACTTCTTCCAGCGGTGTTATTTGACAAATCTCCCCCGGAGATCTTCCGGCACATATTCGATGTTCTCCCGGATAAACTGCATGGTCTCCTCAAAGGAACGCACACCGGTGTTGGCGCCGATCTTCTGGCAGTTGCAGGAACCTACCGCGTTGCCGTAAACGGCGCACTCCTCTACATCCCAGCCCTTGATGACGCCGGTCAGGAAGCCGGCCACAAAGGAATCGCCGCAGCCGGTGGTATCAATGACCGGGGCATTTTCAAAGGTGCGGATATATCTGTGCTTTTTAAAGTCGGTGACAAAGCAGCCGTCTCCGCCCAGTTTAATGGCCATCATCTTCAGGCCGTAGGGACGGAAGAATTCTTCAATCTCTTCGCAGGTCTGTCTGCCGGTCAGGGCGGTGACTTCATACATACTGGGCAGGAAGATATCAAGATGCTGGAACATGGGCTCCAGGATTTTCATTGCCTCCACCATGTCGTCGGCGCAGGACATGTCGCAGGAGGTGAGCATACCGGCTTCCTGGCACTCGGCGAAGAGCTTGCCAATGCCCTCATCCATCTTGGGGCAGGAAACAGCGCTACCGTATTGGAGGATCTTGGCGCCGGAATTTTTAATAAAATCGACGTCCACGTCTTCATAGCACAGGGAGTTGTTAGCCTCCTGGTTAACGGCGAAATGCCGCTGGCCATCTGGCTCGATGCAGACGATGGAAACAGAGGTGGCCACGCTGGGATCCTCCACCACGCCCTGGGTATTGACTCCGGCGTCCTTCAGGTTGGCCCAGATGGGGTTCGCGAAGGTATCGGTTCCCACCTTACAGACAACGCCAGCCTCCAGCCCCATTTTCTGGCAGTCGATGGCGGTATTCACCGCGTCGCCTCCCGAATGGGACATAATAGAATCCAAGGTGATGGCGTCCCTGTCAAACAGTTCCCGCACCATGGGTTTGAGCAGCACGTCGCTGCAAGCCAATCCAATTGTAACAATATCCAATGCCATAAGTACCATCCTTTTCTTATTTTTAGGCGCTTATATAATGTAAAAGCAACTATGTTTACTTAAACAGTTCTATCATAAGATATCCTCATTTTTTTGTCAATAAGGGTTCATTTCTTTTCATGACTTCCAAAAATTTTTGACTTTTAGCACAAACATTTACCGATAAAATTAGGGAAAATACTAAAACAGTCTTTACAACCCCTCCAAATCTTAATATTTTATGTATTTTCCCACTATTTTTCTGAAAACGTCAAATCTATGCTATAATGTAGGTAATCACACCGCTATCTGCGGCCTAAGGAGGCCTTTTTATGGAGCAGCAACCGAAGCAATCCTATACCGATTTTATGCAGGAGCCCTCTCCCGCACCTAGTTCTCCCCCTCCGGGCAGCCCTTCCCGCGCCCCCCGTTCCTCAGAGCAGAAACAGGTCATCACCATCGTGGCGGTCCTCGCCGTGGTTGTGGCCTTTGTCCTTGTTAGCTGCCTCATCCTCTTTCACAACAATAGCGAGGATGAGGCCGGCTATATCCAGCAAATCCCTACCGCCTATGAATCCACCTATCGGGCGGGGCTTCTTTCCTCTTCCATCTGTAAGATCTATGCCCAGACCTGGGATCTAGCCCAAGGGGAAGGCCTGGACACCCAAGCCATTGTGGACAGCCTTGCAGACGAGGTGGAAGCTTCTGGATATCTCCAGCGCATCCAATCGGCGGTGGAGGAGGCGGAGGATGCCCTGTCCGACCTGCCCAGTCCAGGACAGAATCAGGAACAAATCCATGAACAGTTGCTGGGGATGAAAGAGCAGCTGGATATCCTCTCGGAGCTGGCCCTCCATCCTGAAGATTTGGATGATGAATTTGGCCAGGAATACCAAGACGCCTACAATGAGCTAACCGGCCTTGCGGCAAAGATGCGGGAACTTCTGCCGGATCTTCCCAACTTAAACTCCCTGGAAAGCGATATCATGTTTCCCATTGTATCAGACGACGCGAACGCCCAGTAAACGCTGGGCGTTTGCCTTTTCCGGCAGAAACTATCCTCCCAATTTTATGGTTTTCTCCTGATTTTTCTCTCTTATCCCAGTGAAATCATGTAAGAAATCACCAAGAAATTAGGGGAGAAATTTCACAGTTTCCTGATTGTTATCGGGGCCTATTTCCTTTATAATGAAGGTACATGCTGTGTTCTTACGCTTTTAAGGATATCAGAAACGGACAGACAAAAATGAAAGGGGTAATCTCTATGGCAAATCCAAAAATTGGCATCCGGCCCATCATCGACGGACGAAGATTGGGCGTCCGGGAATCCCTAGAGGAAAAGACAATGGCAATGGCCCATGCCGCTGCCGCTTTGATCAGTGAAAACTGCCGTTATGCTGACGGCACTCCGGTGGAATGCGTCATTGCGGACACCACCATTGGCGGCTGTAAAGAGGCTGCTCTCTGCGCCGAAAAATTTGCCGTCAACAACGTGTGCGCTACCCTGTCCGTCACCCCCTGCTGGTGCTACGGCTCCGAGACCATGGATACCGATCCCCTGACCATTAAGGCTGTCTGGGGCTTTAACGGGACTGAGCGCCCCGGCGCCGTCTATCTGGCCTGTGTCATGGCCGCTCATAACCAGCGCGGCCTTCCCGCTTTTTCCATCTACGGACATGATGTCCAGGACATTGAGGATAATTCCATCCCCGAGGATGTAAAGGAAAAGATCATCCGCTTTGCCAAAGGCGCCATTGCCGTCGGCGAAATGCGGGGCAAATCCTACATCAACCTGGGTTCTGTTTCCATGGGTATTATGGGCGCTTTCTGCGACCCCGCTTTCTTCCAGAAATATCTGGGCATCCGTCCGGAATGGGTGGATATGAGCGAAGTCTCCCGCCGGGTAAAATTGGGGATCTATGACCATGAGGAATATGAAAAAGCACTGAAATGGGTCAAAGAGCACTGCAAGGAGGGCTTTGACAACAACGCCCCTGAGGTACAGCATTCCCGTCAGCAGAAAGACGAAGAGTGGGAGTTTGTGGTCAAGATGACCCTCATCTGCCGGGACATCTTCCACGGCAACCCCAAGCTCTACGACATGGGCTGGTATGAGGAAAGTTTGGGCCGCAACGGCCTGCTGGGTGGTTTCCAGGGCCAGCGGATGTGGTCCGACTGGCAGCCCAACGGCGACTTTACCGAGGCTATGCTCAACACCACCTTTGACTGGAACGGAATCAAGCAGCCCACCATCTTCGCCACCGAAAACGATACCCTCAACGCCACCTCCATGCTCTTCGGCCATCTGCTCACCGGCTGCGCTTCCATCTTTGCCGATGTGCGCACCTATTGGAGCCCTGACGCTGTGAAGCGGGTCACCGGCTGGCAGCCGGAGGGCCGGGCCGAAAACGGCTTTATCCATCTCATCAACTCCGGCGCAGCGGCGCTGGATGCTACCGGCAAATCCAAAGACGCCGGCGGCAACCCTGTCATGAAGCCCTGGTGGGAGATGACCCAGGTCGACGCAGACGCCTGTCTGGAAGCCACCGATTGGTGCCCGGCCAGCCTGGGCTACTTCCGTGGAGGCGGTTTCTCCTCCCACTTTAAGACCAGCGCGGAGATGCCTGTCACCATGATGCGCCTCAATCTCATCGACGGATTGGGCCCGGTGCTCCAGATTGCTGAGGGCTACACCGTCACCCTGCCCGACGAAGTGCACAATATTCTGGACAAACGGACCGATCCCACCTGGCCCACCACCTGGTTCGCTCCCCGCCTCACCGGCGAAGGCGCCTTTACCGACGTCTATTCCGTGATGGCCAACTGGGGCGCAAACCACGGCTCCCTCACCTACGGCCATGTGGGCGCCGACCTGATCACCCTGGCTTCCATGCTGCGGATTCCGGTGGCGCTGCACAACGTGCCCCGGGAGAAGATCTTCCGGCCCCATGCCTGGAGCGCTTTCGGTACCCAGGATCTGGAGTCTGCCGATTACAGAGCCTGCAGCACCTACGGTCCTCTCTACAAATAAGGTTACAACGAAAAGCGGCGTGTTAAAAACACGCCGCTTTTTTGCTGGGAGCGGCAGAGATCGCTCTCATGAACAAAAGGGGTGGGCCTTCTAGGTCCACCCCTTTTTATGTGATGTGATCGGATGTTACCGGACAGCGGGGACCTCCCCAATGTAGTTCGCGGCCTCCACTGCCGCCACAGCCCCATCCGCTGCCGCCGTCACCAGCTGGCGCACCGACTTGGTCCGGGTATCTCCGGCGGCAAACACACCGGGGATGTTGGTTTTGCAGTCCTCCCCCGCTTTGATGTAACCGCCTTCATCCACAGCCACTGCCGGGGAAAACAGCTGGTTTTTCGCCACCAGTCCCACGGCGATGAAGATGCCTTGGCAGGGGATGACAGAACTTTCTCCTGTCTTTTTATTTTTTATCTCCACCGATTCCACCGTATTTTCTCCCTGGATCTGCTGCACCACGCTATCATAGTGGATCTGGATATTCTCCCGGGACAGGACGGACTCCACAATAACCTTGGATGCCCTGAATTGATCCCGCCGGTGGATTAGATGGACGGTATGGCAGCTATTGGAAAGATACAAAGCGTCCTCAAGGGCTGTGTTTCCTCCGCCTACAATGCAGACATCCTTGCCTTTGTAAAAGGCTCCATCACAGGTGGCACAGTAGGATACCCCGCGGCCGCTGAGACGTTCCTCCCCGTCACAGCCTAACTTTCTCCGCTCCACACCATTGGCGATGATGACACAGCGTCCCTCATAGGTATTTTGATTGGTGATTACCCTTTTCACCGGCCCTTCCAGCTCCACAGCCACCGGTGTTTCGTAAACCACCTGGGCCCCCAGGGCTACCGCCTGATTGTAGATATTCTGGGCAAATTCAAAACCGGAGATGGAAGCAATGCCGGGATAGTTTTCCACATCCGGAGTGTTGGCAATCTGGCCGCCGTAAATCATCTGCTCGATTACCACCACCGTCAGTCCGCTGCGCATCCCGTAAATGGCCGCGGATAAGCCGGCAGTTCCGGCGCCAATGACAATGATATCCGTCATTTCACTCACCTAATTTCTCAGCAAATTTTTCGTTTGGGCTCTCTTTCCATATATTTTACACTTTTTCCCGATTCATGCGCTGTGATTAAATCACAAACCAGGTCAATATTTTTCTCGTCCAGCTCCCGGTCCGTCCACCGGTGGATACGGGACAGCTTCAGCCCAAACCTGTCTTTTCGGAAGGCGCCGATCATGATCCCGTTGGCGGAAAAGTTGGCGTTGTCGGACATAACCAGCATATTCTTGGAAAGCCGGGCATAGACCCGTTTCCCCGGCGGTTCCTTGCCCAAAGCCCAAACCATGGACTGGGCTTTGGGCAGGGTAAATTTATTGCACACCAGAATAAGATCATCTCCGGCACCGATACAGTCCAGGTTGACGACCCATTTGCCCTTCATTTGCTTCCCATATTTTTTGGCAAATCCAGCGGATCCCAGAAGTCCCCACTCCTCGTTGTCGAACAGGACGAAGGCGATATCCTCCCGGCCTGTCTCCTTGCACCGCAACGCGCATTCCAGCACCCCCAGAACACCGGAGGAATTGTCATTTTTGTTGTGGTGGTTATTCACCGTAAAGAAAAACAGGACAAAGGTCAAGAGAAACAGAAGATACCTAGGAAAAAGAGAGACCGACAAATAGGCCAGTAAAAACTGAGGAATGGCCAGTGCCAAGATAATCCCCCAAGATTGGGAAAAAAGGGAGAGCCAAAAATGATCCAGATAGGTGGCAAAAGGGAAGGGCATGACTTTCGGCGTGTCATAATGGGCCGTCACTACCGTGGCCGCTTTCTCCAAATTTCCGATGATCAGGTTGCGGTTTTTTACCACGCACCGGTCGATGCTTACCCGGGAGGGGATTCCCTCCTCTCGGAGCATCTCCTGCACCCACCGCAAAAACGCGCTTTTCTGCCTTTTGCTGTTGCGCACCTCAAAGGTACCGCAGACCTTGCCAAACAATCTTTGCCTCATGTCCTCTCCTTCCGGAAAACCAGGCCCTTTCCCGCCGCTCATGTTCCCTTCCTGTTTTATATGCATTGTATCATGACTCGCCCCTTCTATGCAAACAGGGCTGAACAAAATCGCTGATACATCATCCCGAAAAAAACGGTGGATTGCCGCCAGCGAGGGCATAAGGCCCCTGTCCCCGCGCATATATATGTCACAAGATATCGTTTCACGAGGGAGGGAAATGTTTTGAAGGGTCTACCGGAAGAACGGGCAGTTTCACTTGCGGCCTATATTATCGAAAACAATGCGACGGTGAGAAAAGCGGCCACTGTTTTCCATATATCGAAAAGTACGGTACATAAAGATGTGTCAGAACGTTTAAAAAAACTCAATCCCCAGCTGTATGTCCAGGTCAAAAAGGTACTGGACATTAACAAGCAGGAACGTCATATCCGAGGCGGCATGGCCACCCGCCGCAAATATCTTCTGTATAAAAGCGCCCACGACGAAAAAAACGCCGTAAAATAAGAAACGATTCACTCCCCTGAAATAAAAAGCTCGGGATACAAGGTCCCGGGCTTTTTTATAGTATTTCTTTCCTTCCCCACAATAGGAATGGGCCCTGATTTTTCAGGGCCCATTCCTAGCCTTCTGGCTAAAGGGAGAAATAAATACATCCTATTTTATATGGCATTCTCTCGATTATAGCAGCTGCAGGCCATAGCGGCACTCCTGTCCCACATGATAAAAGCTGCCCAAATGATTGACAACGGCCTCTGTGGCCCGCTTTTCATCCCTGGCGACCAGAGCGTCCACAATCTCTTCATGAACACTTAAATCACACCGGTCATCCGCCTTTCCGGATACAATCAGCAGCCGGCTCTTTAGATACAGTTCCTGCTGGAATTTGTAAAGGATAGGGTTCTTCCCAATCTCGGACAGGTACAGATGAAACTGGGCGTCCTGCTTGGCCCGCATGTAGAGGTCATCCATCTTTTCATAACACTGGCATTCCTTTGCCAGCTCGCGCAACCAGTCAAATTCTGCATTGCTGCCGTGATAGATGGCCAGTTGAACCGCCAGAATTTCCTGGTTGAGGCGGACGACCCCCAGATGGTGCATATCCTCTTCGCTGAAAGAGACAACCTCGGCAAAGCGCTTGGGATAGATGGTGATCAGTCCCTCCGCCGCCAGCCGCCGTAAGGCCTCCCGGATCGGGGTGCGGCTCATACCCAGCTGGGCTGCAATTTTGTCCTCGGGGATTCTTTCCCCGCAGACCAGCTCATAATGGAGGATCATTTCAAGGATGGTGTCGTAAACTGTGTCGCTGAGGCTTTTTCTCTTTCCGTTCATCGCGTGTTCCCTTTCCTTGGCAGGTTAGATCTCTGGGAAGTATTTTGCCCCCGGCTCTGTGGTCCAGGCGTATTCAGGAACTACGGTGGTTACAATATCCTTATCGTCCTGCAGACGGATGACCCACAGATAGTATTCCGCATAACCCGGCGCCACGCACTGGGAATGGGTCTTTTCATCCGGCATACCGGTCAGGTCATTGTGTTTAATCTTATAAGCTTCATCTCCAAACTCGCCGAAGCCATAGCCATTCTCAGGCAGGAATTTGTAGAAGTAGATCTCCGGCTCAACATGGCTGTGGGGCGGGAAGCTGGACCATTTTCCGGGGAAGTTGACCACTTCACCGATAAAGAAGTTGGTCTCCGGGCAGGTGGAACGGTCGAAGAAGGTCCGGACAATCCGGGTGGAAGCCTCGCCTAAGGTTCCCTTTCCCCGCTCTTCGGACGGGCACAGGCAGTCGGCGGCACGGTACAGTTTTGGAGCGAAATGGCGTTTGTTGGTGGTGCGCTGAATGGACAGTTCCGCATGGTCGGACAGGCAGGTGATCTTCACCGGGGTGTTTTCCGGCACATGGAGAAGGATAGGATCATTGTGGAAGCAGTCCGGCCGATCCGCTGTCTCCTTTTTGCCCTCAAACTCAAAGGTAATGACGCCGTTTGTCAAGGTATAAACTACCTCTTTGGGCTCGTTGTATTCTACAACATCTCCCTGATCCATGCACAGGACGCCAAAGTCCATGCCCATATCCTTGTTGACTTCTTCTTTGACAATGGCATTATAGCCCTTCTGGAAAGGACCCTTCTGAGAAATTTTCATCGCTCGCGCCTCTTTCTATGTATTTCACTGTTTCTGGGACTCACCGCCCCTTTTTCTGTCCTCAGCATAGCACTACATTGTATTTTTGTCAATAAAATTGTATACAATTTTATTGACAAAAATACAATAAATCTCATCAATAAAAAAGAGCCACTTGCTAAGCGGCTCTTTCTTTCCATCTGTCAGTCCTGGAGCTTGTCCATGCTTACTAGGGGGTCAACCCATTCCCCGTCCTGCTTTAGGCCGAAGTGGAGATGGGATTCCAGCGCCACCTCGGTCAAAGGGCTTTCTCCCACATATCCGACCAGCTGGCCGATCTCCACTGCCTGGCCTTCCTTGAGGGACACATCCTCCGCCAGACCCGCATAGTAGCTTTCATAGCCTCCGGCATGGGAGATGGATACGGTTTTTCCCCACAGAGGATCATCGATGACCGATTCCACTGTACCTTCGGCCACCGCCTTTACCGGTGTTCCTGCCGCCGCAGCCATGTCGATGCCGTCGTGGGTGCGCCAGTCGCCCAGGGTCTGGTTCTTTACCAGCTCCCCGGCGCTGTATTTAGTGATCACGTCCCCAGAGAGAGGCAGCATAAACTGCACCTCTTGCTGTGTTGGCGATAACACCTGTTGTTCGGAGGGCTCGGACTGCCCGGATGACGGCTGCTGCTGCGTAGACGAGGATGAGGAGGTTGACTCCTGTGTGGATGGCCGTGATGATATTTCCACATCGCTTTGCTCCTCGTTTGTTTCCTCTAATTCTGGAAATCCCCAATCTTCATTCACCTCACTGCTCTCTTGCGGTACTGCAATACTTTGCCCCTCGTCCAGCCCCTTCAGGGATGAATCGATGGCCACCCAAGACGCCGCTCCCGCTCCTACCAGACAAACGGCCAGGGCAATATAAAAGCCTTTGCCGGATAAAAATTTCTTCATCTTGGAATCTTTACCTGAAAAACGTGTTTCTGCCATTGCAAATGACACCTCCATGTTGATTCTTTCAGCCAAATCTGTTTTGCCACAACCTTAGTATTTATTCTTTGCTTCCAATTTAAACATGGATTTTTTCTTTCTGCGAAAAATTTTCGCGGACATCATGGCAGTATGTTTTTCATATATAAAAAAATGGAGCGCTTACGCGCTCCATTTTTTGTGTTTTGCTTATCTCTCCAGATTCTGGGCTCTGGACGGACCCACACCCACCATCTTTACCGGGCACTCGCACAGCTCCTCCAGCCGCGCGATGTAGTCTTTGCACAGCTGAGGAAGCTCGTCAAAGGACTGGCAGCCGGTGATATCGTCGTCAAATCCCTTGAGGGTTTCATAGACCGGCTCGCAGTTGGCCAGCTCCTCCAGGGTCGCCGGAAAATCTTTGATGATGGTGCCGTCCGGCAGCTTATAGGCGGTGCATACCTTCAGGTCGCCAAGACCGGACAGGGTATCCAGCTTATTGATGGCAAGGCCGGTCAAACCGTTGACCCGTACTGCGTGGCGCATGATAACGCTGTCAAACCAACCGCAGCGGCGGGGACGTCCGGTGGTGGTGCCGAACTCATTGCCTTTGTTGCGGATCTTGTCCCCCATCTCATCCAACAACTCGGTGGGGAAAGGACCTTTGCCTACCCGGGTGGTGTAGGCTTTGGCTACGCCGTAGATCTGATCGATCACCGTGGGGCCTACGCCAGTTCCGGTGCAGACGCCGGCAGAAAGGGGATGGGAAGATGTGACAAAGGGATAGGTGCCGAAATCAAGATCCAGCTGGGTTCCCTGGGCCCCCTCAAAGAGCACATTTTTGCCCGCTTTGCAGGCTTCGTAGGCAAGCACCGACACATCGTCCATATAGGGTTTGAGCCGTTTGCCGTATTCAATGTATTCATCGATAATGGCGTCGACATCCATCGCTTCGGTTTCATAGACCTTGGTCAGATAGAGATTTTTGATCTCACCCACCAGTTTGGCCTTCTCTTCCAGAAGCACCGGATGAACCAGATCGTAAAACCGGATGCCGCTGCGCTCCGCTTTGTCCATGTAGCAGGGGCCGATACCGCGGCCGGTGGTGCCGATTTCCGCCTTGCCTCTGAGTTTCTCGGACAGGCCATCCAGTTTGATATGCCAGGGCATAATAATATGAGCCCTGGGATCTATTTTCAGATTCTCACAGGTAATACCACGGGCTTTCAGGCCGTCGATCTCCTCCAGCAACACCTTTGGGTCGATGACGGTACCTGCGCCGATGAGGCACTGAGTACCCGGATAGAGAATGCCCGAGGGAATCAGGTGCAGTTTGTAGACCTCTCCCTGATTTTCCACGGTGTGGCCTGCATTGTTGCCACCCTGGGAACGCACCACTACATCGGCACGGGAAGCCAGGATGTCAATGATTTTTCCTTTGCCTTCATCGCCCCACTGGACGCCGACAACTACGCTTGCTGGCAATGGTATAACCTCATTTCATCATTTAAAATTGGCGGTCCAGCCAAAGCTGAACACACAGTTGTTATTATAGCAAATGGTTTTTGCTGAATCAACGAAAAAGCGAAAAAAACGCAGAAAATTCATAAATCTCCGCTTCTTTTCCGGAGCCAGAGAGAGTTTTCCTCCCGGCATATTACATAATCTGTCCCGTCGGTGGGAAAATAGAGACAGTTTTCTCAAAAAATACAACAGGAGATGATGGTCTGTGTCCCTGACACCCAATGAATACGAACAGCTCAACAAAAAATATTCCCCCAGCTCCCCCACCTGGAAAAACTGTCTGATGGCCTTTCTCGTCGGCGGCCTGATCTGCACCCTGGGACAGGTCATTGTCAACATCAGCCGCTCCCTAGGGCTGCCCGCTGACGAAGCCAGTACAGCCGCTTCCATCTCCCTGATCTTTCTGGCCTCCCTGCTCACCGGCCTGAATATCTTCGATAACATCGCCAAGGTAGGCGGCGCCGGCACCCTGGTGCCCATTACCGGATTTTCCAACTCCATTACCGCCCCTGCCCTGGAATTTAAAAGCGAGGGCTTTATCCTGGGACTGGGCGCCAAGATGTTTGTCATCGCCGGGCCTGTCCTTGTCTACGGCATCACCGCTTCCATTGTCTATGGCCTGATCCTCTATCTGTTCTCAATTGTATAAGGAAGGAGTTATCCATCATGCCAACCCGTATAGGACGCTATACCCTGCTGTTAAACTCCTGCCCTTCGGTGGTGGGATTTGCTGCCCTTGGCTCCAAAAAGGAGGCCCAAGGTCCCTTGGCCCGCTGCTTTGACCTGATCAACGACGACTGCACCTTCGGAGAAACCACCTGGGAAAAGGCAGAAAGCCGGATGCAGCAGCAGGTGGTCAATAAAGCCCTAGAAAAATCCAAGCTTTCCAGCGCCGACATCGACTATATCTTCGCCGGGGACCTGCTCAACCAGTGCACCGGCTCCGCCTATGGCCTGCGGGACCTGGGCATCCCTTTTCTGGGCGTCTATGGGGCCTGCTCCACCATGGCGGAAAGCCTGCTGATGGCCTCCATCTTTGTGGACGCCGGCTGCGCCTCCCGGACGGCCGCCGTGACGTCTTCCCATTTTTGCAGCGCGGAAAAACAGTTCCGTTACCCTCTGGAGTACGGCGGCCAGCGGCCTCCCTCCGCCCAATGGACGGTGACCGGCGCCGGCTGCGCCATCGTAGGCCAGTCCGATGCCCCGCCCTATATCCGGGCGGTTACCGCTGGGCGGATTGAGGATTACGGCATCAAGGACGCCAACAATATGGGGGCCGCCATGGCTCCCGCCGCTGCCTCCACCATCAAACAGTTTCTGGAGGACACCGGGACAAATCCCGACGACTATGACCTAATCCTCACCGGGGACCTGGGTCAGATCGGTTCAGATCTCCTCTACGATCTGCTGGGCAGGGAAAACATCGACATCAGCGGTCATCATGCCGACTGTGGACTGCTCATCTACGACCGGGAAAAACAGGATGTCCACGCCGGCGGTTCCGGCTGCGGCTGTGCGGGTTCCGTCCTCTGCTCCTACATCCTCTCCCGGGTGCGGGACGGGGAGATTAAAAACATGCTCTTTATCGCCACCGGAGCCCTCCTGAGCCCCACCAGCGTACAGCAGGGGCAATCCATCCCCGGCATTGCCCATCTGGTGCATATCTCCCATACAAAGTGAGGTGAATTTGGATGGATTATATCAAAGCCTTTGTAATCGGCGGGCTGTTCTGCGTCATCGCCCAGCTGCTCATCGATAAAACCAAACTGACCCCGGCCCGGATCCTGGTCTCCTATGTGGTGGCCGGCGTGATCCTCGGCGCTTTGGGACTCTATCAGCCCTTGGTGGACTTCGCCGGCGCCGGCGCCACCGTCCCTCTGACCGGATTTGGCAATCTGCTGGCCAAAGGCGTCCACAAGGCCGTAGCGGAACAGGGGCTCTTAGGCACTCTGACCGGCGGCATCTCCGCCGCTTCCGCCGGCATCTCCGCCGCCATCTTCTTTGGCCTTCTCATCGCTCTCATTTTCAAACCAAAAGAAAAGTCCTAGCCTGCCGGGCAGCAGTCTTCTGCCCAGGCACCTGTGCTGCAAGGGCAGTGGATTTTGTCGTCCATCTGCGGCGGCAGTATACCCCATAGACAAAATATAAAAAGGACGGCGTTTCGCCGTCCTTTACTCTCCCGTTTGATTATACGATGCCGCAGTCGTTATAGTCCTTCCATTTTTCCCGATAGGCCCGCTCGCTGGCCATCCGGTAAGCAATGTACGCCACAGAGGCCACCAAGGAAAAAATGCTCAGCACCACTGTCAAGAATTTCAGCTTGTCTTTAGACATCATCTATAAAACCTCCATCCGTCAAAGATACAGAAATAGAACACAAGGTTATCTTGTCTCTATGATAAACAAAGCGGCCCTCGGTGTCAACTGGTATTTCCTGCGGTTTTGAGCGGATTGTGTCATTCCATGAAAAAAAACATCCGGGAAAGTAAAAAAGCAGTTTGTATGCTGTCACTCCAGCATACATCCTGCTTTTGCGTAAGACAATATTCGCTAAAGGCTATTTTGCAGCAGCGGCATTCATCTTGCTGACAAGATGAGATTTCTTTCTGGATGCGCAATTTTTATGCATAAGCCCCTTTGCACAAGCCTGATCGATCTTTTTAACTGCCAGCTTTACGCTGTCCTGCATATCGGCCGCACCTTCCGCAGTGGCAAGCTCAGCTTTTTTGATGACGGTTTTGAGGTTGCTCTTGAGGGCTTTGTTCTGCATGGCTTTCACTGCATTGACCTTAACTCTTTTCTTTGCAGATTTAATGTTAGGCATCATTACACCTCCTTTTATAACTCGAAGACAGTACAAATTATATTAGCATTATTTTTTCAAAAAATCAACTGGTTACGCTTAGAAAATTGCGGTTTTTCCGTAAAAAACTTGATTATTTTTGCTTTTCTCCCCGTCTGGGGGACAAAGCAGCCAGAGGAGGCCCAAAATGAACTTCCGCACCGACCTCGCCATAGAGGCAAGGGAGTTTCTCACCGAAAAGGAAATTCCCGGCATCACATCACAGGACAGCCAGATCGGCAATGTCCAGGTTAGCACCATCCAGGTCCATAGTCAAGAGGCCGCTCACCGGCTGCACAAGCCCATCGGTACCTACATTACCATTACAGTGGAGGCCTTTTCCGCCTCGATTACCGCGGCTGACGACGCTGTGGAGGCCGTCTGTTCCTCCCTGCGGCGGCTTCTGCGGAGGCGGGGCCTGACCTTGGTGGTGGGACTGGGCAACCACAACATCACTCCCGACGCCCTGGGGCCTTTGGTGACCGAAGGCATCCTGGCCACCCGCCACATCCAGGGGGCGGCGGCTTCTGCGGCAGGGCTGGACACTCTGGCCCCGGTGGCGGCCATCTCCCCCGGTGTTTTGGGGCAGACCGGCATGGAAACCTCAGAAATCATCGGCGCCCTGGTCGACTTTGTAAAGCCCGATCAGGTCATCGTCATCGATGCCTTAGCCGCCCAAAATCCTCAGCGCTTGGGGCGAACTGTGCAGATCTCCGATACCGGCATCTCTCCCGGCTCCGGGGTCCTCAACCGCCGCAAGGAACTGAGCCGCTCCACCCTGGGGGTGCCCGTCATCTCCATGGGGGTACCCACTGTTGTGGATTCCACCACCCTGGCCCACAGCGTTTTGGAGCAGGCGGGGGCTTCCCTTCCCCCGCCGACCTCCCAGAGCGCCATGATGGTGACGCCCCGGGACATTGACACCCTGATTTCCCGCTCGGCCAAGGTCATCTCCCTTGGCATCAACAGCGCCCTGCAACCGGATATCAGCCGGGAAGACCTAATCTATTTGACCATGTAGCCTGCCCGTCCTCGGTAAGCATACCCTTCCCCTCCTCCGCATAGAAATGATAATGGCGTTCGTTTTGTTTCCCGATCCAAAGGGAGGAGGTTATGCATTTGATGCGAAAAAGAAGGAATCGCCGTCTGGGCCGGACGGGTAAAAAAATCCTTTCCCTTTGTCTTGTGGCGGCCATTTTGGCCGTTTGCATTAAGGTAGCGGCAGTGTCCGCCCCCTATATCGAAAAATTCACCCAGCAGGCGGCGGTTCTCTCCGCGGTCCTGGGGATGCCCGACGGCGGCCTTTCCCTGATCCGCCAGCGCTTTGCCGATGAGATCGACGACGGGGAGGAGGAATCCGACCCCTATGTGACGCCGCCCTCCACCACCCAACCGGAGTCGGAATCCTCTGGGGAATCCCAGTCCGAATCCTCTTCCTCCTCAGAGCCCATCCAGGTGGAGCCGGTGCCGGAGGAAAACCGAGGCCCCATTGTGGAGCGGACCTATACCGCCCAGGCCGGCGGTATCTACATCCCTCTGGACCACGGATTCCTCAAAAATTCCACCGAACTTTCCAACAGTGACGTGCAGGCCCAGCTGGACAAGGCGTGGGATTTGGATCTCTCCACCCCGGAGGAACCTACCGTCCTTATCTACCACACCCATGCCACCGAGGCCTATGAGCCGGTGACCCGGGACTACTATGATGACAGGTATAATTCCCGCTCTACCGAGCAGGATAAAAACATGATCCGGGTGGGGGATGAGATTGCCAAACAGCTGGAGGCTGCCGGTATCGGGGTCATCCACGACACCACCCTCCACGATTACCCTTCATACAACGGCGCCTATGAGCGCAGCGCAGAGACCATTCAGAAATATTTAGATGAATATCCCTCCATCAAAATCACCATCGACGTCCACCGGGACGCTATTGAGGAAAGCGACGGCACCCGCATTGCGCCGGTGGCGGAAATCGACGGCAAGAAGGCGGCCCAGATCATGATTATTTCCGGCTGTGACGACGGCACCATGAATATGCCAAACTGGCCGGATAACCTCCGGTTTGCCGCCGCCTTTCAAAGCCAGATGGAGGCCGATTATCCGGGGCTGACCCGCCCCATCTTCTTTTGCTACCGCCTTTATAATATGAATAAGACCCCTGGCAGCCTGCTTCTGGAGTTTGGCGCTCACGGCAATTCCCTGGAGGAGGCTGTCTATTCCGGGGAGCTGTGCGGCAAGGCCTTGGCTGAGCTGATCCTATCCCAGGGGGAATAATATAAAATAAGGAAGTCAAAACACATGTCCAAAGAGCAGCTTCACTATTTTTTTGCCAGCTTTGCCATTTCCATCCTCCTCTATCTGGGGATGATGGGCATCTTCGTCGCTGACATTCATTCCCGCGCCCGTGGCTTCGGCGATGACAACGCCCTGCTCCTGGTAGAAAGGGCAGGGGAAGATCAGGCCAATATCACCTGGCTGGGCAAGGATTACACCCTGGATACCGGCATCTTTTCGGATATCCGGGAAGCTGTCTATCCCTTTCGCGCCCTCATCCCCATCCGCTACCGGTTTATCCCCGATCTGATCTCCTACGCCGGAGGGCTTGACTGGCAGCAGGTTCTTCCCTTTTGAATATTTCACCAAAGCGCCCCGTCTCTGTTGCGAAGGGCGCTTTTGTTGTGCTATAATGAGCTGTAAATCCCTTGGATTCCGCCCTGCCTAGGGGCGCTTTAGACAACGGCGAAGAGGTGATCACTGTTGCAGTATGACCGCGAACACATCCGCAACTTCTGCATTATCGCACATATAGACCACGGCAAGTCCACCCTGGCCGACCGGATGCTGGAGATGACCAGTACCGTGGCCCAGCGGGACATGGAGGACCAGATTCTGGACAACATGGAGCTGGAACGGGAGCGGGGCATTACCATCAAAGCCCGGGCCGTCCGGCTGGATTATGAGGCCAAAAACGGGGAGCATTACTGTTTTAATCTCATCGACACTCCGGGACATGTGGACTTTAACTATGAGGTTTCCCGCTCCCTGGCGGCCTGCGAAGGGGCCCTTTTGGTGGTGGACGCCTCCCAGGGCATTGAAGCCCAGACCCTGGCCAATACCTACCTTGCCATTGAGCACGACCTGGAGGTCGTGCCTATCATCAACAAAATCGACCTGCCCGCCGCGGATCCAGACCGGGTCTGCCACGAAATCGAGGACATCATCGGCATTCCCGCCCTAGACGCCCCCCGGATCTCTGCCAAGGCGGGGATCAATATCGAAGAGGTGCTGGAACGGGTGGTCACCGATATCCCCGCTCCTCAGGGGGATGACCAAGCCCCTTTGAAAGCGCTGATCTTCGACTCCTATTACGACAGCTACAAAGGCGTCATTGTCTATGTCCGGGTCATGGAGGGGACGGTCCGCCCCGGCATGACCATCCGGATGATGGCTTCCGGCTCCGAGTTTACTGTGGTGGAAGCCGGTGCCATGGGGGCGACCAACCTGATCCCTCTGGAGGAGCTTTCCGCCGGACAGGTGGGATACATCACCGCCAGCATTAAAACGGTACAGGACACCACGGTGGGCGACACTGTCACCGACGCGGCAAATCCGGCGGCGGAACCCTTGCCCGGTTACCGGAAGGTCAACCCCATGGTGTTCTGCGGCATCTACCCTGCCGACGGGGCCAAATATCCCGACCTGCGGGAGGCATTGGAAAAATTGCAGCTCAACGACGCATCCCTCTCCTTTGAGCCGGAAACCTCGGTGGCGTTGGGCTTCGGCTTCCGATGCGGATTTTTGGGCCTGCTCCACATGGAGATCATCCAGGAGCGGATTGAGCGGGAGTTTAATCTGGACATCATTACCACCGCTCCCAGCGTTATCTATAAGGTCATCCTCACCTCCGGGGAGACTGTCTATATCGACAACCCCACCAACTTCCCCGACCCTGCCACCATCCAGGATGCGGAGGAGCCTATGGTCGCCGCCAACATCCTGACCCCCACCGCCTATATTGGCAACATCATGGAGCTGTGTCAGGAGCGGCGAGGCGTCTACAAGGATACCAAGTATCTTGACACCGACCGGGTAGAGCTTCACTACGACCTGCCTTTGGGGGAGATTGTCTACGACTTTTTCGACGCTCTCAAGTCCAGGACCAAAGGCTATGCCTCCTTCGACTATGAGATGAAGGGCTATGTTCCCTCCCGTCTTGTCAAGTTGGACATCCTTTTAAACGGCGAGATCGTAGACGCCCTCTCCTTCATCGTCTTTGCCGACAACGCCTATCCCAGGGCCCGCCGGATCTGCGAGAAGCTCAAAGAAAATATTCCCCGCCAGATGTTTGAGGTGCCCATCCAGGCGGCCATCGGCGGCAAGATCATCGCTCGGGAGACGGTCAAAGCCATGCGCAAGGATGTATTGGCCAAGTGCTATGGCGGCGACATCACCCGGAAAAAGAAACTTCTGGAAAAACAGAAGGAAGGCAAAAAACGGATGCGCCAGCTGGGTACTGTGGAGGTTCCCCAGGAGGCCTTTATGGCTGTCCTCAAGCTGGACGACTAAATCTGTCAAAACCGGCCGCCGCGACCTGCGGCGGCCTTTTTCTCAAAGGAGGTCTTTGGATGCCCCAGCCCATCGGCATTTACATCCACGTTCCCTTCTGCCGCTCCAAATGCCCCTACTGCGATTTCTATTCCCTCCGGGTCGGCGATGAGGCAATGGATGCCTACACCGCCGCCCTGCTCCGTCATATTGCTACCGCCCCCACGGAAAAGGCGGACTCCGTTTATCTGGGAGGCGGCACCCCTACCTTGCTGGGATCCCAGCGGCTTTCCCGGATTTTGGAGGCGGTGGCCACCCATTTCCCACTCTCTAAGGACTGTGAAATCACCGCCGAGGCCAATCCCAGAGCCGCTGAGGGGGATACCATCGCCGCCTTAGGGAGGCTTGGTTTTACCCGGGTGAGCTTTGGCATGCAGTCGGCCGTTTCCTCCGAACTGCGCCTTCTGGGCCGCCGCCACACCCGGGAAGAGGTGGCCCAGTCGGTGGAGCTGGCCCGGCAGGGCGGGATAGACAACATCTCCCTGGACGTCATGCTGGGGGTCATCGGACAGACAGCCCCCTCCCTCTCCCAAACGCTGGATTTTGCCGCCTCCCTAAAGCCCACCCATATCTCTGCCTATATTTTAAAGGTAGAGGAGGGCACCGTTTACAACTCCCCCCGCTTTCTCTCCCAAATCCCCGACGAGGATACCCAGGTCGATCTGTATCTGGCCGCGGTGGAGGGGCTTTCCTCCTTGGGCTTTCATCAGTATGAAATTTCCAACTTTGCGAAACCGGGCTATGAGAGCCGCCACAACCTGAAATACTGGCGGTGCCAGGAATATCTGGGCTTTGGCCCTGCCGCCCATTCCTACTACGGCGGCAGGCGCTTTGCCCTGCCACGGGACCTGGAATCCTTCTGTAAAGCGCCCGGCTTCGGAGACATCCCCTTTGAGGGTGTCTGCGATGGGGGCGGCTTTTTCGAGGAGTTCATGCTGGGGCTGCGGCTGGCAGAGGGGATCAACCTGGATCAGCTGGGCAGCCGGTTTTCCGTTGACGTCTCCCCTTTGGAAAGGGCTTGTCCGCCCCTGGAGCGCCGGGGTCTTCTTTGTCTAAACGGACATCATCTCTCCCTGACGACGGAGGGGTTTCTCCTCTCCAACAGCATTATTTCTCATCTCTTGAATACTATCTCCTGTTAAAAAAACGCGGCCGAAAAACAGCCGCGTTTTCTTTTTTGGCAGTCTCTGTGGACGATTGCCAACATTTTTGTAAATAAACTATGAAGTCCCTTGACATACTAAAAGAGAAGTGATACATTGATAACTGTAAGATTTAGCACTCCATAATCAAGAGTGCTAAAATAGCAAAAAGAGGTGATACGCTGTGGAACTGGATAGACGGAAGATGCAAATCCTCTCAGCGATCATCGAGATTTACACCAAAACCGGTGAGCCGGTAGGCTCCAAGCTGCTGGCGTCGGTGATGGATTACGCAATCTCCCCCGCAACCATCCGCAACGAAATGGCGGCGCTGTTTGAGATGGGTTATCTTGAACAGCCCCATACTTCAGCAGGGCGTGTGCCCTCCCACAAGGGATACCGGCTCTACATCAACAACCTGATGCAGACCCAGCCCCTGACCGCCGCCGAAAAGGCGGAAATTGACGCGCTCTTTAACATCCAACACCCCGACCCCGACCAGTTGGTGGAAGACGCGGCTACGGCCCTGGCCCAAGCCACCCACTGTGTCACCGTTTCCTCCACCATGACGCCGGAGGATGTAACGGTGCGCCGGATCGACATTATCCCCTCCGGGCCCAGGACCTTGGTGGTCTTGGTCATCGCCTCCAACGGCGTGGTCAAGAGCAAGGTCTGCCGGGTGGATTTTGCCGTCACCCCCCAGGTGCTGGATTTCTTCCGGAAATATGTCAACTCCCGGTTCAGAGGCCAGTCCTTGGAAGGCGTTTCCAAGCTCTACCTTCAATCGGTGGCTGTGGCCCTGGGAGAATATTCCCGGGTGTTCACGCCGCTGCTGGTCTGTATCTTCGATCTGTGCCGGCAGATTTACGCTGGGCGCTACTACGTAGAAGGAGAAACCAATCTGCTTACCTATCAGGAGTTCACCCCTGTAGCGCACGACCTTCTGACCTTTCTCAACAAGCGGGATGAAATGCTCCGGCTCATCAACGAGGAGATGAAGGATAAAAACGTCTCCATCGGCAAAGAAACTGGAAAATCAGAGCTTGCCGATTCCAGCATTGTCGTCGCCCGCTATAATGTAGGCTCTTCCAGATCCGGCATCATTGGCATTGTGGGGCCGGTGCGGATGGATTATCCGAAACTCATCCCCCACATCCAGTATTTTGCCGACACCTTGGGACGGCTTCTCACCGAAATTTCCGAAGAGGAGGATATCCCTCCCGAGACGTCTTCATCATCCAACGAATAACATTTCACATACATCATGAAAACCGAAAGGAGACATTGACGTGGCCGAAAAGAAAAACAAGAGCCCGGAGGCCGCCGAGCCGGAAACTGCTTCCCAGCAGGAGGCAGTGGGCACCGAGCAGGAAACCCCTTCTCAAAGCGCCCAAACTGAGCAGGAGGCAAAGGCTCCCGACGAAACCGAGGCCCTCAAAGAGCAGGTCAAGGATCTCAACGATAAGCTGTTGCGCTCCATGGCCGAATTTGACAACTTCCGCAAGCGTTCCCAGCGGGAAAAGGATCAGATTTATACCGACGCCAAGGCGGATACCGCAGCTCAGTTTCTGACGGTGCTGGATAATTTCGAGCGTGCCCTGGCCACCGAAAGCACCGACGAGAACTTCCGCAAGGGAGTGCAGATGATCTACGACGGACTGCTGGAAACCATCAAAAAGCTGGGAATTGAGGAGATCAATCCCACCGAGGGAGACTTTGATCCAACGCTGCATCACGCGGTGATGCATGTGGACGACGATTCCCTGGGCCAGTCCCAGGTGGTAGAGGTCTTCCAAAAGGGCTACCGGATGGGCGACAAAATCCTGCGGTACGCCATGGTTAAGGTTGCAAATTAAGAAGCAAAGGCCCTGGGCCTTTCACATAAATGCAGAATATAACGAACTGAAAAGTATAGAATTCGAATGTAAGATTCGAGGAGGAATTGATTATGGGAAAAATCATTGGTATTGACTTAGGCACTACAAACTCATGTGTCGCCGTTATGGAAGGCGGCGAGGCTGTCGTCATCCCCAACGCGGAAGGCGACCGGACAACACCTTCTGTTGTCTCTTTTAAAAACGGTGAGCGTCTGGTAGGACAGGTTGCAAAACGCCAGGCCATCGCTAATCCGGATCACACCGTCAGCTCCATCAAACGCCATATGGGCTCTGACTATAAGGTCAACATTGACGGCAAGAACTTTACTCCCCAGGAAATTTCCGCTATGATCCTGCAAAAGCTGAAGACTGACGCAGAAGCCTATCTGGGCGAAAAGGTCTATGACGCGGTTATTACCGTACCGGCTTACTTCACCGACGCACAGCGCCAGGCTACCAAGGATGCCGGCCGGATTGCCGGACTGGAAGTCAAGAGAATTATCAACGAGCCCACCGCCGCAGCACTGGCTTACGGCGTAGATAAAGAAAACGATCAGAAGATCATGGTTTACGACCTGGGCGGCGGCACCTTCGATGTCTCCATCATCGAAATGGGCGACGGCGTACAGGAAGTACTGGCCACCGCAGGCAACAACCGCTTGGGCGGCGATGACTTTGATAACCGCATTGTCAACTATCTGGCCGACCAGTTTAAGAAAGAAAACGGCATTGACCTGACCAGCGATAAAATGGCGATGCAGCGGCTGAAAGAGGCGGCGGAGAAAGCAAAAATCGAGCTTTCCAGCGTCACCCAGGCCAACATCAACCTGCCCTTTATCACCGCGGACGCCACCGGCCCGAAACACATGGATATGAACCTGACCCGGGCAAAATTCAACGAACTGACCGCTGACCTGGTGGAAGCCACCATGGGTCCGGTTCGCCAGGCTCTGTCTGATTCCGGCCTGTCCGCTTCTGATCTTGACAAGATCCTGCTGGTAGGCGGTTCCACCCGTATCCCCGCTGTTCAGGAAGCAGTTCAGAAGATCACCGGCAAAGAGCCCTTCAAGGGCATCAACCCCGATGAGTGCGTCGCCATCGGCGCGGCCATCCAGGGCGGCGTCCTGGGCGGCGACGTCAAAGGCTTGCTGCTGCTGGATGTTACTCCTCTGTCCCTGGGTCTGGAAACCCTGGGCGGTGTCTTCACCAAGATCATCGACCGCAACACCACCATCCCCACCAAGAAGTCCCAGATCTTCTCCACCGCTGCTGACGGCCAGACTTCGGTTGAGGTCCATGTCCTCCAGGGTGAGCGTGAGATGGCGAAAGATAACAAGACTCTGGGTATGTTCCGTCTGGACGGCATCCCTGCTGCGCCCCGGGGTGTGCCTCAGATCGAGGTAACCTTCGACATCGACGCCAACGGCATTGTCCATGTTACCGCAAAAGATCTTGGCACCGGCAAGGAGCAGAACATCACCATTACCTCCTCCACCAACATGTCCAAGGAGGACATTGAAAAGGCAGTCAAAGAGGCTGAGCAGTATGCCGCTGAGGATAAAAAACGCCGTGAGGAAATCGATGTAAGAAACGGCGCAGACCAGATGGTCTATCAGTGTGAGAAAACCCTCACCGACCTGGGTGACAAGATCGACGCCGCCGATAAAGCGGATGTCCAGGCCAAGGTGGACGCCCTGAAAGAAGCGCTGAAGGGCACCGATCTGGAGGCCATCAAGTCCCGCCAGGATGAGCTGCAGAAAAAGTTCTATGAAGTCTCCTCCAAGGTATACCAGCAGGCCCAGGCAGCTGGTCAGGCTGCAGGCGGCGCTGCCCCTGGCGCTGAAGCTCCCCACGATGACAACGTGGTAGACGCCGACTACAAAGAGGTTGACGAAGACCAGAACAAGTAATATACTAAAACAGCTGCGCGATGATAAGACTGGGCCTATACCCGGTCTTATCTTGTGCAGGTGGTTTGTGACAATTCATACGTAAGGGTGATCAATTTGCCAGAAAAGAGAGATTATTACGAAGTCCTTGGCGTCGAAAAGGGCGCCTCGGAGGACGAGATCAAAAAAGCATATCGTAAAGTTGCAAAAAAGTATCACCCGGACCTCAATCCAGGAGATAAGGAAGCAGAAGCCAAATTCAAAGAGGTTGGAGAAGCCTATGAAGTCCTCTCCAATCCTGAAAAGCGCGCGCGTTACGATCAATTCGGCCACGCCGGCGTGGACCCGTCCTATGGGGCGGGCGCAGGCGGCGCGGGAGCTTATGGCGGTGCAGGCGGCTTTGGATTTGACGATCTGGGCGATATCTTCGACAGCTTTTTCGGCGGCGGCTTCGGTGGCTTCGGCGGAGGCGGCGGTTCTCGAAACCCCAACGGACCTGTTCGTGGTAACGACCTGCGCTCCTCCATTGTCCTTAGCTTTTTGGAAGCGGCCAAAGGCTGTACCAAACGGCTGAAGATTTCCCGGCTGGAAACCTGTAAAACCTGCGGCGGCACCGGCGCCAAAAACGCCGACGCCATCAAGACCTGTCCTGACTGTCACGGCTCCGGCCAGGTGCGGGTGACCCAGCGGACCCCCTTCGGCGTCATCAACTCCACCCGGACCTGCTCCAAGTGCTCCGGTAAAGGAAAAATCATTTCCGATCCCTGCACAGCTTGTAATGGCCTGGGCCGGGTTCGTGTCAACAAGACCATCGAGGTCAACATCCCCGCCGGTATCGACGACGGTCAAACCTTCGCTGTATCCGGCCAGGGGGATATGGGCATCAACGGCGGGCCTGCCGGTAACCTGAACGTCAATGTCAGTGTCCGGCCCGACCCCATCTTCGACCGGGATGGCTTCGATGTTTGGTGTGAAATCCCCATCACCTTCACCCAGGCGGTCTTTGGCGACGAGGTGGTAGTTCCCACCATCGACGGCAAGGTAAAATACAGCATTCACGAAGGAACCCAGCCTGGCACCACCTTCCGGCTCAAAAATAAGGGAATCCCCCTCATCAATGGCCGGGGACGGGGCGACCAGTACGTCAAGGTCACCATCGAGGTGCCCAAGAACCTGAGCGCAAAGCAGAAGGATCTGCTCAAGCAGTTTGAGGGTGCTTCCTCTGAGAAAAACTATGAGAAACGGAAAGGTTTCTTCGATAAGCTCAAGGACGCTTGGGAAGGTAAAAGCTAAATAGTCCTATAAGTTGTCCCACGTCTAACGGGAAACTTTAAACATATTCCTATATTCCGGGAATTTGAAACAATGAAAGGCTCCGTGAAAAAATACACGGAGCCTTTTTTATTGCTGTTTTTAGGTTGAGATAAGAACTTCCAAAACATTCCACCCATGCTTTGTCCCGGCTGGAAAGAGTCTAAGGCCAGCCCCCTCGGCAACGCTCCATCGGTTTTTTGAATATTCAAAAAGTATTCACAGTTTTATCTTATGAAAGATAAAACTGTGATCTATAATCTAACCTAGTTAGTTTTTTGAGGGGAGGTCCTCTTATGGCTACCCAAGCGCAGATTGAAGCCATGCTCCATAAGCTGGAGCAATTTCATCCTGCCGCGTTTTTCAAACGGATGGATGAAACCCAAGCAGGCATTGGAGCGGTGCTCCGGCTGCTTGATGAGTCTAATGAAACTATCACTGCGGGGAAGATCAGTGACATTCTGAATATCAGTACAGCGAGGGTGGCAGTTTTATTAAAAAAGATGGTAGCAAGAGGATTGATCACCAAGGAACACGATGTGTCTGACGCCCGTGTTACCATCGTGAAGCTTACCCCTTTGGGAAAACAGCTCATCTTCGAGATGCGGCAGGATCTGTATCAGCAGATGGGGCGCATCATTGATCAAATTGGGGAAGAGCGCCTGCTGGAATTTATCGACACATTTCATGAGATCCGGAAGATCGTAAGTCCTCCGGAAATCGGTTGATTGGAAGGCCTCCGAAAATTTCCACTTTCCCCTTTTCTTGTTATCTTCTCCATTTTATTCGCACTAAACAAACGTAAGAAGGAGTGCAGTCCATGCTCAAAATCTTTAAAAATCTTAGAAAAAGGGAATGGTCACTTGTTGCCCTCTCCCTTGTCTTCATCGTCATCCAGGTATGGCTGGATCTGAAAACGCCCGAATACATGGCGGAAATCACCACCTTGGTGCAAACGGAAGGAAGCGCCATGGCGGATGTCCTTATTGCTGGCGGCCAAATGCTGCTATGCGCGCTAGGGAGTCTCATCTCATCTGTGGCGACCGCTGTCTGCGCCGCCAGTATCGCTTCCTCCTTCGGTGGAATTCTCCGCGGGAAGCTGTTTAGCAAGGTCCAGTCTTTCTCCATGGAAGAGATCGGCCATTTTTCTACCGCCAGCCTAATCACCCGCTCCACCAACGATGTTACGCAGATTCAGATGCTCATCGCCATGGGCCTGCAGATGCTGGTCAAGGCGCCCATTATGGCTGTGTGGGCCGTATGTAAGATTGCCGACAAACAGTGGCAGTGGACCCTTTCCACGGCAGCGGCGGTGGCGATACTGCTCATCATCGTCGGCATCTGCCTGCTTTTGGCCACGCCAAAATTCCGGAAGATGCAGAAACTCACCGACGATGTAAACCGTGTGACCCGGGAGAACCTGACCGGTCTTCGGGTCGTCCGTGCTTACAACGCAGAAGACTACCAAGAATCAAAATTTGACAATGCCAACACAGCCCTGACAAAAAATCAGCTTTTTGCCCAGCGCACCATGGCCTTTTTGCTGCCCAGTATCCAGATGGTAATGAGCGGTCTCTCCCTCGCCATCTATTGGATTGGCGCGGTGCTCATCGACCAGGCCGGGATGCAGGGAAAGCTCACCCTATTCTCCGACATGATGGTATTCTCTCAATACGCCATCCAGGTTGTCATGTCCTTTATGATGCTGGTGGTCATCTTTGTCATCCTTCCCCGTGCCTCTGTCGCCGCTAAACGTATCCAGGAGGTACTGGATACCCAACCCACCATCACAGATGGAACTAGGACAGAGGGGCAACAAGGCGTCACCGGCGAAGTGGAGTTTAAAAATGTATCCTTCCACTATCCCGACGCTGAAGAATGCGTGCTGAAAAACATTACGTTTACCGCCCACAAAGGGGAAACGGTGGCCTTGATCGGCTCTACCGGTTGCGGAAAAAGTACCGTCATCAACTTGGTTCCCCGTTTTTACGACGCGACCGAGGGGCAGGTTTTGGTAGACGGCATTGACGTCCGGGAGTATTCCCAGAAAGCCCTGCGGAACAAAATCGGTTATGTCTCCCAGAAAGCCACCTTGTTTACCGGCAGCATCCGCTCCAATGTAGCCTATGGTGACAACGGCCGAAAACCGGCTTCCCTTGACCAGGTCAAAGAAGCCGTCGCCACGGCGCAGGCAAGCGAATTTGTAGAACAGATGGACAACAGTTATGACGGTTATGTGGCGCAGGGAGGCTCCAACCTTTCCGGAGGCCAGAAACAAAGGATTTCCATTGCCCGGGCCATCGCGAGAAAGCCTGAAATCCTTATCTTTGACGATTCCTTCTCGGCACTGGACTATAAGACGGACCGGGTCCTGCGAAGCGCCTTGGACAAAGAGTGCAAGGATGTAACACGTATCGTTGTGGCCCAGCGGATTGGAACCATCCGGGACGCGGATAAGATTATCGTCCTGGATGAAGGCAAAATTGCCGGTATGGGCAAACATCAAGAGCTGATGGAAAACTGTGAAGTTTACCAGCAGATTGCCCTGTCCCAGCTCTCAAAGGAGGAATTGGCGTAATGGAACATAAAGGCTATCAAACGGGCCAGCACCAAGTCAGGCATCATGGCCCGGCAGGCGGGCCGAGAATGGCCAGAGGCGGAGAAAAGGCCAAGGACTTCATCGGCACCTGGAAAAAACTGCTCGGTTACTGCCGCAGATATAGGGCGGCCATTGTCATCGCTCTGATCTGCGCGGGGATCGGAACCATCCTCACCTTGATGGGACCGGATAAGCTGTCGGATATGACCGACACCATCACGGCGGGAATCTCCCCCAACACAGAAAAAATGGAAGAAATCGCCCAGACCATTTCACAAAACCTAACAGCCAATACCCAAACCGTTATGGATGCCATTGCCGCTAACATCAGCGATGAAAAGAAGCTAAGCCAAAAGGCAGCCGATGTCCTGAGCTCTCCGGATCTGACGGAGCAAGAAAAGCAGGCTTTTCAGGAAGTGATGGCGAATCTGAGCTCGGAAGCGGAGGGAGCCAATGCGGCAGCACAACTTCTATCCCTGCCCAATTCTGTGCTGGAAGTCCTGATCGATAACATCCAGGTGGATGGGGCCAGCATTTCGGCGGCGGATCAGCTAGCGGCCCTGTCCCTTCTTGGGAACGTAGATAGCAGCGATGAAACTGCCGTTCAGAGCGCTTTGGGCCAGCTGCCGGAGTCTGTCCAAAGTGCGTTGTTCCAGGATATAGCCGTTGACGGCGTCACCATCACTAGTGCAGACCAGCTTTCCATGATGGAAGTCCTCTCCCAAGTGGATCCTGAGGATTCCGCTGCTGCGTTAGAAGCCATGGATCGCCTTCCAGAGTCGGTCTACAGCCTGGTAAAACCCTCCATTGACATGGATAAAGTCCTGCAAATTGGCCTGCTTCTGGTTTCCTTCTATGCCCTCAGCTACATCCTCTCCGCTACCCAGGGCTGGATCATGTCCACCATTACCCAGCGGGTTTCTAAGGAAATGCGTTCCAACATCTCCCGGAAGATCAACAAACTGCCCATGTGGTTTTATAACCGCACCACCACCGGCGATGTCCTTTCCCGAGTGACAAACGATGTGGACACCATTGGCCAGTCCCTTAACCAGAGCATCGGCACCCTGATTTCCTCTGTCATCCTTTTTCTCGGCAGCTTGGTGATGATGCTGGTTACAGACGCCCGGCTGGCCTTGACCGCTATTCTGGCCAGCCTCCTGGGATTTGTCATCATGTTTGCCATTATGGGCCGAAGCCAAAAATATTTTGCCCGTCAACAGAAGCATTTGGGCGAAATCAACGGGCATATTGAGGAAATCTATTCCGGCCATACCGTTGTCAAAGCCTATAACGGAGAGGCAGCGGCCCAAGAGACCTTCGATGAAATGAACAAAAATCTCTGCAAGAGCAACTTCAAAGCCCAGTGTCTGTCGGGTATGATGATGCCTATTATGAGCTTTATCGGAAATTTCGGCTATGTCGCCGTCTGCGTCGTAGGCGGAGCCATGGCATTAAACGGCTCCATCAGCTTCGGCGTTATCGTCGCCTTTATGATGTATGTCCGCTACTTCACCCAGCCGCTGTCCCAGATGGCCCAGGCGGTGCAGTCTCTCCAGTCCGCCGCGGCAGCCGGCGAGCGTGTGTTTGAGTTCCTCGAGGCTGAGGAGATGGAGGATGAAAGTGGAAAAATTCAGAAGCTGGAGAATGTCAAAGGCGACGTTGCCTTCGAACATGTCAAATTCGGCTATGAGGATTCGGATAGCATCGTTATCCACGATTTCTCCGCCGAGGCAAAACCGGGCCAGAAGGTGGCCATTGTCGGCCCCACCGGCGCGGGAAAAACCACCCTGGTCAACCTGCTCATGCGTTTCCATGAGATTCAGGGCGGCGAAATCCGTATCGACGGAGTTTCCACCAAAGAGATGACCCGGGAAGCGGTGCATTCCCTGTTCTGCATGGTGTTGCAGGACACATGGCTCTTTGAAGGGACCGTCCGGGAAAACCTGATCTACTGCACCCAAGGCGCCAGCGATGAAAAGATGGAGGAAGCTTGCAAGGCTGTGGGACTGGATCATTTTATCCGCACCCTGCCCAAAGGTTACGACACCGTTCTCAACGACCAGGTAAACCTGTCCCAGGGGCAGAAACAGCAGCTCACCATTGCCCGTGCTATGATCGCGGATAAACCCATGCTGATTTTGGATGAAGCGACCTCATCGGTGGATACTCGCACTGAGCAGCAAATCCAGTCGGCTATGGATCAATTAATGGAAAACCGCACCTCCTTCGTGATTGCCCACCGTCTTTCCACCATCAAGAATTCTGATCTGATTCTGGTGCTGAAGGATGGAGATATTATCGAAAGCGGCAACCATGAAGAGCTTCTCAGCAAAGGGGGCTTCTACGCAGAACTTTACAACAGCCAGTTCGATCAAGCATCTTAAAAAAGGGGGATTCAAAATGAAATGCAGGTATATTACAATTGAAAGAGAGTACGGCAGCGGCGGTACTTCTATTGCCCATCTGCTTTCTGAGCAGACCGGCGTTCCGTGTTATGGCAGAGAAATTCTGGAAAAGGTTGCAAGGGAGCAGAATGTCTCCTTGGACAGAATGCAGAGCTATGAGGAGTCGGTGACCAACAGTTTTCTCTATTCTCTTTACATGATGTCCCAGACGGCAGCCGGAAGCGGCGATATGCTGACAAAGGATGGCCATATCTATGTGGCTGAGCAAACCGCGATTCAGCAGCTTGCCGCCAAAGGCCCTGCCATTTTCCTTGGCCACTGCGCCTGTGAAGCGCTGAAAGACCGCAAAGGGGTTGTCAATGTATTTATCCGCTGCACAGATGAACAGGCCAAGCGGCAGCGGATTATGGTGGACTATCAAGTCCCCGCGGCGCAGGTAGATACCTTCAAACGGAAGTTTGACAAAAAGCGCGCCAATTACTATCATGCCAACACCTCAAAAAAGTGGGATGATCTCAAAAATTACGACATTGTCTTGGACAGCGGCACCCTGGGGATTGAAGGCTGTGTCAACGCGCTCAAATCTCTCATAGGATAAACGCCGTAGAACCGGATATATGCATAAAAAAGGGCCGTCCGTTGGCCAGATCAACGGACGGCCCTTTTCTTTTTCAAAAAAATTTTTCTCCCCCGGCAATGGGGAAAAAGCCCATAACTGCGCAATTGTTTCCTTTTGGTAACCGTCCAATTGTTTCCTCCCGGTAACTATACCACAATAAAGTGCGTACTTTACGGTCAAAATCCCCCTGGGTATAATATAGACAAGAGCTAAGGAACCCGGCCGGTCCAAAGCACATGACAAGATTCGTTGCACGCATCCAGACTGATGCGGCAGCACCCCACAGGGACACAAAAGGAGGAACCTTAGATGAAAATCGCAGTAATTTGTGCAAACGGAAAAGCAGGCAAACTGATTGTGAAAGAGGCTGTCAGCCGGGGACTTGATGTGACCGCAGTTGTTCGGGAAGAGAACCAGACACAGGCACAGTCTGTGCTGAAAAAGGATCTGTTTGATCTGACCTCTTCCGACCTGAAAGGATTTGATGTGGTCATCGACGCATTTGGCGCTTGGACTGAGGAAACCCTGCCCCAACACAGCACCTCTCTGGCCCATCTATGCGATATCCTTTCCGGTACCGATACCCGGCTATTGGTGGTAGGCGGTGCCGGCAGTCTCTACGTCAACCCCGAGCACACCGCCTGCGTGGCCGACGGCCCGGATTTCCCCGATGCTTTTAAGCCCTTGGCGGCAGCTATGGCAAAGGCCCTGGGAGAGCTTCGCAAGAGATCCGACGTCAAATGGACCTATCTGAGCCCGGCTGCTGACTTCCAGGCCGACGGCCCCCGCACAGGAAAGTACATCCTGGGCGGCGAGGAACTGACGCTAAACTCCAAAGGGGAAAGCGTCATCAGCTATGCGGACTACGCCATCGCAATGATCGATGAGGCTGTCAGCGGCGGCAACATCCAAAAGCGGATCAGCGTTGTCGTCCAGTAAGACGAAGGTCTTCATTGATAAAGAAAGCCACGCAAAGGGGTTCTTTGCGTGGCTTTCCCAAGTTTGAGTCAGGAGAGGTAAACCATGGATTATTTGAAGTTTTTACAGCAGGAGATTCACACAACCGTCGCCGCCACCGTCGATGACGACGGTCTTCCGGTCACCTGCGCCATCGACATCATGGACGCGGACGAAAACGGCCTGTACTTTCTCACAGCCAAGGGAAAGGGATTTTATCACCGGCTCAAAACTCAGGGATACCTGGCGCTGACCGGCATGAAGGGCCGGGACACCCTGTCCTGCGTGGCGGTGTCGGTCCGGGGCAAAATCCGGGAGCTGGGGGAGGCGCCCCTGCCCCGCCTGCTTCAAAAGAACCCCTATATGAAGGAAATCTATCCGACGGCGGAGTCCCAAAAGGCGCTGACAGTGTTCCAGCTCTTCGAGGGTACCGGCGAGTGGTTTGACCTTTCCCAAAAGCCTATTCAAAGGTTTTCTTTCTCCATCGGCCAGAGGAAGTCGGAAAAAGAAGGCTTTCGGATTACAGACGCTTGTACCGGCTGCCGGGCCTGTGAGGAGGTATGTCCCCAAAATTGCATCGACTTTGGCTTTCTTCCCGCGGTTATTCAGCAGGAACACTGCTTACACTGCGGCAACTGCCAGCAAGCCTGTCCCCAAAACGCGGTGATCCGGGAGGGAGCAAGATGACACAGGCAGAAAGACGGCGCTACCTCATCCAAGCGCTGCTCGAAGAGCGTCCCGAATATGCTGATATCCAGATTCCACCGGATGTGCCGGAGCAAAAGCGCCTGCTTCGCTCCCTTTTCAATGTGCGCATGCCCCGGCCTATCAGCGAAGATTTTTTGAAGGTGCAGGACGCCTACCTCCAGGAGGAAATCCGGCGCAAAGGCATAACCGGACTTGACAGCCTTCATCCGGTGCGGGAGGGCATCTATCTCTGGCAGGGGGACATTACCACCCTGCGCTGCGACGCCATCGTCAACGCCGCCAACAGCGGGATGCTGGGCTGCTTTGTCCCCTGCCACGGCTGCATTGACAATGCCATCCATACCTTTGCCGGGGTACAGCTGCGGCTGGCATGCGCCCGCATCATGGATAGGCAGGGACGGCAGGAGGAAACCGGCGGGGCAAAGCTGACGTCGGCCTTTAACCTGCCCTGCCGCTATATCCTGCACACGGTGGGGCCCATTGTCAGCGGCCGGCTCACCCAGCGGGACTGTGACCTGCTGGCCTCCTGCTATCGCTCCTGCCTGGAGCTTGCGGAGGAAAATCATATCAAAAGCGTTGCTTTCTGCTGCATCTCCACCGGGGAATTTCACTTTCCCAACCAGCAGGCGGCGGAAATCGCGGTCAATACAGTCATGGAGTTCAAAGAAAAAACTCCCAGCAATATGGAGGTGATCTTTAATGTTTTCAAGGATGTGGACGCAGCCATCTACCGAGCCTTACTCCAGCAAAATTGAACGGTTAAGGGTTGCGTTGGCAGGTGCAGACGCGGTGATTATCGGCGCCGGCGCGGGCATGTCTACCTCCGCCGGCTTGACCTATGACGGGGAGCGATTCCGGCGGCTTTTTTCCGACTTTGAGGAAAAATGTGGATTTCACGACATGTATTCCGGCGGATTCTATCCCTTCCCCACCCTGGAGGAACAGTGGGCCTATTGGAGCCGGTTTATTATGGCCAACCGCTACACAGATCCGCCCAAACCTGTGTATGAAAGGCTGCTCCAGCTTCTCAAGGACAAGGATTACTTCGTCATCACCACCAATGTGGACCACTGCTTCCAGAAGGCGGGAATTGACCGTCACCGGCTGTTCTACACCCAGGGAGATTACGGCCTGTGGCAGTGTTCCAAGCCCTGCCACAATAAAACCTACGACAACGCGGATGTTGTCCGCCAGATGGTGGAGGCCCAAGGCTTTCAGATCACGGAAAAGGGGTTAAAACCGCCTGCCGGCAACCCGCCAAAGATGTCCGTCCCCACCGATCTGATCCCCCATTGCCCCCTATGCGGCGCTCCCATGGCCATGAACCTGCGGGCCGACAATACATTTGTGGAGGATGAGGGATGGCATCGGGCGGCCCAACGCTACGAAAACTTTCTGCGCACAAGACAGGGGCAGCGCGTCCTATTCCTGGAGCTGGGGGTGGGCTACAACACCCCGGTCATCATCAAATATCCCTTCTGGCAGATGACGGCGAAAAATCCCAAGGCCACCTACGCCTGTGTCAATTTTGGCGACGCCCTCTGTCCCCGGGACATTGAAAAGCAGTCTATCTGCCTTGACGCGGATATCGGGGATGTGCTGAGCCAAATCGCTGACCATCCCTTCTCTCCCGGGCTGGAAATCTAGCTATCAATGGGGTAAAAAGTTTTTCCGGTTTAGCCCGGCTCATAGGAAGGCGGTTCATAAAGCCCCTCAAAGGTCCAGCTCAGTCCCAGATCTTCTGAAGTATAACGGGCCATGCCAGTGCCTCCCATCAGGTCGCCGTTTTCCCCCTGTCCCACCAGCATTACAAGCTTGCCCTCTTCCCAGGCGGGACATTGGGGGATGACAAAGGCGTCCGCCCACTCCCCTGCCGGAGGAATTTTCACCGGGGTAAAGGTTTTGCCCCCATCCTCGGTGCGGTAGAAATTGTGGGAGCCTTCTACCTCAGGATAACATAAAAAGCCCACATCTTCACTGACAAACCCCGCCGACTGAAGCAGCCATGTCTCCGGCCCCCGGCCCGTCTGCTCCCAGGTGGCGCCACCGTCGGTGGTGCGGTAGATCATCTGTCCCTCCTGGGACATGGTGCGGCCGCCGGTGGCTACCACATAGCCGGTCTCCGGGGTGGGAAAGCTGACAAACTTGACCCGGACACTGTCCATGCTCCCGTCGATGAGGACATCCTGCCAGCTCTCTCCCCCGTCGTCGCTGTAGAGGATGGAAAGCCCTCTCTCCCAGGTGCCTCCATAGACAAAGGCAGTCTTTTCCGGGGTGATGAGATAACTGCCCTCCTGTAGCTGGTTGTAATAGGAATTGCCATCTCCAACCGTGCAGAGGGCTTCCAGAGAGATGGGAAGCTCGGTCCAGGTCTTTCCTCCGTCTAGGCTTACAGAACAAACTTCATCCTCAATTTTATAGGTGTACTCCGTCTGCTCATAGGGGATTTCATCTATAAACTGCTGATTGTATTCATCCTGAGCCTGCTGTCCGCTGCCCTGATACTTGCCCAGCTCATAGGAAGCCAGAGTTTCCTTAAGGGTCATGTCATAGCGGAACCTTCCGTCGGAAAGCTGGGTTCGCTCAAACCATAGCACCCATTGGCAGGAAATCTCTCCTCCGTTCTGCATGCCCCAATCCTGGAAGATTTCTCCCCCTGCCCTCTGGGGTGTGGCGGTAAATTCGCAGAGTACCGCTAGATACTGCCCGTTTTCCAGCTCCTCAATGTCTGAGATATACCACTCTTCCAAGGTCCGCAGACTGGAAAGATAGGGTTGTTGATACTGCTCCAAAAAGCCGTCCAGCCAGTGGACGGTAGCCAGGGTCAGGTTTTCTGTCTCCGCCTCCACCGAAAACTCCTCCGGCGCCAGGATGACGATACCCTCCTGCTGGCGGGCCCGATAGATGCCGTAGATACTAAAGCCCAGCAGCGCCGCAACCAAGACAATTCCAATGACCCAGATCATCTTCTGCCGCACCAGCCTGAAAAATTTTCCTTCCATAGCCATCTCCTTTCTTTTGTTCCTCTATTATAGCACGATGGTCAAACCAATGCTTTTCCAAAAGTTTGTAAATTTCCCCGCCCCCTTTTATCTTTACGGGGCGGGGAAAAACCGCTATAATAGAGGAACAAAAAACTTTGCGACAAGCACTACATCTTTGGAGGCCATCGATGAACTGGATACAAGCCGATATTTTTACCACCACCGCCGGCATCGACCCGGTGAGCACACAGCTGATTGCCCTGGGGCTTCCCGGCTTTGCCATACAGGACGCCCAGGATTTTCAAGACTTTTTGAAGGATACCACCATCCATTGGGACTATGTGGACGAAGAACTCATGAAACTGGCCCAATGTGAAACAAAAATCACCCTTTATCTGCCTGACAACCTCCAGGGGGCCGAACAGCTCTCTGGGGTAAAATCTATGCTGCGGGCACTCAAGGCCCAGGATACAGACCATTCCTATGGCCGGCTGGACATCGAGCTTGCCGATATCCAGGAGGAGGACTGGTCCACCGCCTGGAAAAAATATTACCATCCAGTGGAAATTTCTCCCCGGCTGGTGGTCTGCCCCTCTTGGGAGGACACCCCTCTGCGTCCGGGGCAGGCCATGCTCCGGCTGGATCCGGGTATGGCCTTTGGCACCGGCACCCATGACACCACCCGTCTTTGCATGCAGCTTTTGGAGCGGTATGTAGACGAAAACACCCATGTGCTGGATATTGGCTGCGGCAGCGGCATCCTCTCCATCGCGGCCCTGCTGCTGGGAGCTAAGGATGCCATCGGCGTGGACATCGACGAGAACGCGGTGAAGGTTTCCAGGGAAAACGCCGCTCTCAACGGGGTGGAAGACCGGCTCCACACCGTCTGCGGGGATCTGACCGACAAGGTCAGCGGTACCTTCCAGCTCATCTGCGCCAACATTGTGGCGGACGTCATCATCCGGCTGTGCCCGGTCATCCCCCGCTTTCTGGACCCCAGCGGCGTCTTTATCGCCTCAGGCATTATCGATGAGCGGATCGACGACGTCCGGGCCGCCCTGGCCGAAGCTGGCCTGTCCATTGAAGAGCAAAAAGAGAGCGGCGGATGGTGCGCCCTTTCCTGCCGCTGTGAGGAGAGATAGTCATGCCCCGTTTTTTCACCGAGAACATCAGCGGCGACACCGCCCTGATCACCGGCCCTGACGCCCGCCACATCGGCCGGGTGCTCCGGATGGCGGTGGGGGAAAACATCGTCCTGTGCGACCTGAAGGGGCTGGATTATCACTGCCGGATCGAGAACATCCAGAAGGACGCCGTCTCCTGCCGGATCCTGTCCACCTGCCCCAGCGTTGGGGAGCCGGACTGTCAAGTCACCCTGTACCAAGCTTTCCCCAAAGGGGATAAGATGGATTTCATCATCCAAAAGGCGGTGGAGCTAGGGGTTTCCCGGGTAGTTCCGGTGCTGACCCGGCGCTGTGTGGCCCGACCCGATCCCAAAGCTATGACAGGGAAGCTGGCTCGTTTCTCCCGCATCGCTTTGGAGGCCGCTAAACAGTCCGGCCGGGGCCGGATTCCGCAGGTGGGGGAACTTGCGGACTTTGAGAGCGCGGTCAAGATGGCGGCCTCGGATCCCCTTTCCCTCTTTTTCTATGAGGGAGGCGGCCGCCCCCTTTCCCAGCTGCTTTCCCCCCAGGTGAAGACTCTTTCCCTCTTTGTGGGCAGCGAAGGGGGCTTTGATCCCGAGGAGGTGGAGCTGGCGGCCAAAGCGGGGCTGATTCCCGTCACCCTAGGGCCTCGGATCCTCCGGTGTGAAACAGCGCCGGTATGCGCCCTTTCCGTCATCATGTACGCCACAGGAAATCTTTGATAAAAAACGGTACTGCCGCGCATGGGTCATGCCCGGCAGCGCATAGGATACCTATACATCTCAAAAGATAACACCAAGGACTGTAAAAAAATCAGGAGGTTTTCATCATGTCCCAGCCTGTACGCCGTCCCCGCCGTAGGAAAAATAACCGAAAGACACTGCTTGTGGTCATCATACCGTTTCTCATCCTCCTCGCCTGCATCCTTCTCTTTGCAAATCTAGGCGGAAATACAGAGGGGGAATCCAGCTCACGGGAAAGCTCGTCCTCTTCATCCTCTATCAGTGAAAGTGCCAGCGGGACGGAGAGCCTGGATTCCAGCAGTTCCAGTTCTTCCACAGAAGAGTCTCAAGAGCCTTCCTCCGAGTCCTCTTCCGCCCCTGCCGGTTCTCCTGTAGACCCCACCGACTGGCGGCTGGTCATCGCCTCCGCCGCTCATCCTCTGGGGGATAACTATGACGTGGAACTTGCCACTGTCATCGGCAATTACCAGGTAGACGCCAGAATCCTGGAGCCCCTTAACGAAATGCTGGCCGCCGCCCAGGAAGACGGCGTGAGCCTTGCCATCACCTCCGCCTACCGGACGGTACAGCGGCAGGAAGAGCTTTACGCGGCCCAGGTTCAGCAATGGCTGGGCTACGGCTACAGCCAGGAGGAGGCGGAGAAGGAAGCCGCCCGGTGGGTGGCCCTCCCCGGCACCAGCGAGCACAACACCGGCCTAGCCCTGGATATTGTCTATCCCGGCTATTATGAAGACTACGGCGACCTCAATGAAGGCTTTGAGGAAACCGCCGCCTTTGATTGGCTGATCAACAACTGCACCGATTACGGCTTTGTCCTGCGTTATCCCAAAGATAAACAGGACATTACCGGCATTACCTATGAGCCCTGGCACTACCGCTATGTAGGGGTGGAAAACGCCAAGGCCATGGAGGCCGCAGGACAGTGCCTGGAGGAGTATCTGGGCCTGGCCTAATCTAATCCTATATAAGAAAGGAGGAGGCGCCCTGTGGCATCCCGCTTCTGGACCCGGATCAAGGCCTGCCTTTCCGGTCAGAAAAAGAATCCCGGACACCGGCTGTTTTCCCTGCTTCTGGTGGCGTTTGCCTTGGTTGCCATTATCCTGCTTTCCTCCTTCTGCGCTGAAGCCCTGCGGAATTTTTCAGTTTCGGGAGCCCAAACTGTGGTCACCAGCCTCCAGGAAAATATTTCCCTCTCCGATGTAGAGCAGATCCTGGGAAAGAAAAACACCATCCGCCTGATGCAGTCCTATGCCCAGGCCCTGGCCGGCGCTACCATTGAGTTTGACGAACTGCCCGATTATGACACCGCTATCTTCTTCACCATTGCCGGGGCCATTCCGCCTCAGGTGGAGGTTACCTCCTTCCACTTTCAAGGCCGCGACATTATCATGGACTGCACATCTCCCGACGAGCACAGCGCTGAAGAGCTTTTCCTCGCTTTAGAAGAAAGCGCCTATTTCAGCCACGTCTATTACACCATCCCCACGGATAACGGCGATGGATATGCCTATCAGTTCTACCTGACCGTTTAATAAGTGACCATCTTTTCAACAGGACCCTATGAAGGGTCCTGTTTTTTTCTGCCAAACCGAAAATACCTATTGACAGGATTGTATCTAAGTGTTATTATCTGTATATACTAAATATATACAGATAATAACACAAGGTGGTGACCATGTGAATATTATTGTGACCAGCGCCTCCCCCACCCCCCTTTATGAGCAGATCGAGCAGCAGATCAAAAACATGATCCTAAGCGGGGAGCTCACACAGGGGGCGGCAATGCCCTCCATCCGGCTGCTGGCCAAGGAGCTGCGGGTCAGCATCATTACCGTCAAACGGGCCTATGACGATCTGGAGGCAGACGGCTTTCTGGAGACTGCCCCTTCCAAGGGCACCTATGTGGCCGTCCAAAATATGGATCTCATCCGCAATATCGCGGTGGCCCAGATTGAGGAAAAAATCTCTGAAGCTGTTTCCTCCTCCCTGGCCATCCATATGACGCTGGAGGAGCTGACGGAAATTGTCACCCTTCTCTATCGGGAGATGGAACATGATGCGGACAAAGGGCCCCCTGACGAAAAGGAACCAGCCCATTCTGAATCCACTTGATTTTTGCCCCATGGGGCGGAACGGAGTCTATGTTATGGAAAATCGCATTGAGATTGCAGGTCTGACCAAACGGCTGGGAAGGTTTGAGCTTTCCATCGACAAATTACAGGTTCCCGCCGGTTTCATCACCGGCTTTATCGGTGAAAACGGTGCCGGGAAAACCACCACCATCAAGCTGATTCTGGATATGATCCGGCCGGATGGTGGAACAATTTCCATTTTGGGCCATGACGCCCAGAAAGCGGGCCATCTGGCTAAGGCGGATCTTGGCTACGTGGGAGACGACGCCGGCTACTGGCCCAGTATGAAACTGCGCGCCATTGCCAAGATGACCGCTCCCTTTTTCCCCTACTGGGATTGGCCCTTTTTTGACAGACTGCTGGACCGTTTCCATCTGGATGCCGGCGCCAAATACGCTTCCCTCTCCAAGGGGATGAAAAAGCAGTTTGAGCTTGCCATGGCCCTATGCCATCATCCCAAACTGATCATCCTGGATGAGCCCACCGCCAACCTGGATCCCTTGGTGCGCCGGGATATCCTGGATCTTCTCCTGGAGATGATGGAAAAGGAGGAATGCACCGTATTTTTCTCCACCCACATCACCTCCGATCTGGATCATGCCGCCGACTATATCGCCTTTCTTCACAGGGGCCGCATGCTGCTGTTTGGGGATAAGGAAACGCTGACCGAAAACCACTGTATTGTCAAAGGGCCTGTCTCCCTCCTCGACGGCAGTGCCGAGAAAAAATTCATCAGTTTCCAGAAAAACAGCTTCGGTTTTGAGGCCCTTTGTGACGATCCTGCCCGGGCTAGAGATACCTTTGGCACAGAAGCCGTCTATGAAACGCCGGATATTGAGCAGATCTTCATCGGTTATACCAGAAAGGATGAGCGGTAATGGTACAGAATCTCTTTCATTTGATTGGCTGCGACGCTGCTAAGCTTTTCAGCGCCTCTCCCATCTATAAATTGCTCCCCATTGCGGCCGTAGCCGTGGCCTTTTTTGCCCCTCAGGTCATCTCCTTTATTCTGCTGCTGGTGGTCTATCTGCTGGGCTATGGGCTTATCACCTATGACGAAGCCTACCACACCCAGAATTACTACGCCTTTCTTCCAATCCGGCGCAGCGAGTATATCATTGGCAAATACGCCTTTACCTTCGTTATGACCATGATCGGCATCCTTCTCTGTTTTGTCTCTTCCAGTCTAGGCAGCCTTATTTTGACCGATCCTGGGCGTCCCGGTTTTGGAGAGCTTAGCGACTACTACGCTCTGGCCTTTATTATCGCCATGGTTTATCTGGCCATCCAGTATCCCTTCTCTATCTTCCTAGGCGGCGTCAAGGGGCGGATTGTCGCTATGGTCTTTTACTTCATCCTCTTTTTCTGTGCCTTTAGCACCGATATCATGAGCCGCATCCTTTCCTTTATGCAAAGTTCCTCCCTGTTTCTCCTCATGGTCATCAGCCTTCTTCTCTACTGCATCTCCTGTACCATTGTTTTGTCCCTCTATGATAAGAAGGATCTCATCGGCTGACGATTCGTATCTCTGGACCATTTCTCCCCGCTTCCCAAGGGAGCCAGAATTTCTTGCGGAAGCTTCCCCTCGTTTGGGCAATAAAGACAAATAAAGGTTGACTTGTGGCGCAAATTATGCTATTATAATTTGCGTCACATTGCTATGGAGAGGTGTCCGAGGGGTTTAAGGAGCTGGTCTTGAAAACCAGTGACTCGCAAGAGCCGTGGGTTCGAATCCCACCCTCTCCGCCATCGAACACCATCATCAATCAAATAGATTTATATTTGTTACCATGGAGAAGTACTCAAGTTGGTGACGAGGCGCCCCTGCTAAGGGCGTAGGCCGGGTAACTGGCGCGAGGGTTCGAGTCCCTCCTTCTCCGCCAAAAACAGGCTCTGTAGGGTATTCCTACGGAGCCTGTTTTTATGCGAAAATCCGCATGTCTCTGCGGAAAAATCAAGTTTTTTTATCTATTTTCTTAGTGCCATAGAATGACACAGAATAATACAATTTTACGCATCGTAATACACAGAAAATACACAGTAAAAAAGCCCTGCTCCTTCCCTCTATTACAGAGGTGGGAACAGGGCTCTTTTCATTACCGTATAAAGAAAGTGACGCAGGCTACCAGGATGGCGCTGGCAATACCCCATAGGGCTTTGGTCAGCGCCGACATGGACTTGGTCAGATTATCTACATTTGTCTCTGTCTTGGTGATCCTCTGCCCGTATTCGTCATGCTTTCTCTCCGCCTCACTTTTCCACTCTTCCAAGGTGTCCAGCCGGTAGGTGTTGCTACGGGCCCGTGCGTCTATCTCTTTCAGCTTCTCCCGCGCCCAGATAGAAGGCGATCACTGCATTGATCCCAACGCCAAATCCAATTCCGGCAGCATGGATAAAATTTTGAACCGGGTAAACCAACGATAATGCCGTCATCGCTTCCTCGCTGATCTGCGCGACGAAAAAACTGTCCACAATGTTGTAGAGGGAATT
>CAJFSX010000002.1 GCA_904419775.1 Candidatus Pararuminococcus gallinarum | reverse complement strand
ACAATGCTTATCTTTTGGTCTTTGGTTCGGAATAGTGTAGTGCTGGCGGTCTATCTCTTGTTTTCGGTTGCTTGCTTCCTTACCGTACATGAGCATTATGTAAAGGATTACTAAAGACTATTCTTCTTCCTCGTTGGCCTTTGCTTCCTCGATAACCGCAGCCTCCAACTGGTTTGGCAGCTGCTCATACCGGGCAAAGGTCAGGCTAAAGCTTCCTCTTCCCTGTGTCATGGAGCGAAGCACTGTGGTGAAATCGAACATCTCGGACATGGGGACCTCTGCCTCCACTTCCTGCATGCCGTCGCCCAGCGGGTTCATGCCCAGGACACGGCCCCGGCGCTTATTGAGTTCGCCGATGATATCGCCGGTATTGGTGTCCGGCACCTGGGCTTTCAGTGTGCCGATAGGCTCCAGAATGACAGGGCTTGCCTGCGGAATACCTGCTTTATAGGCCAGGGTAGCCGCCATCTTAAAGGCCATTTCGGAGGAATCTACCGGGTGATAGGAACCGTCTAACAAGGTAGCTTTCAGCCCTACCATGGGATATCCAGCCAAAGTACCCTTCTTGATGCAGTCCCGCAGCCCCTTTTCTACTGCCGGGAAGAAGCCCTTAGGTACAGATCCACCAAATACCTTTTCTTCAAAGAGAAGATCATCGCCATCATACGGCTCAAATCCGATCCAGACATGGCCGTACTGTCCATGACCACCGGTCTGTTTCTTGTGTTTGCCTTCCACCTTGACCTTCTTGCGGATGGTCTCCCGGTAAGCAACCCGAGGACGTGTCAAGCTGGCATCCACGCCAAACTTGGATTTCAGCTTGGAAATGATAACATCCAGATGCTGCTCTCCTAAGCCGGTGAGCACCTGCTGATGGGTTTCATTGTTCTGCTCAAAGGCAATGGTCATATCTTCCTCCATCAGCCTTGCAATGCCTTGGGCAATCTTGCCCTCATCTCCCTTAGCCTTTGCTTTGATGGCCATGGATAAGGTAGGCGCCGGGAAATTGGTTTTTTCAAAGGAAACCACCCGTTTGGGATCACAGAGGGTATCCCCTGTCTTGGTCTCGCTCAGTTTGGTCACTGCGCCGATGTCGCCGGCGCCGATATACTTGACTTCCTCCTGTTTTTTGCCGCGGACGCAGAGCATCTTGCCCAGGCGTTCCGGTTGTCCGGTACGGGCATTGACAGGAGCCACCTCGGGAGATAGTTTGCCCGAAACAACTTTAAAATAAGACAGTTTGCCCACGAAGGGGTCTGCCACTGTTTTAAACACATAGGCCGCCAAAGGAGCGTTTTCGTCGCATTCAATTTCCACAGGCTCCTCGTTTGCATCCACTGCGATTTCTCCGGCCTTGTCTTTGGCGGAGGGCAGCAGTTTCGCCATGCCGTCAAGCATTAAATCGATGCCCTCCAGGGTCAGGCTGGAACCGCAGTAAACCGGCGCGATGGTGCCAGATTTGATGCCGTTGGCGATACCCCGATGCATCTCCTCTGGGGTAAATTGTTCGCCGGAAAAATATTTATCGAAAAGGGCCTCATCCGTCTCGGCAACCGCCTCAGAAATAGCCGCAACCAAGCCTTCCAGCCGATGTCCAATTTCCGGCATGGGGATTTCTTTTGCCTTTCCGTTTTCATATTCATATGCCTTCATGTCCACCAGGTCCACATAGCACAGAACCTTTTGGTTGCGCACATAGGGAACTACCAGCGGGCAAACGGCAGGTCCAAAACTCGCCTTGAGCTCCTCCAGCACCTTATAGAAATCGGCGCTTTCCCGATCCAGTTTTCCCACAAAGAACATGGCGGATTTGCCCTGTTCCACAGCCAGCTTGTAGGCTTTTTCAGAGCCAACCGCCACGCCGGATTTTCCGGAAATGGCGATGACTACGCTTTCAGCCGCCCGTACGCCTTCATAGAAACCGCCGGCAAAATCAAACAGTCCCGGAGTATCGATGATATTGATTTTATATCCATCGTGCTCAATGGGCAGAATGGAGGTGGATACGGAAGCTTTTCTCTTGATCTCCTCAGGATCAAAGTCGGAAACAGTGTTTCCATCCTCAATCTTGCCCAAGCGGTCTGTTGCACCTGCCTGATACAGCAGTGCCTCTGCCAGCGAAGTTTTTCCTGCGCTACCATGGCCTGCCAAGGCTATGTTTTTGATCCTGTCAGCAGTATACTGTTTCAATATAAGTCTCTCCTTTCCACTTTTGCTCTGTTTTACCGACAAAGCTCTCCGAAAAAAAGCTATACGTACAAGAGCGGCGAAGATTTATTGTCTAAATTCGATAAAATTACTCCGCATAATTCAGACTTATCGTGTATATTATACACAAGGTTGACCGATTAATCAATCGAAATTTTGCAAAAAAGCTGTTCTGTCCTGCCAAAAACGTTTCCACACCCTTGTGCATAATGTAGAAATTCCCGCTGTTAAGATTACTAAAACCAATTTTATGGGAATAAGGGTGTCTCAGCCCACGTATTAAAGAGGCCTCCGCAAGCGTCTTTGCGGAGGCCTCTGCACCTTATACTTTTTTGACAATGTTGAGGATGAATACAGCAATAAGCCAGAACACCTGATAAACTAGGACGGACAGTACGCTGAGTTGGGCCATGCCGCCAAAGTAGGCGAAGAATACCGAAAGGCCATAGCCGATAACCACCGCCACTGTTTGGATAATGAGCCCCATATTGATGGAACTGCGGATGGCAAACAGGGATGACAGCGTATCGGTCAACACAGAAAACTTGCCGGCAAAAGCAATGGAGGCCGGCGTCTTTGCCTTCACCTTCTGCATATCCCGTAAATCCTCCCGCAGGCGGGTGGAAAGAATGCTCACATATTCGATGCCAACACCAAAAAGGGAGGATATCTTTTGAGCCGTTATGTTCGGATCATTGGTGGTCACCAAAAGCACCATATTGCTTTCTACCAGCTCATCCACCGCATCCCGGATATGCTCTAAAGGATTATAGCTGAGGATAAACATGGCCGTCAGCTCCCCGGAATTGGAGAGATACAGGATTTCTCGGCCGTCCTTGGCATAGCGCTCCTCATAATCTTTGGAAGGGATATCCACACCGTGGTTGAGCATCAACTCCCGGTTGCCGATGAGCACCCGTTTGGAATCCACCCAGGCAGAAAGTCCCATCCCATCCTCATAGACCACAGAGTCCACCGGCTTAAGGATATCCTGTTTTCCCTCAATGACCTGCAAAAAGATGTCCGCCAATGTAGTCTCACAGGAGCACACCACGCTGGCCGCGTCCAGAATAGCTTCGTCAATGCGGCGCTGGCCAAAGGTCTTGATCCCATGGAGCATGACAGAGCCTTTGGGGAATAGGTCGCTGGCGGAAACCACTACAGCGTTGATATCAGAAAACTCCTCGATGGCCCGGTACCCCGAGACCATACCACCCTCTTTTGAGAGCCGTTTCGCCGCTTTATAAAGAGGCAGATTCGCAATAAGCATGGCGGTAAATGGGGCACAGATGCAAAGGATAGAGCTAAAGATGGTGATGCACTCAAACACGCTCTTATCCAAGAAATAGCAGGAGATGGAAACCACCAGGGCGCCGATCAGGCTGATGGGTGCCAAAATGCGGCTGACATTGTCGGTGACATCCTCACAATAGGAATACTCCAGGAAGTTGGAGAGGAAATGGGTTTTCACCGAAACAGCGGCATCGGGCTTGGTAATCCCCATACCCCGGGTCAGCTCAAAGGCGACGTTTTCATCCTCCACCCGGGAAAGGGTGAACTTTTCCCCGTCGGCAGAAACAATATGGAAGTTGACCGCCACCCTTCGGACAATCAGCAGCTTGCCCAAGGTGTTAAAGAATAGTCCCAACAGGGCGACGATGGGATAAAGGTGTACCGTGGACGAGCCGAAACTTTCAGGGGCAATGACGGTGGCCACGCATCCGATGATCACCGACAGGGCGGCCAGGGCCGTCAAACTGTCACTGTCCGCCCGCAGTTTCAGCAGGGAGATCATACCTCCCCCTACCGTTTGGTGACAGATCACAGCGCCGATCAGCACCAGGGCCAGTTGGCAGATTACGTAAATCTGCGGCGCCGTAGCCGGACTGATGGCCGCCGGTATGGGCAGGGACAAAGACTCTGCCGCTGTGAGATAGCCGCTGAAAAGGCACATCAGCCCTACCACACAGATGCGGATGAAAAGTGAGGTGTGCAGATTGCTCAGATCATGGATGATCGACGGCTTGTCCTCTTTGGAATAATAGTCGTCAATTTCCTCCTGCGGTTCCGGATCCCTGTATTCCTCCTCCGGATCGTTTTCCGGCTCCTCATCGGAAAACAAGACGAAATCCTGGATTTTTTTCTCCCGGCTTTTCTGCACCGCCTGATGCTGCTCAATGACCTTTTCATCAATAGTGTGGACCTTTTCTCCATCCACCACCCGGGTAAAGCCAATCTGGGCCTGTTGGTTCTGAGCCTCATCCTCTGTAAAGAAAGAGGTAAATGCCGGTTTCTCCGGGGCCGCGAAGTGAAATCCGTCCCCAGTCTCCGCCGACGATTCCCGCTTCCCTTCCGGCGCCGGAACCTCCTTTTTTTCTTCCCCGGCGGTATGTATCGCTGGGGGAGCCGGCTCCTGAGGGGCAGCTGGTTCCGTGTTTTCTACCTTCACATGGGCCTGTGGTTTTGGTGGCACAAACTCCTGGGAAAAACGGGAGGTAAAATCCTCCATAGCAGCTTGTCGAGGGGATTTCTCCCTCACCGGCGTTTTTTTTACATCTTCTGGTTCTTTGGGAGGCTGATGTAAAGGCTCCGGCCCTTCTTGAGGAACGGGTTCCTCTTTGGCGGACTCGAAAGCCTCCCCGTCAAAATGAAACGCCTCTTCCTCCGTCATCTTTTCTGCCGGTCTTGTGGGCGTCGCCACCGCTTCCCGCTCTCGTTTTCTTTTGACCTCATTGAGGATATCGTCTACGCTGTATTTTTTGTCCATTTTATTCCCTTTCACTTCCCATCACAACTTCATCGCCGCTTATTTCGCCGGAATATGCCGGCGCTGCCGCGTCACCTCGTACATCAAAATTCCTGCCGCCACCGATGCGTTGAGGGAAGAAATCTTCCCACACATAGGAAGGCTGACAATAAAATCACATTTTTCCTTGATCAAGCGGCTGATGCCGAAACCTTCCGCACCGATGACCAATCCCACACCGCCGGTATAGTCCTGGCTGCACCAGTTCTCGCCGTCCATATCGGCGCCATAAATCCACAGGCCCCGCTGCTTCATCTCGTCGATGGCAGAGGCCAGGTTGGATACCCGGGCCACCGGCAGATACTCACAGGCGCCGGCCGCCGTTTTGTACACCGTGGAGGTCAGCCCCACGCTGCGCCGTTTCGGGATCACGATCCCGTGGGCACCGCAGGCCTCCGCCGTCCGGATGATGGCGCCCAAGTTATGGGGATCCTCCAGCTCGTCGGCAATGAGGAGGAAAGGCGCTTCCCCCTGGGCCTGGGCCCTTGCAAAAATATCGTCCAAGGTGGCATAATCATGGGCAGCTACAAAAGCTACCACCCCTTGGTGGTTAACCCCGGGACAGAGCTTATCCAGCTTCTGGGCGCTGGTCTCCCGAATCGGGATGCCTGCCTGTCTTGCCATAGCAGCAATCTTTCCGATACTGCCTTTGCCCTCGCCTGCCAATATATCTATTTTGTCAATCGTCCTCCCTGACCGAAGGGCCTCCAAAACCGCGTTCCTTCCGGCCACTATGTCAGGATGCTGTCTCTGTTTTTTCTCTGCTGTTTCCATTATGTCCTCCCACCGCCTGCATACCGCCGAAAACGGCGGGACAGTTTCATTTTCCGCCCCTACAGGCCGGGTTCAGGCCAGCCTCTGCCCTGCTTGGGTAAAACTGTCCATATGGGGATATTATACCATAGGTTGCCTCAAATAAAAACCGAAAATTCCCCATATTCTCCCCTTTGTTGCAAAAAATACATGTCTACAGCAGAAACAGGGTCAATAGAATTCCGGCTATAACCAGAATCATCGCGGCGAGGAGGAGCAGTTTTTTCCGGGAAAACCGGCGCGCCTTTGGAAGGACCGGCAATGTACAGGCCATGGCTGCTGGCGCCTCTTTTTTCACCAAATCGATGTATTTTGCCGCTTTTTGGGCTAAATGGGCTTCACTTTCCCGAGACGCGCTGTCCTTTAAGATAAAAATCACCCGCTCAAAACATTCATTTTCTGGATTGACCACCTCAACCACCTTTTTGTTGACTCCTTTGAGCATTTCTACCACCCTCTCCCCGGACCTACCGGATAAAATCTACCTCTATTTTGCTCCAGTTCTTTCCTGCCTATGCAGTTTCCCATTCAGGATTTTATCATCCTCTGTGCCCCTCTTTTTATCCTTCTTCCCACAATCCACAAAAAACAGTGGAAAACCATGTGGAAAATGTGGAAAAGCTAGGTAAGCGACTGAAAAGATGCTGGTATTTTCAAAAAAATCCCCTTGTGGAACTTGTGGAAAGCGGATGGTGGAAAGAAAATTTACATCGCATTTTCATTCCCAACATCTTCTTTCGACATTCCTGTCATTCCCTATCCAAATGGGGCAATTGCTGGAAGGGACATGGTGATCCTGTCGTTTTCATGCTATAATTGAAAAATCAACATCGAAAGAAAAAGAAAGGGATCGAATTCATGCCCCTATGTTTGGCCGAACCTGTTGTAAAAATCCATTGTCCTGATTTTGACCTCGCTCAAACCCTAGACTGCGGTCAATGCTTCCGTTGGGAGATGCTAGAAGATGGCAGCTTCTCCGGCATTGCCTTCGGAAAATATTGCCGGGTTTCGCAAGAGGGCGACACTATATCCTTTTTTGACATCACACCAGAGGACTTCAATGCCTTATGGCGGTCCTACTTCGACCTAGATCGTGACTATGGCGCTTTAAAGGAGCGGCTCTCCCAGAACCCCATTTTGGCCGAAGCCGCCCGCTTTGCACCCGGTATCCGCATTCTTCACCAGGATCACTGGGAAGCCCTGTGCTCCTTTATCCTCAGCCAGAACAACAACATTAAGCGGATCAAAGGATTGGTCCGCCGGCTATGCGAGCAATTTGGAGAACCGGTAGAAGGGGGATACGCCTTTCCCAGCGCCCATCGGCTGGCGGAGCTTTCCCCCGATGACCTTGGGCCGGTGCGATGCGGATTTCGCGCTAAATACCTGGTGGATGCGGCCCGGAAGGTGGCCAGCGGACAGATTAACCTTACCCAGGTGGAAACCATGGATGTGGAAACGGCCCGGGAAACACTGATGCAGATTCATGGTGTGGGGCCCAAAGTGGCTGAATGCGCGCTGCTTTACGGTTTTGGCCGGATGAAGTGCTGCCCCATGGACGTTTGGATGAAAAAATGCGTCACCACCCTGTATCCCCAGGGGCTGCCTGCCTGTACCCAGGGCATCGAGGGCATCGCTCAGCAGTATCTGTTCCACTACAGCCGCTGCCACCCCCAGCTCTTCGGTCAAAAATAAACTTTAAGCAGAAGTGACAGATAAATTCCTGACATTTTTATGTCAAAAGTCTAAATAAAGCTACGATTTTCCTTGGTTCTTTTCCTAAACTATGGTATAATAAAATTACATCAACATGTAGGAGAGTGATTCCAATGGCATTAGTAAATACAAGGGAAATGTTCAAGAAAGCCTACGACGGCGGTTACGCAATCGGCGCATTCAATGTCAACAACATGGAAATCGTCCAGGGCATTACCGAAGCCTGTCAGGAGCTGAACGCTCCGGTTATCCTTCAGGTTTCCGCTGGCGCCCGTAAATATGCCAACCACACCTATCTGGTCAAATTGGTAGAGGCCGCAGTGCAGGAAAACCCCAACATCCCCATCGCCCTGCACCTGGATCATGGCTCTTCCTTTGAGCTGTGCAAAGACTGCATCGACGGCGGTTTTACCTCCGTTATGATCGACGGTTCTCACCTTCCCTTTGAGGAGAACGTTGAGTTGGCACACAAGGTAGCAGAATATGCCCATAAATATAACGTTACTGTAGAGGCGGAGCTCGGCCGTCTGGCTGGCATCGAGGATGCGGTTAACGTTAGCGCAGAAGATGCTTCTTATACAAATCCCGCAGAGGTTCAGGCTTTTGTTGAGCAGACTGGCGTTGATTCCCTGGCTATTGCTATCGGGACAAGCCATGGTGCCTACAAATTTAAACCCGGCCAGAAACCTCAGCTGCGCTTTGATATTCTCGAAGAGGTCGGCAAACGTCTGCCCGGCTTCCCCATTGTTCTGCACGGTGCTTCCTCCGTCATTCCTGAATTTGTCGAAATGATCAACAAATACGGCGGCCAGATGCCCGACGCCATTGGTATCCCCGAGGATATGCTCCGCCAGGCCGCAACCATGGCGGTATGCAAAATCAACGTGGACTCCGACCTGCGCCTGGCAATGACCGGCACCATCCGCAAATACTTCGCTGAGAATCCCAGCCACTTTGACCCGCGTCAGTACCTGGCCCCGGCCCGTACCGCTATCAAAGATATGGTGGCCCACAAGATCAATACTGTCCTGGGCTGCGCTGGCAAAGCGTAAGAATATTTCCTGATCCAATAAAACCGGCGGACAATCGTCCGCCGGTTTTTCTTATTGTCTTTTCCAGATACAGAAAGAAGGCTGCTTGAGGGCAGCCTTCTTTCTGTATAGAGGGGATGGGAAGGGATCATGAACTTGGCGTTCATGGGGAACTATACGATAAATAAGAGGATCGCAAAAATCATCTAGGAAACCCGGGAAATTCTAGCGGCAATGACGGTAATATCGTCATCATGTCCATCAGGCTGCCGCTTTTGGGCCTGAGTAATCAGCCTCTGGGTCAGCTCCTCCGCATCCTTTTTCCCGTAAGTTTCAATTTCCGCCTGAATCCACTCTTCGTCAGGAGCCAGGCATCCGTCGGAGACCATGACCACCAGGTCGTTGTCTCCCAAAGTCATACTCTTCTTCTCAAAACCGACGCCCATGAGTATCCCCGCCGGCAGGGAGGAGCTTTCTATCCTGACCACCTTGTTTCCGTGCCGCACAAAGGTGGGGGCGGCCCCTGCCTTCATAAATTGGGCAATGCCGGTAAATAGGTCGATGGAAACAATGTCCAGAGTGGCCAGAGATTCTTCTCCGGATTTGATGAGCAGGGAGGAATTGACCATCTTGAGCGCCGCGTCGTAGTCAACGCCTGCCTTCAGAAGTTCAGAGATCAGCCTTGCCGCCATGGCGCCGTCCACCGCAGCTCGCTTCCCGCTGCCCATACCATCACTGATGATCAGATTGGCCCGGCCCTTGCTGTCCACAAAGCAGTCATAGGCGTCCCCGCAGAGCTTAGCCCCTCCCGCGTTGTGCTGGGCGATAGACCATCTGGCCACAAAGTTGGGGCTTTCCATAAAGGTGAGCTTAATCATGTCGTCGGCGTTCTGGATAATCGGATAGTCAAACTCCCGCTCACAGATTTCCGACAGATCCATGGCCAGATTCTTTTTTGAAATCCTATGCCGCTGCCGGTCCCGGATGGTCACCTCCGCCGTCACTCGGGAAAAGCGGTCCTCATAGCAATTGACATAGAGCGGCTCCAGCTCATTTTTCTTCATGACCTCTGTCACATTTTTGACCATCTCCCCATCAATGCTGCGGATATCCGCCATCTCCGCCGACATGGCATCCAGCATCATGGAGATGCCCTCAAACTGGTCGGTGACCACCCCGCGGATCTGGGTCACCTTTCTGCCCATGGCCGCCTCGGTCAAATAGTGGCTGTAGTTATGATTAATTTCCTCCAAAAGTTCCTCCAGCTTACAGCAGCGTTTGACCAGATGCTCTGGCACATCCTCCTTGGAAACACTGCCCTGTTCCTTGAGCCCTGCTACCATGTTGTTAAAGGCATCGATGGTGTTGGTATAATTGGTTTCATAGCAGAAAGCGTTCATCCCGCACCGGGCGCAGACCTTATCCGCCGCCCGATTGTAGACGGTGCTGATGTCGCTGGCGCTGAGTTTGGTCAGCTTGTCCGACACCGCCCGGGTCGTCTTGGCAATATCCGTCATGGCAGTGGAAGCAAAGTGCAGCCTGCCTGCCACAATATTTTTGATGTCCAGCAGCCGGTTGGGATCCACATGGGGCTGGGCAAGCTCCCGGACCGAGGTAAAAACAGACGCCGGAAGGAACATAAAAACAACCGTGGCGCCAAAGACCTCATAAAGGGTGGAATAGACATCCAGTCCTGCGCCGGAGACCAAGGCACTGACCGCGTTGACCACAATGAAGATGCCGCAGGAGGCCACCCTCCCAAAGGAGGAAAAGACTCCCGCCAGAAGGCCGCCTAAACCATAGGACATGACCAGATGTCCGTACTGCTGACTAATGAGCCCCATGGCAACACCGGTTGAGATACCGGTAACCGCTCCGCCCGGTCCACCCAGGGAAAAGGCGGCAATCAAGGTCACCAGGACACATATCATCCGACCGATGGAAAATCCGCCAATCTGCATAGATCCCAGAGCTATGAGCAATATCCCCAGGGAGATCATGAGACAGGGCGCGCTGGCACTGTAAAATTCCCCCAGGCTCTTGGTGGTATCCATCAGCTCCAGGGCCTTGGCGAGGAAATAGGTGCTGCCGGCAGCCAGAGCTCCTTCGGCGAAGGCCATGATGACAGAGAAAATCTCGATCTGGGGCATGGCCAGGATGTTGGTGGCAAACAAGGCGGCAAACGCTACGGCACAGGAAAACGCCATGTTGCGGCGCAAGGGCCGAATCTTGTTGAGGGTCCAGCGGACGCCGATGACAATGAGTACTGCCACCACATATTTCATGCTGGAATCACTGGTAATTGGCACCAGGTAACCGATGAGAGTTCCCGCAAAGGCGGCGATGGCGTAATCATAGCTCATGGCGGCGGCAAATGCCACCCCAAAAGGAGCGATAGATTCAATCATCACCGCATTGGCAAAAATATATCCCAGCAGCGCCGTCAGCAGAAACAGGAAAACCACCCGATGTTCCCGCAGAAAGTCAGAAATCTTCTCTGAAATTCCCGAAGCGGTAGCTGGCATGTTCTTCATCTGTTCTCCCTCCCTTTCTGGAATAAATGTGAAATCAAAAGCATAGGATGATTATTTGGAAATTATTTCCTTTTGTTGTAATTATAGCCTGTCCCAAAAGAAAACCTTGTCACAATCCCACCGATTTTTTTGTCTGTTTGACGGTGATCGCCCTAAAAGGCGGGGAAATTTTGTCTTTTCGATCAAGAAGGGGCCCTATGAAAATCAAATTGTGAAAGATTCCCTTTTCACCAGTACTGGATTGTGATAAAATAAATATAATAATATTCTGTTAAATTATCAGAAAGGATGACCCTTATGAATTATACATTTTCCGATAAAATGGAGGCGCTGCAGCCTTCTGCCATCCGGGAAATTTTGAAAGCTACGGCTGACCCTAATATCATCTCCTTTGCCGCGGGCAATCCGGCACCTGAGGCCTTCCCCTGTGAGGCGGTAGAAAAAATTACCGCTGAAATTATGGGACAAAATCCCATCGGTGCCCTTCAGTATTCCATCTCCGAGGGGTATCCTCCCCTGCGGGACATGATGAAGGAAATGTGCCGCAGCCGGTACGGCGTCATGGGGGAAGACGACGACCTCATCATCGTTTCCGGCGCCCAACAGGGCATCGATCTGGTCTGCAAATGCCTTTGCAATGAAGGGGATACCATTATTGTGGAAAACCCCAGCTTTGTAGGAGCACTCAATACCCTTCGCTCCTATAACGCCAACCTGGTGGGCGTTGCGATGGACCAAGACGGTATCAACATCGAAAAACTGGAAGAAGCGCTGAAGGCAAATTCCAATACCAAGCTCATGTATCTCATCCCCAACTTCCAGAATCCCTCCGGCATTACCATGAGCTATGAGAAGAGAAAGGCCGTCTATGCCCTGGCCAAAAAATACGGCGTCATCATCTTAGAAGACAATCCCTATGGCGAACTGCGTTTTCGTGGTGAAGATGTACCCGCCATCAAAACCTTGGATGAGGATGGGCTGGTCGTTTACTGCGGCAGCTTCTCCAAGGTTCTCTCCCCCGGCCTGCGGGTAGGATACCTGGTAGCCAATAAAAATCTTATGGGCAAGATTGTAGTAGCCAAACAGTGTACCGACGTGCATACGACCATCCTTAGCCAGATGATCTGTGAGCGGTTCTTGGCAGAGTATGATTTTGATCAGCACATTGCGAATCTGCGGGAGATTTACCGTAAAAAATGCGGTCTGATGATCTCTGAAATGGACAAGCATTTCAGTCCCAATGTGACCCATACCAACCCGGAGGGAGGACTTTTCCTCTGGTGCACCCTGCCGCAGGGCAGCGATATGCTCGGCTTCTGCCAGAAGGCTGTAGAAAACGGCGTGGCCATGGTGCCGGGTAATGCCTTTATGGCCCAGGCCACCGATCCGACCACCTCTTTCCGCATGAATTTCTCCACTCCCACCGATGAGAAGATCATTGAGGGCTGTGAGATTTTAGGCCGGCTGACCAAAGAAATGTTCTAAAGGAGCTTTTTGCTATGAGCGAATCTGTCAAACAACCGGAAAGCGGTACTCCCGCCCGCAAAAAAGTAATCTTTTCCGGCATTCAGCCCACCGGCATCATGACCTTGGGCAATTACCTGGGTGCCATCAAAAACTGGGTTACCCTGCAGGAGGATTACAACTGCATCTATTCCATTGTCAATATGCATGCCATCACCGTCCGCCAGGATCCTCAGAAGCTGCGGCAAAATACCCTGGAGGCCTATGCGCTCATCCTAGCCTGTGGCATCGATCCGGAAAAGTCTATCACCTTTATCCAGAGCCATGTAAAAAACCACGCGGAACTCACCTGGGTTCTTAACTGTTTCACCCAGTTCGGCGAGCTTTCCCGGATGACCCAGTTTAAGGACAAATCCGCCCGGTATGCCGATAACATCAACGCCGGACTTTTTGATTATCCTGTGCTGATGGCCGCCGACATTCTGCTTTACAAGGCGGATTTGGTGCCGGTGGGAATCGATCAAAAACAGCATCTGGAGCTTTGCCGGGATGTGGCGCAGCGCTTTAACGGGGTCTATGGCAACGTATTCACCATTCCCGACGCTTATATTCCCAAGGCGGGGGCCAAAATCATGTCCCTGGCCGACCCCACCAAGAAGATGTCCAAATCCGACGCCAATCCCAACGCCTTTATTTCTATTCTGGATCGGCCCGAAACTATTGTGAAAAAGTTCAAACGGGCGGTGACCGACTCCGAAATGGAGGTAGCCTACCGGGAGGGCAAAGACGGCATCAACAATCTGATGACCATTTACAGTGTGGTCACCGGAAAGACGTTGGAAGAAATTCAAAACGAGTTTTCCGGCAAGGGCTACGGGGACTTTAAGGTTGCCGTTGGCGAAGCGGTGGCCGAACACCTCCGCCCTGTTCGGGAGCGTTTTGACGCACTGATGAAGGATAAAGCCTATCTGGAAGACTGCTATCAGAAGGGGGCCCAGCAGGCTCTGGCCATCTCCCAGCGGGTGCTGGACAAGGTCTATAAAAAGGTTGGATTCATCAAATAAACAAATAAAAGAGCACTGGGCCGTGGCCCGGTGCTCTTTTATCTCTATCGAAGGATCAGCTGGACGGTGAGAGCGCTCATAAAAAATCCGGTCACGTCTCCTACCAAAGAGCTTGCCAGGGTATGGCGGGTGCGCTGTACCTTGGTGACTCCGTAATAGACAGCAATGGTGTAAAAGGTGGTTTCGGTAGAGCCCTGCATGACGCTGGCTACCTGGCCGATGAGGCTGTCCGGCCCATAGCTTTTGAGGATATCCTGAAACACAGCCAGCGCCCCTGATCCAGAAATAGGCCGGACGATGGCCAGCGGCACCACCTCCGGTGGAATGTGGACCATCTGGGCCAAGGGCCTTATAGCGGCGGTCAGCATATCCAGGGCTCCGGAGGCTTTAAACATACCGATGGCAGTCATCAGACCGATCAGCGCCAGCAACACCGATGTCGCCGTTCCAAAGCCTTCCTTCGCCCCTGAAATAAAAACATCAAAAACCGGGACGCCTTTGATGAGGGCGTAAACCACAATGAAAACAATGATGGCCGGTATGATGTAATCCGTCATACTCCTTCCCCCTAAGCCGCTGGTTTCAGCCTGCTTCTTTTTTCCTTTTTTCCCTTTTTACCGCCTCCGGTCAGTATGCCAAAGATCCGGCTTGCAAAAAGGGCTGCCGCAATGGAGCACAAGGAGGTAACCCATACGGCCGGCAGAATATCCAAGGGGGCTTGAGAGCCCATCTCTAGGCGCAGAGCGGCAATGGTGGTGGGAATCAGCTGGAGAGAGGCTGTGTTGAGGACCACAAATGTCACCATATGGTTGCTGGCCACCCCAGGCTGGGGAGAAATTTTTTCCAGTTCCCTCATCGCTGTCAGCCCTAAAGGGGTGGCGGCGTTCCCAAGGCCCAGCAGATTGGCAGCCATATTCATGCAGATGGCCTTAGCTGCTTTGGATTTTTGATCCAATCCTTTAAAGATGCGCTTGTTGAGGGGAGAAAAGAGCCGTGCCAGTCCGTCGGTAATCCGGCATTGGTCCGCCACCTTCATAAGTCCGCTCCAGAGGCACATGGTTCCCAGGAGGGTAATGACCAGCTGTACCGCCTCCGAGCAGGAGCTGATCGCTGCCTGGGATACCTGGGGCATCCGCCCTGTCAAGGCCCCAAATAAAAATGACAGCCCTACCAGGATACAAAAGATCCAGCTCATCATAGTAATCCCCCCAAAATGTGGTTTTTTAGATAATTTCTGTCTATCTTTTACAAAAATAGCCGGTCAATATTTTGCATTCATACAGGGTTCCATTGATAAAAAATGAATTTTTTCAAAAAAATCGTTGTAATTATTTGACAAATTTACAAAAATCCGCTATATTTAAGGGGCAGGCAAATGCAAAAACATCAGAATCGGTGTAAGAAACGTCAAAAGGAGGAAAAAACTATGAAATCAACCGGAATCGTGCGGAAGGTTGACGAATTAGGTCGTATTGTTCTGCCTATTGAATTGCGCAGAACCCTGGATATTAATGAGAGAGATGCACTTGAAATTTATGTGGATACCAACCAGATTATTCTGAAAAAATACGAACCCGCTTGCATTTTTTGCAACAACGCAAGCGATGTCGTCTCTTTCAAAGGGAAAAATATCTGCAAAAATTGTTTGGAAGAACTGAAAAAATAGGCTTTGCAGGAAAATTCCCCTAGGATGTGAAGTCTATGCTCATCCTCAATGTAAATGCAAAAAGGCAGCCGTTTTCGGCTGCCTTCATTTTTATCCCTATTCATTTTCTTCATCGAAGTCATGGACATCCACTACCGGCGCCTCCGTATAAATCGGCGCCTCATATGCCTTGGTGGCCTCCATCTCTCGGTTGCGCCCCAACTGGATCAGATATCTGGAATAAAGGGCCATAGAACAACTTAGATATGGAACCACATACAGCAGGGGAACAAGAATAATACACAGCAAATACCAGGGCAGGAAAGACACAAAAAATGCAAACAGCTCCAGCCGATGCCCTCGAGTGTAATGGCGGGAGGCACGAATGGCGGCGCTAATTTTTACATCGGGACTTTCCACATAGAGGAACAAGGCCAATAGGTATTTTGTGGATAAAATTAACAGAAAGATGATTCCTAGTACAAGAAGGACAAGACCAGAAAACATGCCCGTGACGGCAAGTGCTTTGCCCATATCGTTTGTAACCCGTCCCAAAGTGCGCAATCCCCACCAGGAAATCAACGCGCCAGGCCCGGTTAACAATACCGTCCAACATAAGACGCGCACTGTCAAATTCAGATGAAGCCAGAGGGTCTTAAAATATATTTTTGCTGTGGAGAACATGGAGAAAATGGTAGAGATCTCCTCACTTTCTCCCTCTGTCAACCGATAATACCACTGGATCATTCCTGTGGTCAGGGGTGCCAGCACCAAAAAAGAAAGTACCAGCATCGCTACCGATAGAAGCATCTGCGTTGTATTCAGATGCTCCGGAGGAAGCCCCTCTAAAGCAAACATTTGCTGGAAGCTCTGCAAGCCCAGTGCAACGGAAATCACCGACTCCAACAGGGCAAACAGTACCCACACCGCCAGAAATACCAGCATGATGCAGATGGCTTTTCCCCAGTTATTACACAGCGCCGTTTTTGCGTCTGTTTTGATTTTTCTTCTCAGCATAGTCCTCATCATCCCATGGGCTTGACCTATGGGTCCCCTTTCCTAGCGTCATTCCTTTGCTTAGTATTCCACGCCTTTGCGGGCCGTAATCCCCTTTTGATAGGGGTGGCGGATGCATTTGATCTCAGAAATATAGTCACAGAGTTCTTCCACCTCTTGGGAAGGGTTCCGCCCAGTAAGGGCCACCTCGGTAGCAGGGGCCTTTTCACGTAAAAGAGCTTGGAGCCAATCATCCTCCAGCATGCCACAGCCTACGGCGTCCAAAATCTCATCAAGGACCACCAAGCCGTAAGTGCCATCGCAGGCCGCTTCCTTTACGCGGGTGAAGCACACCTGCACCCCCTTTTGACAGTGAGCCAGTTCTTCCGGCGTCATCTGCCAGGTAAACTTTCCCACCTTGGGGGTATGGCCGGTTTCTATGCCCAGCTGGCGCAGGGAAGCTATCTCGCTGCTATCTCCGCTTTTTAAAAACTGAAAGAACAGGACTTTCTTCCCGGCTCCCGCCATCCGGACCGCAAGGCCTACCGCTGCGGTGGTCTTTCCCTTTCCATCCCCGATATAGAGATGAACCAGACCCTCCGGCGCTTTTTTCTTTAGATCGGGCATCGATTACTTCTCCTCCAATGTGATAAACTGGTCAAAAGCCCCAACATTGGAGCCGATTCTCTCCCCTTTGGGTGCTACGTCAAACACCTCAAAGCAACGATCCCGCATCCACATTTGAGGGGTCATTACAATAGTAAAACCGCGGCCGTTGTCCACTGCGTAGTCCATGGCCTCCCGCTTGGGAACCCCCGCTCCCGCAAGCAGGCTGGAGATCACGCCTCCATGGGTCACCACGGCAACGGAGGTCAGCTTGTTTTTCATCATATCCTCAAACACGCCGCTTAGCCCCAAAACGATCCGGCGAAGGAAATCCTCTCCGTTTTCCCCACCGGGCAATGTGGTCTTTAACCCGCTGGTCAGCCACTTTTTAAAGTTCTCGTCGTCTTTGAGATCCGCCAGTGTTTTTCCCTCAAATTCGCCGAAATCGTATTCCATGAACCCTTCTACAACCTGGGTCCAATGATCGGGATAGAGGATCTCCGCCGTCTGACGGCACCGGAGAAGTGGACTTGTATATACCTTCTGCACTTTCGGATACGCATAGGTTTCCTTGAGGGACCGCAGCTCATCCATCCCCTCTGTACAAAGGGGAGTATCGGTCCTGCCGATGTAACGGCCGTCCTTATTGGCCTGGGTAAGACCATGGCGGATAAAATGGATCTTGTAAGTTATCATAATAAGGTATCTCCTGTAATATAATTTACTACATGTATTGATGGTGTTGAGGGGGGATTTAGGTGAATGCCGACTTTCCGCGAATATTGACGCTTCTTCGCAAAGAACGGGGAATCAGCCAGAAAATGGCCGCTGGTGATCTGGGAATTTCCCAGGCGCTTTTGTCCCACTATGAGAAGGGCATCCGGGAATGCGGACTGGATTTTGTCATCCGGTGCGCTGATTATTATCATGTCTCCTGCGACTATCTGCTGGGCCGCTCCCCTGACCGCAGCGGCGCTACCCTCTCGGTGGAGGATATTCCCGATCCCGACGCGCTGGGGAAGGAAAACCAGATCAAGGGAAGCATTCTACCCACTCTCAATAAAAAACTGCTGTCCAATTCTCTCAACATTCTCTTCGATATGGTATCCCTGACCAAAAATAAAACTGTGGTCAGTGAGGTATCTTCTTATCTCATGCTTGCGGTTTATAAGATGTTCCGCTCTCTTTACAGCGCCAATCCGAAAAACCAGGCAGGGCTTTTTACCGTACCCAAATCCATGGCGCGGGATATTACCGACGCGGCCATGAAATCCTGCGAAGCAAGGCTCCAGGCTAGCATTGACAACGAGAATGTCCCCGATGTGGCGCCGCTGGAAAATATTGAAGCTCTATCCCTTACCACCGAGGAAATTTCACGGCGTTATCCTATGTTTGCGTCATCCCTGCTCAACCTGATTCAAAATTCAGAATCCAAGATTCAGGGCGGAAAGAAATAGCCTCCTGTTTATTCTACCATCTTCTTCCGGGAAAATAAAGTTTTCCCGTCCCATTTAACGTTTTGGTCACAAATCATTGATAAAAAAACCCCCGCTTGAAGCGGGGGTTTTGTAATATCATAGTAATTATGCCGGCTTTTGGAAGAAAACGGCAAAAAACAATAGGACTGAAATCCCGATGCTCACCCAGTTCCCAGTCCCCAAAAGCAACAGGGCAGCTAGAGAAGACCCCAGACTGAGCAGAGTCAACATCCATCCGGCCAGTCTGCGCTTGAGGGACTCCTTCTTTCCCAGCAGATTCCATAGGGTCACCAGGGCGGCGGCCGCTGCCAACAGGGCTGTGAGAAAGGGAAAGGGGTTGCCTGACATGCCGAAGACACCAAAATCAAAGTAGGAAAAGGTACGCTCGATCCGCTCGGTGGGACTAGGTGCAAAAGTGAGCGCCGCGCCCAAGGGTAGCGCCATCAGCACCACCGATCCAAGAAGCAGTACCAGAGACACAAGGCAGCGCTTTTGTTTGATATCCATTCCCTGTCTTTCCCCTTTCCGCCCAGCGCCGGGCTGGGGAACTTTTTCCATCAGAGCAAGCTAGTCGTTGATACCCAGCACCCGTTTATAAACTTTGATATACTCTCCAGCGGAGCGTGCCCAGCTAAAGTCGCATTTCATGGCATTCACCATGGCGTCTTTCCACTTGTCATGGTAGTGATAGAGGCCCACCGCCCGCTGGATAGCGCCCAGCATATCATGGGCATTATAGGTCTTAAAGGTGTAGCCGTTGCCACCTTCCCCACCTAGGTCTTTGATGGAATCCTTCAGGCCTCCGGTCTCCCGGACAATGGGGATGGTGCCGTAACGAAGGGCGATCATCTGCGCCAGGCCGCAGGGCTCGCTCTTAGAGGGCATGAGGAACATATCCGCTCCCGCATAAATCTTTCGGGCTAAAGAAGGGATAAAGCCAACCTTTACTCCCACCTGCTGGGGATGGCGAGCCTGCATTTCGTTAAAGAAATTCTCAAAGATATAGTCACCAGAGCCCAGGATGATAAACTGCACCCCGATGCGGAGCATATCTTCAAAGATATATTTGACCAGATCCAGCCCTTTGTGGGCTACCATCCGGCCTACCATGCCGATGACCGGAATCTCTTCCTTGTATTCCAGGCCAAAGCTTTCTACCAAATCCTTTTTGTCCACTTTTTTCTTGCTCACCGTCTTGACGGAGTAGTTTTGGACAATGTTGGGATCCGTCTCAGGATTATAAACATCCCCATCAATGCCATTGAGGATACCGGTCAGCTTGTAGTTGTACCGGCGGAGCAGCTCATCCAGGCCATGGGAAAACCAGGGGTCGGTAATCTCCCAGGCGTAGGTGGGGCTGACGGTGGTGACCATATCGCTTTGCTCAATGGCACCCTTCATCATATTGGAGCAGCCCTCCAGCTCCACCATGCTGCCCGCGTATTTGGGAATTCCCATGACATCCTCCACAATCTCCATGCCATACCGGCCCTGGTACTGGATGTTGTGGATGGTAAAGACGGTACGGATGTTCTGGAATTTGGGATTATGCCGGAAATAAAGGTTGAGATACACCGGGGTCAATGCCGTCTGCCAGTCATTGCAGTGGATAATCTCCGGCGCAAAGTCGATGTAGTTGAGCATCTCCAAAATGGCCTTGGCAAAGAAGGAAAAACGCTCCGCATCGTCATAAAAGCCGTAGATTCCCTTTCTCTTAAAGTAATACTCATTGTCCAGGAAGTAATAGGTGACACCGTCTACCTGGGCCTCAAAGACGCCGCAGTACTGCCGCCTCCAGGCGAGGGGAACTGTGAAGTTGGTAATATACTTCATTTTTTCTTTCAGCTCACTGCGGATATCTCCATACAGCGGCATGACAATCCGGCAGTCCTGGCCGTCCTTATACAGCGCCTTGGGCAAAGAACCCGCTACATCTGCCAGACCTCCCGACGCCATGAATGGGAATGCTTCACTTGCTGCAAACAATATTTTCATTTTCCGCGCCCCTCTCACGATGATACAGCGACGGGTAAACCGCATCATTGCGGTTTACCCTGCTAGCTCTGTCTTATACAATGCTTCCCTTGGAAATAAAGATGGGATAGGTGCTAAAGCCCATGAGCATCCGGCTGTCGCTGACTGTAACGTCCTTGTCGATAATTACATAGTCCAGGTTTGCCTTCTCTCCAATGGTGGTACCCTGCATGACAATGGAGTTTTTCACCTTGGCATCCTTTCCAATCTGGACGCCACGGAAAATAATCGAATTCTCCACCTCTCCATCGATAACGCAACCGTCGGCCACCAAGGAGTTGGAAACTTTGGCGCTAAGGCCATAGGTGGTGGGCACCTCATCCCGGACCTTAGTATAAATGGGGCGGTCTTTAAGGAACAGGGAATTTCTCAGGTCCTCATCGAACATGGCCATATTGGCCTCATAGTAGCTCTTCATGCAGTTGATTTTCCGAGCTTCCTCCTTCACTTCATATCCCTGGAACCAAAGCTTGCCCACGCTGGCCTGTAGAAAGTCCTTGCGGAAACTGTAGAGGTTACGGCTGGAAGTCTCTGTAATCACCTTCTCCAAAAGGTCTTTGGAGATGATGTACATATTCAGGTTGATATTGCACTCTCCCGAGATCTGGGGATTGATAAACACATCGGTCACCCGGCCCGTTTCGTCGATTTCAAATACAGTGGACTCCTGTACCGTCTCCGGCATATTCAGCCCCTTCTTATACAGGATTGTCACATCCGCCCCTGTATCCACATGCTGGTCAACAGCCTTTTTCAGATCGATGTTAGCGATGACATCACAGTCCGCCAGGACAAAATATTTGGCCTGGGAATGACGTATGTAACCGAGAATTCCGTGAAGGGCTTCCAGTTTGCCCCGATAGATACCCGAGCCTGCATGTCCAAAGGGGGGCAGGATACAAAGGCCGCCCTTTTTGCGGGCCAGATCCCATTCTCTGCCGGAGCCCAGATGATCCATGAGGGATTGGTAGTTGCTTTTAGTCACCACGCCGATGTCGGAAATACCGGAATTGACCATGTTGGACAGGATAAAGTCAATCAGCCGGTATCTGCCGCCGATGGGAATAGAACCCATGGTCCTTTTTTCTGTCAGTTCACTGAGGGCGTGATCGTGCATATTGGAAAAGATTATACCGTGTACTCTGTTGTCCCTCATCGCTTACACCTCCAAAATATCCCGTTCAACCATCGCTTTGGGGCCAACCTGCACGCCAGCGCCAATTCTTACTCCAGCGCCGATGACCGCTACACCCCAAGCGTCCTTGTCTTCCGTTTCTTCTGGCCGTCTGCCTACATGGGCGCCTTCGCCGACGACACAGTCTTCCGCTACAATAGCGTATTCCACCACTGCGCCCGCCTTAATCACAGATCCTGGCATGACGATGCTGTCCCGAACGACAGCGCCCTGCTCTACCGTGACACCGGCAAAGAGGACGGAAAAGTCCACCGTTCCCTCAATCTTGCAGCCTTCGGTCACCATGGAATCCTGTACGACCGCGCCTTTGGCTATGTAATGGGGAGGCATGATGGGGTTTCTTGCATAGATTCTCCAGCTGGGATCCCGCAGATCCAGAGGAACATTGGGATCGAGCAGGTCCATATTGGCTTCCCACAGGCTATCAATGGTTCCTACATCCTTCCAGTACCCGTCAAAGGGCCAAGCGAACATCCGCTGGCCATCCGCCAGCATCTTGGGCAGAATGTTTTTACCGAAGTCCTTGGAGGAATTGGGGTCTTGTTCATCCTCCTCCAGATATTTTTTCATCTTGGACCAGGTGAAGATGTAAATGCCCATGGACGCCAGATTGCTCTTTGGCACCGGTGGCTTTTCCTCAAATTCGTAGATGCTCATATCCTCATTGCAGTTCATGATGCCGAAGCGGGATGCCTCTTCCATGGGGACCTCCAGTACTGCAATGGTGCAGTCGGCATTGTTTTGCTTGTGGTAAGCGAGCATCTTGGAATAATCCATCTTGTAAATATGGTCGCCGGAGAGAACAACCACATACTCCGGATCATACCGCTCAATAAAGGGAATATTCTGATAGATAGCATTCGCTGTTCCCGTATACCAGTCGGAGCCTTTGCTCTTCTGGTACGGGGGCAGCACATAGACGCCGCCGTTGATCCGGTCCAGATCCCAGGGCTGTCCATTTCCGATGTACTCATTCAGGACCAAGGGCTGATACTGGGTCAGTACGCCAACTGTATCAATGCCTGAATTGACACAGTTGGACAGCGGGAAATCAATAATCCGATATTTTCCACCGTAAGGTACGGCAGGCTTGGCCAGGTTTCTGGTCAGCGCATAGAGCCGGCTGCCCTGTCCGCCCGCCAAAAGCATTGCGATCATTTCCTTTTTGCGAAACATATGATGGCCTCCAATCTTTCCTAACATCTATTGGGCTTGCGGGTCTTCCTGTTTTGCAGATTCCTTTTTCTTTTTCCTGGCCGGCTTTTTCTCATCCTTCACCTGTACCGCCGACACCTTTACCTTAGACCGTTTTCTCTTGCGCAGGCCTTTAAAGTAAACGGTGGACATCGGGGGAATCGTGATTTCCATTGAGGTTTCATAGCCGTGCAGAGGAATGTCCTCCACCTTGACAGGTTCTTTATTTGAAACTCCGGTACCGCCAAAACGGACATCGTCGGAGTTTAACAGCTCCTTAAAGGTGCAATAATCAGGAACACCAATACGGTAATGCTCCCGCTTGACAGGGGCGAAATTACAGACGACGACAATCTCGTCCCCCTTCTCATCTATGCGCCTGAAGGCAATAATATTCTGGGTGTTGTCATCATGAGAAATCCAGGTGAAACCATCCCAGCTGTCGTCCACCTGCCACAGTGGTTTTGTTTTCAGATAGAAGTGGTTGAGCTCCTTGACATAATCCCGCAGTTTTTGATGCATGGGATAGTCCAGCAGCATCCAGTCCAAACCCTTCTTGTAATCCCATTCAATAAATTGGCCGAATTCCTGCCCCATGAAGAGGAGTTTCTTTCCTGGATGAGAGTACATATAGCCCAGGAAAGCCCTGACGCCGGCAAACTTCTGCTCATATTCCCCCGGCATCTTATTGATGAGGGAACATTTGCCATGGACCACCTCATCATGGGAGATGGGGAGGATAAAGTTTTCCGCAAAGGCATAGCAGAGGCTGAAGGTGATCTTGTCGTGGTTATAACAACGGAACAAGGGATCCAAGGACATATAGGCAATCATGTCGTTCATCCAGCCCATGTTCCATTTGAAATTGAATCCCAATCCCCCTACAAAGGTTGGTTTGGTGACCAAAGGCCACGCCGTAGATTCCTCGGCGATCATCATCACTTCCGGATGCTCTGTAAGAACAGCTTTGTTGAGGGTACGCAGAAATTCCACGGCTTCCAGATTCTCCCGACCGCCGTTGACATTGGGCGTCCACTCCCAGTCCTCCTTTCCATAATCCAGGTAGAGCATGGACGCTACCGCATCTACACGGATGCCGTCAACATGGTACTTTTCTACCCAGAACATAGCGTTGGAAACCAAAAAGCTGATAACCTCATTGCGCCCAAAGTCAAAAATGCGGGTACCCCAATGGCTGTGCTCCCGCTTCTGAATATCGCTGTATTCATAACAGTAACCGCCGTCAAATTCATAGAGGCCGTGCTCGTCCTTGGGGAAGTGGGCCGGGACCCAATCCATAATGACACCGATTTTGTTTTTATGCAGAGTGTTGATGAAAGACATCAAACCCTTGGGTTCTCCATAACGGGAGGTGGGGGCATAGTATCCTGTCACCTGGTATCCCCAGGAGCCATCAAAGGGATATTCCGCCAAGGGCATCAGCTCCACATGGGTATAGCCCATTTCCTTAAGATAGGGCACCAGCTGCTCCGCCAGCTCATCATAGGCGTATGGATCTCCGTTCTCCTTCTGCCTCCAGGAGCCAAAATGCATCTCATAGATATTGATGGGCTGCTGATAGTGGTTTGCCTCTTTTTGGGCTTGGATCCATTTTTCATCCCCCCATACAAAGCCGGAAATATCATAAAATTTGGAACCGGTGTAGGGGCGGGTTTCGCTGTGGAAGGCGTAAGGATCCGCCTTGAGGATTTGTTTGCCCTGGGGGGTGATAATACAGTATTTATAGGTATCAAACTGTTTGACCCGGGGGACAAAACCCTCCCATGTGCCCGCATCGTTAAGTTTTTTCATCGGGTGCTTCTCAGGATTCCAGTCATTAAAGTCCCCGACAATAGAAACGCTCTGGGCATTGGGGGCCCAGGTGCGGAAAACCGCGCCCTCAGAACGCCCCCGTTTGGCCGGATGGGCACCCAAATACTCGTAGGCTTTGAAGTTGGTGCCCTGATGGAAGAAATAGAGCGGCACATTGTTCTTTTTAGATGTATTGGCCATCGTTCTCTCCCCCTTTGCTATTATCTTTATTCTAACAGCATTCTAAAGTGATTTCAATTGGTCATTGTGTAAAATTTCTTAATAATCTATATGACAAAATAACAAAATTGTGGATTTTCGCCAAATAAGAAAGCCCATTTTCGAGCATCTCACCGGTTTACTTTTCCACTATTGGACCCCCAATTTTATCTAAACACAAAAATTAAAAAAGCCTATTTATTATATAACGATTCCTATGTCGAAATCAGTTGGATACAATTACTTTAAATGTAATTTATTTCCATTTCACTGCATAAAAAAGGAGCGCCGCAGCGCTCCTTTTTAAAAAACCAAGTTATTTTGCGTCAACTTCAGCCATCCGTGCAATCAGCATCAGGACCTTGTTAGAATAACCCCACTCATTGTCATACCAGGAAACCAGCTTGACAAAGTTCGGGTTGAGCATGATACCTGCTTTTGCATCAAAGATGGAGGTGCGGGGATCGGTGAGGAAGTCGGAAGAAACGACATCTTCATCGGTGTAGCCCAGGATACCCTTCATGGAGCCTTCGGAAGCCTCTTTGACAGCAGCGCAGATCTCCTCGTAAGTGGTGGATTTCTCCAGGCGGACAGTCAGGTCAACAACGGAAACGTCCAGAGTGGGAACACGGAAGGACATACCGGTCAGTTTGCCCTTAACTTCGGGGATAACCAGAGCGCAAGCTTTTGCAGCGCCGGTGGAGGAAGGAATGATGTTGCCAGCTGCAGCACGGCCACCGCGCCAATCCTTCTTGGAAGGACCGTCAACAGTCTTCTGGGTAGCAGTGGTGGAGTGAACAGTGGTCATCAGGCCTTCAACAATGCCGAATTTATCGTTGATTACTTTGGCCAGAGGAGCCAGGCAGTTGGTTGTGCAGGAAGCATTGGAGACAACCAGCATATCTTTGGTATATTTGTCATCGTTAACGCCCATAACGAAGGTCGGGGTGTCTTTGTCCTTTGCGGGAGCAGAAATGACAACTTTCTTAGCGCCAGCTTTGATGTGCGCAGAAGCCTTCTCGGTGGTGGTGAACACGCCGGTGGACTCAACAACATACTCTGCGCCTACCTGGCCCCAAGGAATCTCTTCAGGATTCATGCAGCCGAAAACTTCGATTGCTTTGCCGTTGACGGTGAATTTGTCATTCTCAACGCCAACAGTGCCGTCAAATTTGCCGTGCATGGTGTCATATTTGGTCATGTAAACCATGTAATCCTTGTCGATGAAAGGATCGTTGATGCCCACAACCTCAAATTTCTCAGGCTGAGCCATTGCTGCACGGAAAACCAGTCTTCCAATACGGCCAAAACCATTGATACCAATTTTAATTGCCATAGGTAAGTTCCTCCTAAGTATTTTAGTGTCCATGTCATATTTTATACCAAATCAAAAAAAGATACAAGCCTTTCTCCCCGAAAAGATGCAAAAACTTCATACAATTTTTGTCGCTTTTTCCCGGACTTTTCCGGCAGTTTGTGAAAATGACGACAAATTCTCAGGTCAGATATTTCCACCGGTTTTTTCCCTTTTGGGGGAGATACTAAGTTTTGCGGCACTTTAATATACAGCGCAAAAAATGCTAAGAGATGAAACCTGTCGGTTTGGTCGTCTAACCGTTCTTTTTAGCGGGAACTGTCGATTACCTTCCTACATTTACAGTTTTTCCCATTCCTCCGAATTTCGATGTTTTTCTACATAATTCGACAAATCTAGTTTACATCTGATAAGGGACAAGTATATAATAGAAATTGGGTAAAAGGAGGTGATCTTTCTGTATACAACATCCACCGATGTGTCAGATTCCCTGCAAAGAAGTATGGACACAGTGACACGGCTTTATCAGCACTCTACCCTGCCTGCGGTTTTGGTTGACAATGGTCTCAATATTCTATGGACCAACGATGTGGCGGATCAGGTACATCCCTGCCTGAAAGTCCCCGGAGGCCTTCACCAATGGATCCCCAGCGGCAGCGAAGAACTGGCCAAAAATATTTTAGAAGGAAAAGCCGTAGACTTCTTTGTTCCTTCCATTGCTGGCCCTCAAACGGTCCTGCGCTTTCTTCCTTATATGGAAGAGGAACATTTTCTGTTTGCTCTTTGCGTGTTCGACCATCCTCCTACCATCCCAGTCGCTAAAGATACCGTTTTTGCCCAATCGACGACAGATATTCTCATCAACACACTTAACACGCAGATCCGGGATCCTGTCCACATCATTTTTTCTATCGTATCCATGCTTTCCCAGAGTCCTCCCTTTCTGGAAGATCCCAAATCGAGTCAGATGCTGGGCCGCATCCGCAAAATGTGCTACAAATTACTACGGGCTTGTTCTAATATAACAGAACTCACCCGCTATACCAACGGGCTGAGTTCTTTAAGCCTTAAACGGGCCGATCTGGCGGGATTTATCAAAAATATCTGCGAAGCCTGTGCCATGATGATCAAAACTTTGGATATCCCCTTTTTCTTTGAAGTTCCCAAATGTCCGATCATCACCCTGATCGATCCTGAAAAGTTGTCTGTTGCTCTTCTCAATATTTTGCTTAATGCCTGTCGCTTTACCAAAGAAGACAACAAAATTTCCCTCACCTGTACGGTAAGCGGGAAACAAGCCATCATATCTGTGAAAGATCAAGGATATGGAATCCCCGCCGATTATATCCCTCGGGTATTCGATCCTTACTTTTCTTTCGACCCGGCTGGTGAGCTCTATGCCGACGCAGGCATTGGTCTTTCCCTGGTCAGGTTCATCATTACAGAACACGGTGGCACCGTCGCCCTCGATTCCAAGGAGCACGTCGGCACCACCGTAATCTTCACCATTCCCATCCGGGATACCGGCGAATACCCTGAATATGTCCAGGCTTCCTCCCTGGATTATCTTCAGGACAAATTCTCTCCTGTCAATGTGATTTTTTCCGACCTCATTGACTTCAGGAATTAGTAAGGCCCAATTCCCGCATTCTATGATATGCGATATCTTCTGGTCTTTCTGACAAAAAATGTCGCATCTTATCATACTCGATATAAAAAAAGCAGCCGTTTTTAGACGGCTGCTTTTATTTTGCTTTATAAATCGTCCATTTCCTCTACACCGTCCCATTTCTGCAGAGCCTGCGTCCGCTGCCGGCTTCTGGAAAGCGAGCGGTAATATTGCTGCACCGAGTAGAGGGCAAACACCGCTCCATACAGTGCCAAGACAAAAAACAGCAGGTTTTCCATTGAAAACGGATCATAAGCCCCATCCCTGCCTACCAGGGAAGCAAGGGTCCTAGAAACGGTGTAAATCAGCCCGGTGAGTCCCATGCCGAAGCCATAGGCCACGGCGCCTTTGCGTCCCCGGCTGCTGCCCACCTTGGTAACCACACGGGCATGGCCCAGAAAGAACATCGCAGCAACCGCCAAGAAGACAATGAGGAGAAGTCGGTTGGAGATGGTGACGATGTTGGTGAAGGACAAAAAGTAGTACATCAGCCTGAGCACACACCACACCGCGGGCAGCATCATAAGAGGCGCTACCATCCCGGTCACCGGTCTGTCAAACAGGGTCAGCATCCCATAAAAGACCAAGGCAAGCCCACTAATAAAACCGAGAATACCTGCCGCCGCCGACAGAAGGGCCTGCATATTGCCCGGAGTATCTAGATAACCTCCCATATCCCCGAAACCGCTGGACACATTGTCCACAATCATCAGAAAGCCCAGGAGCAGGCCTAAAACACCGGTCAGCTTATTTCCTCCCCGCGCCGGATGACGGCTTTCCTCCCCGCCTATATGAAGCAGGATGGCCAACGCCAATACCACCGCAATCCATGTGATGTTAAAAATGAGCCCTAGGGGATGTCCCCGCAGATAAAACCCAGTTTCTTGGTCAATGGATGAAAGGCAGAGGTAAATCCGCAGCGGCATCAACATAAGAAAAGAAAGCAAAAAGGCCAAAAGGGACGCCTTAAATTTCAAGACAGATCAGCTCCGAACCTTATTTTCTGTCCCCCAGCGGCACATACTTCTGGGCCGCCGCAATGCTTTTGTATGCCGGCCGCATAATGCGGGAGTTGGTGGTCATCTCCTCCAGCCGGTGGGCGCACCATCCCGGCATTCTGGAAACGGCGAAGAGGGGGGTAAACAAATCTTGGGGGATGCCCAGCGTTTTGTAGACCATACCAGAATATAGATCCACATTGGCGCACAGGGGCTTATTGCTTCCCCGCACCTCGGCAAATACGCCGGGGGCCAGCTTTTCCACCAGCTGCAGCAGATGGAATTCCCTCTCAAAGGGGCCTCCTTCCACCAGCCGCTTGGCATTGCGTTTTAATATTATAGCACGGGGATCGCTTTTTGTATACACCGCGTGGCCGATGCCATAAATCAGGCCGGAGCCGTCCCCCTCTTTCCGCTGGAGGATGCGGCGGAGGAATTCCCGCACCTCCTCTTCATCCTCCCAATTCTCTACGCCTTCCTTGATATATTCCAGCATCTCCATGACCTTTAGGTTGGCGCCGCCGTGGCGGGGGCCCTTGAGGGAGCCGATACCGGCGGCAATGGCCGAATAGGTGTCGGTGCCGGAAGAAGTCAGCACCCGGGTGGTAAAGGTGGAGTTGTTGCCGCCGCCGTGTTCAGCGTGAAGGATCAGGCAAAGGTCCAGAAGCTTTGCCTCCTCGTCGGTAAAGCGCTTATCAGAACGCAAGGTATACAGGATACTCTCCGCAATACTCTGGCTTTCCTTGGGGATATGAAAGTACATGCTCTTGTGGTCGTAGCTGCGGCGCTTGACCTGGTAGGCGGCCACCATGATGTTGGGGAGCCTGGCAATGAGCTGGACACACTGACGCAGTACGTTTTCTAAGGAATTATCTTCAGGGGTGTCGTCATAAGAATAGAGTGCAAGGACACTTCTCGCCAGCTTGTTCATCACGTTGGGAGAGGGCGCCTTGATAATCATATCCTCCACAAAGTCGTCAGGCAGTTCCCGATACTGGGCAATGATCTGGGTAAAGATATGCAGCTCCTCTGGGGTGGGCAAACAGCCAAACAGCAGCAGGTAGATGGTTTCCTCAAAACCAAAACGGTTTTCCCTGGTGCATCCGTCAATCAGGTCACCGATGCTGATGCCCCGGTAGGTCAGCTCCCCGTCGATGGGGGCTTTTTCCCCTTCGTCGATGACGTAGCCGTGTACATTACAGATCTGGGTCAGCCCCGCTACCACGCCGGTTCCATCAGCATTGCGCAGTCCCCGCTTGACATCAATGCGCTCATAATTCTCCGGGGCAATCCGATTGTTCTCCCGATATTCTCCGCAAAGCCGATCCGCATACTGGCTCCATAGAAGGTTTTCATTCTGGCTCTTATCCAATGCACTCACCCACTCCATTCTTCCTTATTTTTATTTTATACAAAGGCCCGCCGTCAGGGCGGGCCTGTCAAACTTTATAAAAATATTTTATCCCCACCCTATAATAAAGTCAACAATTTTCCTGTTTTTCGCTTAAGAATATGCATAATCGTCTATCTAATCATGCAAACTATCCTCGAATTTTAGGCATTCTTCCGAGAAATCGCATTATTTTCTCGCATTTTATGAAGGATTCCTACTCATGTTCTTTCAATAAAAGCCTCATCAAAATGAAAGGCAAGGGATCTTTGATGTTCAAATGGAAGATTTGTTTTGTATGCTTGCTCTCCCTTATGCTTTTTACCATCCCCATGCTGGCGCTGGTTGGGATATCCAGCCCTTCGCCGGATGTGAATCAAGCAGGACTTGCCATTTCCTCCGAAGGGCAGTCCGCCTCCATTGAAACGGATACGCAAGCCCAAGAAGATGATTCCCTGGCTACTCTAGCCGAGGCCGGAGTATGGCACAGCGACGGCTATTTCCAGATTCTGGACGAGAGTACCGGCAAAGTAAACAAGGTCTCGGAGCGGGATTATGTCATTGGCGCTGTCTGTGCCGAAATGCCTCCTACCTTTCACACCGAAGCGCTGAAGGCCCAGGCGGTGGCAGCCCACACCTATGCCCTACGGCTGCGGGATCAGCAGAAGCACTCCCCAGACGAGTCCCTCAAGGGCGCCGACTTTTCCGCAGATCCCAGCAACTGGCGGGGATACGTGACCAAGCAGCAGGCCAAAGGGCGTTTTGGGGACAACTTTGACCTGTATTATGGAAAGATTGAGGAGGCCGTAGACCAGGTGCTCCACATTGGCTTGGCTTACGACGACTACCCCATTGTGGCAGCCTATCATGCCATTTCCTCCGGTATGACCGAGAATAGTGAGAATATCTGGACTTCCAGCTGCGACTATCTCAAAAGCGTGGAAAGCAGCGGAGACGCCATTGCCCCAGGCTATGAATCTGTCGTTACCCTTTCCAAAGAGGAAGTGCAGCAGATTCTGATCACCGCCTACCCTGAAATCCAGCTGGATCCCAGTGAAAAAAAGTGGTTTCAGACCGATTCCCTCTCTGACAGCGGCACCGTGCTTTCTATTTCTATAGGAGATCAAACCCTCACCGGCTCCCAGGTGCGGAATTTGTTTGGGCTTCGTTCCCCCAATTTCACCGTATCCTATGAAAATGGAAACTTCACCTTCCTTGTCAAAGGTTATGGCCATGGAGTGGGGCTCAGCCAATACGGGGCCGACTATATGGCCCGGCAGGGCAGCGACTATATCGAAATTCTCACCCATTATTACACAGGGGTGGAACTGGTGAACATCGAGTTTTAATGCGGAAAAATCCTAAAAAAATTTTTTGCCGCGCCGTTTTTTTGTTCATAGTCCTAAATTTTAAAAAAACAATTGACAATAATTCCCTGCAAGGCTAAGATATACCCGTGGTTAGTCATTGCTAACCACGGGTATATCTTAGTCTTCGGATGAGTATCAGTTCCGCTATTAAGTTAGCAATGGTTAACTTAAATAAATATATCTTAGGAGGAAACATCATGAGAAAGTGGAAATCCTTATTGGCAAGCCTTTTATGTATTTGCATGGTTGCCGTAGGTCTTCCTGTCATGCAAACCCAAGCGACAGGCGGAACAGATCTGCTGGTCACAGATAATTACCCCGATCTGGACGGCTGGCTGGAAAGCCTTGGCGAAGCTACCACAGTCAAGGTCACCTGCGGCGCCGTAGGCAGCGGAACCGCTGTCATCCCTCAGCAGGTCACCTTGCTGAGCGGGTGGGATAAGAACTTTCTTTGGGGGACAGATGAGGCAAAAACCAGGCAGATCGGCTATAATACTTCCGGTGATACGCTCAGTTTCGCTGTCGGCAGCCACATCACCGTCCAGTATATTGACTTTCGAATGACCGACAAATCCATCACCATTCCCCAGGGGGCTTCGGTTACATTTGTCAATTGCACCTTCAGCGATACCATTGTCAACAACGGCGCGGCCATATTCAACAGCTGCACCTTCTCTAGCGGGGATATTGAAAATAATGGATCGGCACAGTATATCGGCGGCACTGTTGAGCCTGAAAACCTGGGGACGCCCATCCCGACCCATATCCCTCTAGGGCTGTCCATCGAGGAAACTTCGCTTGACGGTGTTATGATGCTCCCCTATTCCCGCCAGATCTCCTATGAAATCAGCGGTACAAACAAAGGCAAAGCGGTAGTAGAGCTTCAAGTCACACCGGAACATTCCGGCATTTCGGCTGAAGCCGTCGGAGATATGATCGTCCTCAGCGGAACTCCCTCGACGGAAGGAATCATTACCATTACCGTTACCGCTAAAGCAGGAGATGAAAATGTCAGCAGGCAGATCTCTCTCATCGTCCACCCCCAACTGTCCGTCAGCCTCGATGGGGAACTGGATTGCGTCATTTCAGGACAGACTGGTTATCAAGACTATCTGGATGTGTTTGTTACGGAAGGCGACGGCGGGAAACAGGATTATGATGACTATAGTCAGAAAAACAGTGATGCCGTCCTGGAAGTCTCCCTCTCCCCCGCTGATAGCGGTATGAGCGCCTATTATCTCTTTGATAGCGTTGTCGTAGCGGGCACCCCCGCTAAAGCCGGCACCTATTATGTTTCCGTTTCCTTAACGGATCAGGGGCAGACCGTTTCCAGCAACAGCGTGCCCCTGAGAATCTATACGGGAAAAGAAACTTTAAAGGAACGCTTCTCCACATTAGAAAGTTCTGTAACTTCCTGGGACATGGAGCCCTACGAAATCAGGATGAGCGATCACGCTGTCGTCCCAGTCGGTCTCAAAACTATTTACGGCTCTCATGAATCCGGCCTTTACGGGATTATCGGCAATAACCAATCTGTTGCGACCGATACCCTGGTCATACCCGAAGGCTGCGATGTAACCTTTGTCAATATGAAATTCTATAGCAGCGTAAAAATCATTGTGGAAAGAGGGGGATCCCTCACCCTCAGCGATTCTGTCGCTTTCGGCCCCATTGAAGTTCACGGGGGCACCTTCTCTATGAATACTGATTCCGCTTTAACAGACACTCTGACCCTTTACGACGGCAGTGTCTTACAGGACGCTGAGATCGATTCCAACGCCCGCTTCCTCACTGACGGCGCCGTTAAAGACGATGTGAATACCGTCGTTATTGTCAACGGCACCGTCACCGTGAAGGGGACCAACTCAATCACCGGCGACGACGGCGCCGGATCCCTGCCAGGCCAGACGGCGCTGCAGGTAAACGGCGAACTCTCCATTGACGAAAACAGCTCCTTGACCGTAAAGGGCGGCGGGGATAACCTCTCAATTTATGCCCCTCAAGGTGGAACCGGCCTCTTTTTAAACGGCGGGACGGTTTCAGGCCAGGGCGCTTTGATTGTATATGGAGGCACAGGCAACGACGGCCCTGGCGGGGACGCCATTTCCGGGAATGGAAAGATTTCCGTCAGCTATCTGGAAAGCACCGGCGGGGATTCCCAAAAGGTTGTGGATAAGCAATACCAGGGCGGAGACGCCATCAGCCAAGACATCATTGTATACACCGAAAATCCGGTGCTCAAAGGCGGCGCGGGGGATCCTGCGGGAAGCGCGGATGTCACCAAACCTCACACCCATACTTACGGGGAGGACTGGGAGTTCAGCGCCAGCCATCACTGGCACGAGTGCCCCTGCGGGGACAAAAGCGGCCTATCCCCGCATGTTTTCGGCGCCTCCACAATACTTGGCAACGGCATGAGGGAAAGGACATGCGCCGTGTGCGGATACACAACACGGGAACCCATCCCCTCCATCGGCGGTTCCTCCCAAAGCAAGCCCACGGTGGGTTCTTCTTCCCTGCCGGCTGAGTCCGATTCAGAGTCTAAGGCCAATCCCTCAACCGGCGACCGTCTTTTGACGCCCTGTGTAGTTCTCCTGCTGATTGCGGCGGCCAGTATAGGGGCGGCCTCCCATTCCCGCAGAAAATCCCGCTGATTCATACGGAATTCATCTCTTGCAAAGGATCCCGAAAACGGGATCCTTTTTTCGCCCGCTTTTATTCCTCAATCCGTTTATTCCCCAATGAAAAGCCGTCCTGACCCGTTTCCTCATTTATCTTGCCATCGCCGCCGGGGCATCCGTACAGCTTTTTTTCAGCGCTCATGTTGATCGTACAACTTCCCCAAAGATCTTGGATAAATTGTATTTCCATCGACATCTTTTATCTCTATTTTATAAAAAAATTATAGTTTCGGTAAAATTCTTTTCTTTTCAGATAGATTTTTTCTTATTGATGGTGTAATATAGGGGTGTCGGTTTCAGTAAGTGATTACTGTTTAAGATGAAATAAAACAGGAGGAATTGCTATGAATAATATCCCGCAAGTCAAACTGGGAATCGTCGCAGTCAGCCGTGACTGCTTCCCTATGGAACTTTCTACCAACCGCAGAAAGGCTGTCGTCAAGTCCTTCCAGGAAAAAGGCGGAGACATCTATGAATGTCCCACCACCATTGAAAATGAGCTTCATATGCGCAAGGCACTCTCTGAAGTCAAAGAGGCCGGCTGCAATGCACTCGTCGTCTATCTGGGCAACTTCGGCCCTGAAACAGAAGAAACCCTCCTGGCCAAAGAATTCGGCGGCCCGGTCATGTTTGTCGCTGCAGCGGAAGAGAATACCGGCATCCTGGCAAGCAGCCGCGGTGACGCCTATTGCGGCATGCTCAACGCCAGCTACAACCTGGGACTGCGCAATATCAAAGCTTACATTCCCGAATATCCTGTAGGAACCGCCGATGAAGTAGCGGACATGATTTTTGATTTTATTCCCGTGGCACGTGCCGTCATCGGCCTGTCCAAACTGAAAATCATCACCTTCGGTCCCCGTCCGAGAGATTTTCTGGCCTGCAACGCCCCCATTAAACAGCTCTACAACCTGGGTGTTGAAATCGCAGAAAATTCCGAGTTAGACCTGTTTGCCTCCTTTAACGAGCATGCCAACGATCCCCGGATTCCCGAGGTCGTGGCGGATATGGAAAAAGAGCTGGGCGAGGGCAACAAGATGCCTGGCATCCTGCCCAAGCTGGCACAGTATGAAATCACCCTCCTCGACTGGGCTGAGAACCAGAAAGGTTCCCGGGAGTTTGTGGCCTTCGCCAACAAGTGCTGGCCCGCATTCCAGACCCAGTTTGGCTTTGTTCCCTGCTATGTCAACAGCCGTCTGACCGCCCGCGGCATCCCCGTTTCCTGCGAGGTGGATATCTACGGCGCTCTCAGCGAGTTTATCGGCACCTGCATCTCCGACGACATTGTCACATTGCTGGATATCAACAACACTGTTCCTGCCGATATGTACGAGAAGGAGATCAAAGGCAAATACAACTACACCCACAAGGATACCTTCATGGGCTTCCACTGTGGCAATACCTCTTCCCAGAAGCTCACCTCCTGCGAGATGAAGTATCAGCTGATCATGCACCGCGGTCTGGAGCCGGATAAGGAACCCGATATCACCCGCGGCACCCTGGAAGGAGACATTGTCCCTGGCGATATCACCTTCTTCCGTCTGCAATCCAATGCCGACGCAGAGCTCACCGCCTATGTGGCAGAGGGCGAGGTCCTGCCGGTACCCACCTGTTCCTTCGGCGGCATCGGTGTCTTCGCCATCCCGGAAATGGGCCGTTTCTATCGTCATGTGCTCATTGAAAAACGGTATCCCCATCACGGCGCTGTGGCTTTCGGACATTTCGGAAAGGCGCTCTTCAGCCTGTTTAAACTGTTGGGCGTCAAGGATTTGGGTTACAATCAGCCCAAAGGCGTCCCCTATCCCTCCGAAAACCCCTTCGCATAAATTTCATCTTTCTCATAAAAACGGCATGGCTTTAAGGCCATGCCGTTTTTCATTCTTTTGGCCAAAAAAACCCTTGAATCCCCCGCGCAACCAATAGTTGACAGATAGTTGGTAGACAGAGAGGGCACTTTTCCGCTATGATTGAGAGCAATTCCAAGAAGCAAAGATCACTGTAAAGGAGCAGGTTATATCATGGACATCGGATCCCGGATCAAAGAACTTCGCAGGGAGCGGCATCTCTCCCAGGAAGGGTTAGCTCAGCGGTTGGGCATCTCACGACAGGCAGTAGCCAAGTGGGAAAATCACACTGCCTTTCCCAGCACCTCCAATCTGCTGGCTCTGTGTGAAGCTCTGGATGTTTCTCTGGAGGAACTGATACCTTTGGAAAGCGGCGGCAATCCTCCTTCCAAAAGCATCTGGGAACGGATGCGGATTCCGCTGCTCGTTGCCAGCATTATCTTTCTACTCTTGGTTATTTTCCTGTGCTCTGTCTATTTTCAACAGCGTCTGCCCTCCAATACCATTGGATATGCTGATGGGGAGACTGGTATCTGGGTTTCCGGCCCGCCGGTGCTTCTCTATCTCCTTGGCGGTGTCACCCTTCTGCTTGTGGCCATCACCATCTTTTCCTTTGTCCGGGTGCAAAACCAGAGAAAGGGGCCAAAATCGTGAAAAATCTTAGGTTCGCGGGGATCTTATTCGCGGTTGTGATCCTTTTTGCAGGCTGTATTCCTTCTCAAACTCCGTCTGCATCCACTGCCTCCGCCCCCATTCTGGAGGAGATTGATTCCTGGCCGGTCAATACCTACACCCAATCCATCCCCAAACCTGAATCGGGCACCCCTCAATTTCAGATTTTCGACGAAGAGAAGGGCTATTATGCCATCACCTTAGAAATTGAGGATCGAGCCCAGGGGGAGGCCTATCTGCAAAGTCTGCCCTCCCAGGGCTTTCGAGAAATAGCCGGGGAATCTGAGAAAACCGCCATTGGCCAGATATATCGCAAAGATAACCTTTGGTTAAGCGTCAGTGTCTCTGACCATGCTCTTGGGATCTATGTTGCGCTGGAGCAGGACTACTAAGGCCAATCTCCATCTGGTTCCATCCGTTTTTTCCCGTCTGGATAAAAACAAAAGGGAGGTCCCCCACGGGACCTCCCTTCTTATATGGTCAAGATGTTTTCTTTAACAGATGGATCTCAAACTGGATCGGGGTGGACAGTGTATGTAAGCTCTCCAGTCTTTGGCATCCCTCTTTGGGCGACTTCCAGTAGTAAGGGGTCATCATAAAGAGATGGGCAATGTCTTCTTTGCTCTCAAGCCGCATTTCTCCCGAGACACGGATGACTTCCAGCGAGGAAAAGCCCTCTAATACAAAGGAATTTTTCTCATTTTCATAGGGCGCGTTATAAAGGACCTCTTTGAGACCAAAGAGATGCCGGGGACCTGGCGCGCCAATGGCCAGAACGCCGCCGGGTCGAAGCACCCGGTAAAACTCCCTGTCTGCCACCGGCGCAAAAATATTCATCACCATATCCGCGGTTTGGTCGAACAGGGGCAGCGCAAAAATACTGGCCGCCAGGAATCGGACGCCCGGCTCCCGTTTGGCCGCAAAACGCAGGGCGAATTTAGAAAGGTCAACCCCCACCAGATCTCCCCACCGGCCCGCCTGCTGCAATGCGGAAAAGACGCCGGCGGTGTAGTAGCCCTCCCCGCAGCCGGCATCCACCAAAGTGCCGTCCTGCGGCAGATATTTTAGGACCTGGGCAGACAGGGCATCCAGCAGGATACGGTAGTGATCCCCTGCGAAGAATTGGTTGCGGGCACGGGCCATATCCTGGTTGTCCCCCGGCGTTTTGCCATGGCGGCGGCCGGAAAGGATCAGGTTGCAGTATCCTTCCCGGGACAGATCAAAACTGTGTCCTTTTTTGCAGCGATAGCTTTTCTGCTGCAAAAACAGCGGCTCCCCGCAGACCGGACAGCGAAGGGATGTCATGTTCCTTCCTCCCTCAAAGCTTGATGGGGACCCTCTGTCCCAAAACGATTTCCTCCGGGGAAACCTGGCAATCATAGGCCAGCAGGCGGACTCCTTCTCCTGCCGCCTGCCGCAGTGCCTGACCAAAGGCGGGATGGGTTCGGTCGTTGGGGGCAAAGAAACGGGCGGGCGACAGCTGGATGACAAAGACAGCATAGGCGAGATACCCTTCCTTGGCGGCGTCCACCAGCTCCCGGAGATGCTTGACGCCCCGTTCGGTGGGGGCGTCAGGGAAATAGACGGCGCCGTCCTCCTCCAGGGTGACCCCCTTCACCTCCACAAAAGCAGACTGCTCAGACCCTTCCAGATAGAAATCGAAACGGGAGTCCCTGTAGACAGTTTCCGGCCGGATCAAGGACAGAGGGCCTGGTAGGCCGGGAAGCTGTCCCCCGGCGGAGAGCCACTCCCCCAGCACCTTGTTAGGCGCCTGGGAATCCATGTTGATGAGCAGCCCTGCTTTGTCCACCGCGATGAGGGAAAATGGGGTTTTGCGGTGGGGATTCCGGCTTTTTTCCAGATATACTGTAACGCCGGGGATCAGCAGCTCCCGGCATCTTCCCGTATTTTTCACATGGGCTACAACCCGCTCCCCCCACTCCGTTTCACAATAGGCGATAAACCGGTTGGGACGTTCTAAAAAGCGTGCTGGTATGATCTCTCCGTATCTCACTGGGCGTTATCCTCACACTCCAGGAGGATACGGAAAATAGGCTCCACCACACCAAAGCAGAGGCTTGTGTCGTTAAAATACTTTGGTTTTAGATCACAGCACATATCCGTGCCCATCTCCTGGCGCACCCTGTCGATAAATCGGGTGACATGCTCCTTGAGTTCCGGACATCCGTGGGCATCAGTCTGGATATAGCGGGCGCTGATAGCGGCAATTCCGCCGGAGATCGCGCCGCAGACACTGCCGCACTGCATGCCGCCGCAGAATCCTCCAATGAGGTGGAAGGATTTTTCGTCAAGTCCTAGATTCCATAGGTCGTTTGCCGCATAGAGCACTGCCTCTGAACAGGTCAGCCCTCGATCCAGATAGTATTGTTTTACGGTTTCAAGCTGTGTCATGATACGCTCCCTCCCGCCGCTTGCCGCGGCTGCATTTTTTTGCAAATGGCATTCACACCATCTGCAGGTGATAAAAGCTTATACAATATTATAGCATAAAACCGCAAAAGGAGGGGATGCTTCCTGATTTTTGTCCAACGGGAGTAAAATTGTCTGAATCCAAACAATGAAGCCGTGAGTTTAAAGGACAATCCTGGGATTTCGCCTGAATTTTCGTCAAGAAAACTGTGCAACTACACAGAAATGTGTTAGAATATGGTTTGGAAAAAAAGAAACAATACACCAAGGAGTGTGTAAGGAATGCAAATCCGTCTGAAGACTGTAACGAATGAGAATGATATTGCCCTCGCCGCCCAGCTGGCACGGGAAATCTGGCATGAGCATTATGACGCCCTGCTTGGTTCGGCCCAGGTGGACTATATGCTCTCCCACTTTCAAAGCGAAACCGCCATCAAGGAGCAGATCGGCAACGGCACCGTCTATCTGCTGGCCTATTGGGATGACGAACCGGCAGGCTACTGTGCTTACCGGCCGGAGGAGGAGCGGATGTTCCTTTCAAAAATTTACGTTAAGAACGACCTGCGGGGCCGGGGGATCGGCAAGGCTTTCTTTGACTATGTAGAAGGCCAGTCCAACGGCAAAAAATCGGTATATCTGACCGTCAACAAACACAATGACCATTCCATCGCCGTCTATAAAAGGGTAGGCTTTTCCGTTGCAGACCAGGTCAAAACAGATATCGGCGAAGGCTACTACATGGACGACTATATTATGGAAAAGGCTCTGGCCTAACAGCAAAGGAGTTTCACTATGATCATCGAACCGAAAATTAGAGGCTTTATCTGCACCACCTCCCATCCAGTGGGCTGTGAAGAAAATGTCCGCCGGCAGATCGCCTATGTCAAAGAACAAGGGAAAACCGAAGGCCCTAAAAAGGTGCTGGTCATCGGTGCCTCGGCGGGCTATGGCCTTTCTTCCCGGATTGAAGCGGCTTTTGGCTGCGGCGCCGCCACCATCGGCGTCATCTTTGACAAGCCTGCCAGCGGCAAGCGTACCGGCACCGCAGGCTGGTACAATACCGCCGCCTTCGAAAAATGCGCCGCGGAGAACGGCCTTTATGCCAAAACCATCAACGGGGACGCCTTTTCTAAAGAGGTGAAGGAAGAAACCATTGCCCTGATCCGGAAGGATCTGGGACAGGTGGATATGGTGGTCTATTCCCTGGCAGCACCTCGGCGGGCTATGGAGGATGGCACCGTCTATTCTTCTGTGCTCAAAACGACAGGGGAAGCTTATACCAACAAGACCATTGATCTGAAAACCCGCACCATTTCTGACGTGACCATTGAACCGGCCACCGAGGAGGAAATCCACAATACCGTCAAGGTCATGGGCGGCGAGGACTGGGAGGATTGGATCCGTGCCCTGCGCGGCGCGGGCGTTCTGGCCCAGGGCGCCATTACCTTGGCCTATTCCTACATCGGGCCCCAGCTGACCCATCCCATGTACTATGACGGCTCCATCGGCGCCGCCAAACAGCATCTCTATGAAACAGCCCGCCGCCTGACAGCAAGCGACCTGGACGTGCGTGCCTATGTGTCGGTCAATAAGGCCCTGGTCACCCAGTCCAGCGCCGCTATCCCCATTGTGCCGCTGTATATTTCGATCCTCTACAAAATCATGAAGAAAGCCGGTACCCACGAGGGATGCATCCAACAGATGGAACGTCTTTTCCGGGAAAAGCTCTTTGGAAGCCAGGGCCCTGTGGTAGACGAAAACCAGCTGATTCGGATGGACGACTGGGAGATGCGGGAGGAAATCCAGCAGGAGGTGGCCCAGGACTGGGAGTCCGTGGACACCGCTACAGTACAGTCTCTCTGTGACATCGACGGCTACTGGGAGGATTTCTACCAGATTTTCGGCTTTGCCGTCCCTGGGGTAGATTATGATGCTGATGTGGAAATCCAGGTGGACATTCCCAGCATTTCTGCCCAGTAACCTGATGATCTCCACCTTTTGCAACACAAAGGCGCAGGAAAAAATTTTTTCTGCGCCTTCTTTCAGTCAAGGTTATTTTCTGCCAGATGGGGGACATGATAAGCCTTGTGCCGTCCCCCATACAAGGGAAAGGTGAAAAATGGAAAGCATTACTTATACCGTCCGTCGCATTGACGGGGATTATGCCATCCTTGTCAGTGATGACGGCATTGAAAATACCGTAGCCCGGGCCCTGCTTCCCTTGGAGACAGATGAGGGGATGCGCCTTTTGTGGGAAAATTTCGTCTACACTTTGATCGACTGACCTAGTGGGATCTCCGGGCTCTAACTGCAAAAAGTTATATCATGTGAATCGTCAAACGATCTTTCACCGCCCTCGCCCGGCTCTACAGAGTATCCGGCGATGGACGGCGCGACTTCTCTATCTTTTGGGGAGATTTTAGTTCTATGAATACCGCTTAAAGCGGCGGAAGGGAGGACTCTTATGAAAGCAGAAATTTTATGCGTGGGAACGGAACTGCTGCTGGGCGACATTGTCAACACCAATGCCGCCTATATTGCGAAGGAGCTGGCCAACCTAGGCATTGATGTTTATAACCAGGCGGTGGTTGGGGATAACCCTGATCGGCTCAAGGAGTCGCTGGAGCAGGCCTTCCAGCGCAACGACATTGTGGTGATGACCGGAGGGCTAGGGCCCACCTACGACGATCTCACCAAGGAGACGGTGGCCCAGCTCTTTGGCAAAAAGATGGTCCTGCATCAGGAGTCTTTAGAGCGGATTGAACGCTTTTTCAAATATTACAACCGGGTCATGACCGAAAACAACCGCAAGCAGGCCTTTATGCCGGAGGGTGCTACTGTATTCCCCAACGATAATGGCACGGCGCCTGGGCTGGCAGTGGAGAAGGACGGGAAAATCGCCATTCTCCTTCCCGGACCGCCCAGAGAAATGACCCCTATGTTTAGCAGCTCGGTGGCGCCATATCTCCAGCAGTTTTCCGGCAGCACCCTGTATTCTTCCAACATCCACCTCTTCGGCATCGGCGAGTCTCAGGTGGAAACCATCCTTCGGGAGATGATGGTTTCCCATCGCAACCCCACCATTGCCCCCTATGCCAAGGAGGGGGAGGTCCGGCTCCGGGTAACCGCCAGCGCCAAGACCAAAGAAGAAGCCAAAGAGATGGTTCTCCCTGTGGTGGAACAGATCCGGGATATCCTGGGGAAATATATCTATGGCATCGACGTAGGCGATCTGCAGACCGCCTTGGTCCAAAAGCTGACAGAAAAGAAAAAGAAGGTGGCCTGCGCGGAAAGCTGTACCGGCGGATATATCTCCAAACGGCTGACGGAAGTCCCAGGGGCTTCCCTGGTCTTTGACTGCGGGGTTTGCTCCTATGCCAACGAGATCAAGGAGCGGGTGCTGGGTGTTTCCCATGACACCCTGGCCGCCCACGGCGCCGTTTCCAGAGAGACTGCCATGGAGATGGCCCGGGGGGTGCGGCTCCTTTCCGGCGCCGACATCGGCGTCTCCACCACCGGTATCGCGGGCCCCGGCGGAGGTTCAGAGGAAAAGCCGGTAGGGCTTGTCTATGTCGGTGTTTCCACCCCTTCCAGCTGTGAGGCTTTCGAGCTCCACCTGAGCCGGGGCTACAAGGAGGAGCGGGAGTACATCCGCTATCTGGCGGCCTCCCATGCCCTCTATCAGTGCCTGAAGGCACTGGAAAACCTCTGATGGCAAGGCAGGAAAATCCCTTTCCCTATTCTCTGGACAATAAGCGCTATCACACCTATAACTACGAGCTGCAAAAGGTTTTTGGGGGAAAGGTGTGCAAGATATCCTTAAACGCGGGCTTCACCTGCCCCAACATTGACGGAACCCGGGGCGTTGGGGGCTGCACCTACTGTTCTAGCGCCGGCAGCGGTGACTTCGGGGGAAACCCAAAGGAGAGTATTCCGGAACAGTTTGAGAAAATCCGGGCCATGCTCTCTCAAAAATGGCCCCACTGCCGGTATATTCCCTATTTCCAAGCCCATACCAACACCTATGGCCCCCTGCCCTTGCTCCGGAGGCTCTTTGAGGAAGCCCTTTCCCTCCCCGGCGTGGTCGGTCTCTCCATCTCCACCCGGCCGGACTGCATCTCAGAGGAGACGGCGCGGTATCTGGGGGAGCTGGCCCAGCGCACCTATCTAACGGTAGAACTGGGGCTGCAAACCATCCACGATGAAACGGCCCGGAGGATCAACCGGTGCCATACCTACAAAGAATTTTTGGAGGGCTACTCCCTGCTGCGGGAACAAAAGGTACCGGTGGTGGTTCACCTCATCGACGGCCTTCCCGGAGAAGACCGGGCCATGATGCTGGAAACGGCTAAGGCTGTCGCAGAACTGGATCTTTACGGGGTGAAGCTTCACCTGCTCCATCTGCTTCGAGGCACCAAAATGGCCCGGGAATACGAGGCGAAGCCCTTCCCTCTCCTTTCCCTGGAGGAATATGTGGATATTGTCTGTTCCCAGCTGGAACTGTTTCCTCCCCAGTTTGTCATGGGGCGGCTCACCGGAGACGGCGCCAAAGAGGATTTAATCGGCCCTCTGTGGAGTCTCAAAAAATTTGTGGTCCTCAACGAAATCGATAAGGAGCTTCTCCGGCGGAATAGCTGGCAGGGAAAAGGGAGAAAAACAATACCAAAAGTATAAATCAGTAAAAATAATACGAAAATTCAGAAGAATACTCCCTGCAAAAGGAGGAATCGCATTGGAATCCATACTGGAGACGGCCAAAAAGCTGATCAGCGGCTCTATCCGGGAAGACAGCATTGTAGCGGACTTCACCATGGGCAACGGCCACGACACCCTGTTTTTGGCGGGCCTTGTGCCGAAAGGAAAGGTCTATGCCTTTGATATCCAGCCCCAGGCGCTGGAAAATACCCGTGCGCTCCTGACACAGGAAGGAATGGAAGACCGGGTCACGCTGATTTTAGAAAGCCACGAACTTTCCAACCGGCATATCCCCTGCCCCATCGACGCTGGGATGTTCAACCTGGGCTATCTTCCCTACGGCGATCACACGGTAACCACCCAGCTTTCCACCACCAAGCTGGCGGTGGAGCGGGCCGTTACCATGCTTTCCCCTAAGGGGTGCCTGCTCATCGTGGTCTATCCGGGGCACCCGGAAGGGGCCAGGGAGGGGGAGTATCTCACCCAATTTGCGGCGGGACTGGACAAAAAGCGCTATGACGCTCTCCTTCACCGGCTCATCAATGTGCCGGAATGCCCCTTTATTCTGGCTATCTGGCGGAGAAAATAATTACATATAGTATAATTTAATAGAAATATATCAAAAATCAGAATTTTGGACAGTTGATGGCCGAATTCTGTAGAAATGACAGGTGGGAAGGAATCATGGATCTTACATTGCGGCAGTTTGAAGAAAAAGATTTGCCCCAGATGACCGAAATTTGGAACGAAATTGTGATAGAGGGCATCAGCTTTCCCGGCGCAGAACCTCTCTCCCTTCAGGAGGCCGGGGAGATGTTCGCCTCCCAAACCCGCACCGTCTGCGCCCTCAACGGGGAGGAAGTCGTAGGCCTTTACATCCTTCATCCCAACAATATAGGCCGGTGCGGGCATATTGCCAACGCTTCCTATGGGGTCAAGCAGGGACATCGGGGGGAGGGCATCGGGGAAAAGCTGGTGCTTCATTCTCTGAACTCGTTGGAGGAGTGCGGTTTCCGGGGACTGCAGTTTAACGCTGTCGTGGCGACCAACCACAGGGCCATCGCCCTCTATGAACGGCTGGGATTTGTCCGGGTGGGTGTGATCCCCGGCGGCTATCATCTGAAAAACGGCCAGTATGAGGATATCATCATCTTCTATCACGGCCTTCCGGAAAAGGCGTAATAAAAAACAAGGGCCATCATACGATGGCCCTTCTTTTTTATTCATCGTCCACTGTGATTTTGGCAATTCTTTGGGGCTCCACCGGCTTATCCCGGAAGTCCACATCTACGCAAGCGATCTCATCCACTACATCCATGCCCTCGACTACTTTGCCAAAGGCAGCGTACTGGCCGTCCAGATGGGGGGCATCCTCATGCATGATAAAGAACTGAGAACCAGCCGAGTTGGGATCCTGCGCCCGGGCCATAGAAATAACGCCTCGGGTATGCTTGATGGGGTTGTCCACCCCGTTGGCGGCAAACTCTCCTTTGATATGATAGCCGGGGCCGCCCATGCCGGTTCCCTGGGGGCAGCCTCCCTGGATCATAAAGCCCTGGATGACACGGTGGAAAATCAATCCGTCATAAAAGCCCTCTTTGGCGAGCTTGACAAAGTTTTCCACCGTAATTGGTGCTTTGTCGGGATAAAGTTCCAGCTTGATTTCCTTGCCGTTTTCCATTTGAATTGTGACCATCTGTTTCTCTCCTCTTGTTTGTTGTCATTTGATATTATTTTTCCACAGATAACCTGTTTTTGTTGCCGTAACCCATTATTTGAGAGCCTGGCGATAAACCTCCTCCACCTTTTCCAGGGTAGGCACGCCCTCATGAATTTTGACGTTGTCAACAAAATAGGTAGGAACATACCAGTAATTATAGCCTTTGATCTTTTCCGGTTCCTTAGATTCCTCGATGACCTCGATGTCCACGGCACGGTATTCCTCGTGCTCCCTGCAAAGCTTTTCCATCATAGAAAAGGCCTGATGGCAATAGGGACAGTCATCCAGAATCATCATCTTCACCTTTTTCACGGCAATCCTCCTTTAGCATCAGCCCTCTGTCTGCCCAGTAATTTCTAGAATCTGGGGGATGTGACCGGTGTGCCGGAGGAAAATCTCCCGGAAATCCTTGGTATCCATAGCCACGCTCTGGGTATTGACGCAGGGGTGGACACAGATCCTGCCATGGCCGAGCACATCCTGGTCGATGAGCAGCTGGATCCCATGGTCCTTGTCATGGATCAGCCCCATGGGACTAATCGCGCCAGGGCGCAGCCCCAAAAGCTCGTAGAGCTTTTCCTCATTGCCAAAGCTCAGCCGGGATCGCCCAATCTTCTTGGAAACCTCCGCTGTGCGAAACCGCTTCTCCCCTTCAATGAGCAGTAGGAAATATTCCGTGCCTTGACGGGTCTGCAAAAACAGGTTCTTACAGACAGGGGCCCCCAAAGCCTTTTCAATGGCTTTGCAGTCCTCCATGGTCTGCACCGGAGGATGCTCCATCCGCTCGTAGGAAATTCCTAGGCTGTCCAATACCTCATATACACTCTGTGCGTTGCACTTTTCTAACTGCATACTGCATCCTTTCTCCAGATCTTCTCCGCTAGGGCGGAGCCCTACCATCGGATTTCATTTTGTTCCTCTATAAAAATACCCAATTCCCCCGCTTTTTGTCAAGAGCCTCCGGATCTTCTTCCCATCTGTCGGGGAGCCATCAGCGCTGCGGGCCAGCTTTTCTTTGTCTTGCCCCCCAAAACAAGGGAGTAACACCATCATACCGGTGTTTTTCTCCCTCCCTGGATTTCTCTTGCCAACCGTGCTATAATGAAGGCAAACAAAAACCAGCGTTTATTTGCGGGAAAGGGTGTGTATCATGGTCTATCGTGTATTCGGCGACACCATTGCGGTGCGTCTGGAAAAGGGCGAGGAGGTTTGCGCCGCCCTCAAGGAGGTCTGCGCCAAAGAAAAGGTCCAGGCCGGTTCTATCGTCGGCCTTGGTGCTGCCAACCACGCCGTTGTCGGCGTATTTGACACCAAGGAAAAGAAATTCTATCCCAACGAGCTTTCCGGTGTGCTGGAAATCACCTCGATCGTGGGCAATGTTTCTGAAATGAATGGGGAGGTCTATCTCCATATCCACGCCACCTTTGGCGACCAAGCAGGCCATGTCTTCGGCGGCCATCTCAACGAGGCGACCATCAGCGCCACCGGGGAAATCTTTATCCATACGGTAAACGGTCACATTGGCCGCTTCCATTCCGATGAAATCGGATTAAATCTCCTCGATTTATAGGCGATCATGATCTAAAAAGGCAGCCGCAGATTCGGCTGCCTTTTTTATTTTTCTTTCTCCTTGTTCCCCATGATCTCCTGAAAGCGGGACCAATCCCCTTGTGGGGATTCCGAGTGCTTTTCCTCCGTCGTTGCCTCCTCTAGGGATGGCGCGGCAGTCGCCAGGGCTATAGGCTCTTGCTCCATAAAGGGTGCATTCTGCTGTAGAGTCTCCTCTGCCCCAGCAGGACGGCTGGATCGCCGATGGCGGCGCTTTCTCCAGTGGACCCCTTCCGTGTGGAGAAGGGCCGTGACAATGGCCGTAATGGGAATGGTGAAGAGGATACCAATACTGCCCGCCATGGCTTTGAGTATCTCTACAGAAATTAGCTCTCCATTGAGGATGAGGGATAAATCCTTACCGGAGACTGTAATCAGCATGATGGTGGAAAGGCTTCCTCCCGCATAGGCCAAAATCAGCGTATTGGCCATGGTGCCCATAACATCCCGGCCCACCTTCATACCGGATTTGATAATCTGGCGAAAGCCCAGCTCCGGCACCTTAGAGATCAGCTCTTCCAGGGCCGAGGCGATGTCCATAGAAACGTCCATAACAGCTCCCAGGGCGCCGATGATGATCTCGGCAAAAATCAGCCCCCGGAAGTCGAAGCTAGCGTTTTCGGTGATGGTGGTTAACAGCAGGCTTTGCTCCTCTACCATACCCGTCAGCTTCAAGATATACTCCATGCTGTAGGAGACCACTCCCGCCACCAAGACGCCACCGATACAGCCCAGCGCGCTGGCCGCCGTTTTAAAGGTAAAGCCATTGCAGATAAGCAGTGTCATAAAGATGATATAAATACACACAAGAATCGAGACCGGCATGGGGTTGTACCCGTTGAGGATGGCCGGCACAAAGACAATAAACACCGCCAGGCAGGTAAATGCCAGCGAAATGATGGTGTTCACTCCCTTCTTCCTGCCAAAAATCAGCAGTAAGAGGAGGAATCCTCCCACCAATAGATACAGGGGCGTTGTCCTCACATAATCCCCCGCTGTCCCCGTCAGGCTGCCATCCTCTCCCCGGTTGACGGTGACATAGATCTCGTCCCCCTCCTGAACCGGTATGGAAGACGGAATCATATTCTCGTCGATGGACTGGCGGATGGTGGCAATTTCCCCCTGGAATTCCCCGTCCAGTATCTCGGCCTTAAAATAACAGATCCACTGATATACCGCCTGTCCCCCCAGGTCGGTTTCCACCAGATCCTCTGCCATGATCTCGGTGATTCTCGCCTTATTCTGGGTATTCGGGGCAGGCAGGGTGCCGGCGCCGTTATCTCCGCCCGAAACCGCCCATTGATATCCCAGATAGAGAATTACCGCTGATATGGCAATGACCAGCCAATAGAGGATGATCCTTTTTTGCTTGGTTGTATGTTTCAATGGAGAGTCTCATCCTTTCTCTTCCGCATTGCTGCCGGATTTTGTCCAAATACAGCGTCTATTATAATACAAATCTCCTCCCCTGGAAAGAAAAGTGGAAAAATATTCATATTCAGAAAAGGACAAAGCGGACAGCAAAACCGCTGTCCGCTTTGTCCTTATGAAAAAGGTATATAAATAGGAATTGTCGATTAATAGTTTTTGTTGACCAGTTCAAAATAAGCCTGGGGATGGTTGCAGACCGGACATACGCCAGGGGCCTCGGTGCCTTCATGGATATGGCCGCAGTTACCGCACTTCCAATAGACCTTGCCGTCTTTCTTAAAGACTTTGTTCTCCTCGACGTTTTTGAGCAGATCCAGATACCGCTCCTCGTGATGCTTCTCGATCTTGCCAACAGACTCAAAAAGGAACGCGATCTGATCGAATCCCTCTTCTTTGGCCTCTTTGGCAAAGGTAGCGTACATATCGGTCCACTCATAGTTCTCGCCAGCTGCGGCAGCCTTCAGGTTTTCTGCGGTGGAACCGATGCCATCCAGCAGTTTAAACCAAATTTTTGCATGCTCTTTTTCGTTGTTGGCGGTTTCTTCAAACAGGTTCGCGATCTGTACAAAGCCGTCTTTTCTTGCTTTGCTTGCAAAATAGGTGTATTTGTTTCTTGCCTGGGATTCCCCTGCAAAAGCAGTCATCAGGTTGGCTTCGGTTTTTGATCCTTTTAAGTTCATCATCGTTCCTTCTTTCTGTCAAAATTTATCTAACGGCACTATTGCCGTCTTGATCTGGTGTTTTCTGGGCGCAGCCTTTACAGATGCCGCTGAAGAGGATGCTGTGGGAATCCACCTGATGGCCGGTTTTCCTCTCTACCTCCCGATCGATTTCCTGTGGAAAATCTATACTGACGTCAAAGACCCTGCCGCAGTGCTTACAATAAAAGTGATAATGGGGAGTGATGTTGCCGTCAAAACGGTCAGGCATCCCTGGCACATGAAGCTTATTGATGGTACCGATCTCACTGAGCAGGTTTAAATTGCGGTATACTGTCCCTAGGCTCAGGTTTGGATGATCTTTTTTAAGCCTTTGATAGATAAAGTCCGCTGTGGGATGGACATCGTCCTCTCTGACAGCTTCGAGTATCAACTCCCTCTGACGGGAATATTTCATGTCAGGCTCCTCTCTTAATAGTAATAATTATTATTTCTGTTATTATATTATCAGAACTTCTCCTCCCTGTCAAGGATATTTTGAAAGTTTTCTAGGGAACAATCTAATAATTATTCCATGGGAACACGGATACCCAAAGCCCAGGAAATATAGTAAAATAAAAAGGACAAAGGGGGATCTCCATGAGAAAAGTTATACTCTATCTTGCCATGAGCCTGGACGGTTTCATCGCTGATTCTCTGGACGGAGTGCAGTGGTTGGAAGCTCAAGCTCCCGACGCCGGGGAGCCCGGAAGTTACGCTCAGTTAATGCAGAATATTGACACTGTGCTTATGGGATGGAACACCTACCACCAAATTTTCACCGAGCTCTCTCCTGGACAGTGGCCATATCAGGGGATGGCCAGCTATGTCTTTACCCATCAAAAGATGCCCTCCACATCAGAAGTTAGGTTTGTTGCCCAGGATCCAGCCATACTGATAGAACAGCTGCGGCGGGAGGAAGGAAAGGATATCTGGATCTGCGGCGGCGCCAATCTTGCCCAGCAGCTCATCTGGGAGGACGCCATCGACATTTTCCATCTTACCGTGATCCCCACCATTCTGGGCAGCGGCGTCCGCCTCTTTGGGGCGCTGGAAGAAAGGCGCGCATGCAATCTCATCAGCACACAAGAGTGTCACGGCATGGTGGAACTGATTTATGAGCGTCCTGGGAGGTTGGGTTAATGGAAAAGAAAGGACGAGAACATGCAATGAAGATTCATCTGCCTTCTGCTGTGGAAAGCGCCCTTTCCCTGCTCACCGCCCAGGGCTTTGCCGCCTACGCTGTAGGAGGATGCGTCCGGGATTCCCTGCTGGGAAGGGAGCCCCATGACTGGGACATCACCACTGCCGCCCGGCCAGAGGACATGCTGGCTATATTTGAAGGCTTTTCCCTGGTGCCTACCGGCCTCAAACACGGCACCCTAACTGTACACATAGACGGGATGCCCATTGAAATCACCACCTTCCGGGTGGATGGCGGCTATTCCGACCACCGGCATCCTGACGCTGTCCGATTTTCTCCTCATTTGGCGGACGACCTCTCCCGCCGGGATTTCACCGTCAATGCCATGGCCTATCATCCTCAGGTAGGACTGGTGGACTTTTTCGGAGGCCGGGAGGATCTCCGGCTGGGGCTCATCCGCTGTGTAGGCGATCCCCGGCGTCGCTTTTCTGAGGATGCCTTGCGCATTCTCAGAGCCCTGCGTTTTTCTTCAGCGCTGGGATTTTCTATTGAGGACGCCACCGCTGTCGCCCTCCATGAGTTGAGAGGACTGCTGAAGGCCATCTCCGCCGAGCGGGTCCGGGAAGAGCTGCTCCGGCTCATCACCGGGGAAAACTGTCTGTCCGTCCTCCTTACCTCCCCCGACATACTGGGAGTTTGGGTCCCGGAACTTTTGCCCTGTGTCGGCCTTGACCAGCACAATCCCCACCATGATTTTGACCTATATACCCATATGGCCCGGGCTGTCTCCTTCATCCGGCCTACCCAATCCCTGCGGATGGCCATGCTGCTTCATGATATCGGCAAGCCTCGCTGTTTCACCCGGTCAGAGGATGGGGTGGGACATGCCTTTGGGCACGAGGAAATCTCTGCCCAGATGGCCGACACCATCCTGCGCAATCTCCGCTTTTCTACCGCCCAGCGGGAACAGATTGTCTCCCTCATCCGCCATCACGGCCTGGACATCCCGACGGAGGCCAAAACAGTCCGGCGCTGGCTTTCCCAGCTGGGGGAGGAAGGCTTTTTCGATATTCTGGACATCCGCCGGGCGGATATCCGGGCCCAGCGCCGGAACCCCGATCCGGATCGTCTTGCTCACATCGATGCTCTGGAAGAGTGCGCCAGAAAGCAGCTGCAAAAAAGGCCCTGCCTCTCCCTTCCTGACCTCGCCGTAGGCGGGCGGGATCTGATGGCTTTAGGCCTTCCAGCTGGGCCTCAGCTGGGCAGCATTTTAAAGGAGCTGCTCTCCGCCGTCATCGACGGGGAACTGCCCAACCAGAAAGAAGCCCTGCTGCTGCGGGCTCACGCCCTTTGGGAACAGGGCTCCTAAGACCTTCTTGTTTTTCCTGGGCCCCTGTGTTAAAATCCCCTCAAAGGAGATGACCCAGATGGAATTTATCCTTCGTCCCTGGACGATAGAAGATGTCGACAGTGTATACCTTTATGCCAACAATGAGAAAATCGCGGCCAACCTGCGGGATGTCTTCCCCTTTCCCTATGCTTATGACGATGCCCGGCAGTTTGTCCTCTCCTGCATCCAGGCCGGCGAGGAGCGCCAGCTGGCCCGGGCGATCCAGATCGACGGCCAGGCCGTGGGGAGCATCAGCGTCACTCTCGGGGAAGACGTCTACCGCAAAAGCGGGGAGATCGGCTACTGGCTGGGAGAGTCCTTTTGGGGCCGGGGGATTATGTCCCGGGCCATCCGGCGGATGTGCGAGGAGGCCTTTTCCCGCTATGACATTGCCCGCATCCACGCCGAGCCCTATGCCGCCAATCTGGGGAGCCGCCGCGCTCTGGAAAAGGCGGGCTTTACCCTGGAAGGGATCCTCCGTCAAAGTGTATACAAGAGAGGGCGGATTCTCGATTCCTGTATCTACTCCCTGCTCCGGGAAGAGATGAAATAAAGACTGAAATGCCCAAATAAAAAGAGCGGAAGCCTAAGCTTCCGCTCTTTTTTTGCGCGCAATTATTTGCAGGTGTGGGCTCCGCAGCTGTGACCGCCCTCATGGCCGTGATGATCGCCACAAGTATGGCCTTCCCCGTGGCCGTGGTGGTTACAGTGAGCCGCCGCCGGATCGATTTGCAGGGTTCCGGCAAGATAGGCTGCCACCGCAGCGTCCACATCTCCAGAAGCGCCGGCCACACAGGTGATGCCAGCCGCTGCCAGGGCGTTTTGGGCTCCCGGCCCAATGCCGCCGCAGATGAGAAGCTCTACCCCTGCGTTTTTGAGGACGCCAACCAGGGCGCTGTGTCCTTCATCGCCGCCGTCCAGCAGGGTTTTCTCCTGTACTGCACCGTTTTCCACCGTGTACAGGGTAAAGGTTTTGGTCTTGCCAAAATGCTGGAAGACCTGGCCATTTTCAGTGGTTACCGCGATTTTCATTTCTTCGCATCTCCCTCTATATTTTCGATGACGTCAGCTGCGTGATCCAGCCAATCGCCTTCAAACAGCTCGATGACACCCTGGTCGCAGACCCGGGCCAAATCCGGGGTCATGGGGATTTTGCCCAAGACCTGAAGATTATATTTCTTGGCTGCTTCTTCCACATGGCTTTCCCCAAAGACCAGGATCTTCTTGCCGCAGTCAGGACATTCTACATAGCTCATATTTTCTACCACACCCAGGATGGGGATATCCATCAGCTTTGCCATGTTGACAGCTTTGGCCACGATCATGCTGACCAGCTCCTGGGGAGAGGTGACCACGATAATGCCATCCAGCGGCAGGGACTGAAACACGGTCAATGGCACATCGCCGGTGCCCGGAGGCATATCCACAAACATAAAGTCCACATCCGACCAGATCACATCGGTCCAGAACTGCTTGACTGTGCCGGCGATAATCGGGCCGCGCCAGACAACAGGATCTTCCTCGTTTTCCAACAGCATGTTGACACTCATAATGTCGGTGCCGAATTTGCTCTTGGCCGGCAGAAGGCCGAATTCACTGGCCTGGGCCCGCTCCTTGATGCCGAAGACCTTGGGGATGGAGGGACCGGTGATGTCGGCATCCAATACAGCGGTGTTGTAGCCCCGGCGCTTTAAGAGAACAGCCAGCATAGCGGTGACAATGCTTTTGCCTACGCCACCCTTGCCGCTGACAACGCCGATGACCTTTTTGACGCTGCTCATCTCGTTGAGGCTTTCTTTAAAATCGGCGGGATTCTGCCGCTCCGCACAGGTCTGGGAACAGCTTCCGCAATCGTGATTACATTCGCTCATGGGATTTTACATCTCCTTTTTGGTTTCATCGTCTTCAGAAAATCTGCATTTGGCGCACATTCCGGGGCATTGGCAACGGGACTGGGCCACCTGGTAGTTGCCGCCGCCGATGCGCAGGATCTTGCCGTGGCAAAGGGCGTCAGCCACCTGCCGCCGCGCCGCATAGAGAATGCGCTGAAAGGTGCCGCGGGAGACATTCATCCGCTCGGCGGCCATATCCTGGTCCATTCCCTCCAGATCGCACAGCCGCAGGGATTCCAGCTCGTCTACGCTGAGCCGGATCTCCTCCCCTCCCCCGTTTTCCGGTACAAAGCATGCCGCCTGGGGTTCGGCGCAGACCCTCCTGCATTTGACATTTCTGGGCATGGGGTTACTTCCTTTCATTTTGCCCAGCAAAAATGGGCATATGCACATTACTCTCTCATTATAATGTGCATATGCCCACATGTCAAGACTTTTTCTCCATCTCTGGCAGATCGATGCCAATCATCTTTTTGGCGGAGACCCGGGCGCCAAATCCCATAGAAATGGCGCCGGTGGGACAGGCCTTTTTACATTCCCCGCAGCGGATGCATTCCAAAGCGTTAGGGGATTTGACCGGGTCCACCTGCATAGGACAGACCTTGGCGCATTTTCCGCAGTGGATGCATTTTTCCTCATCTACCCGAAGCTTATAGAATGAGACGGGATTTGCCAGCCCATAGACAGCCCCCAAGGGACAAAGATATTTGCAGAAGGGCCGGTAGGTTAAAATGGATAAAAAGATCAAAACCGCCAAAATGGCCATCTTCCAGGTATAGAGCCAGCCAATGGTCGCCCGCAGCGGCTCGTTGAGCAGCACCATGGGGATGCCGCCTTCCAGGGTGCCGGCGGGGCAGATCAGCTTGCAGAAAAAGGGCTCTCCCTGGCCGATGAAGTCCACCAGAAACAGGGGCAGCAGGATCACGAAAACTACCAGAATCCCATATTTGAGAAACCGGAGGGGCTTATCCCATCGGAAGGAGCGGATCTTCTTGGGGAAGGGGATTTTGTGAATCAGCTCCTGGATCCAGCCAAAGGGACAGAGCCAGCCGCAGACAAACCGGCCGCAGATGGCGCCTACCGCCATGAGAAATCCCACCACATAAAAGGCAAAATGATAGTCCCGGCTACCTATCACCGCCTGTAGGGCGCCGATAGGGCAGGAGCCCACCGCTCCGGGGCAGGAATAGCAGTTGAGCCCGGGGACACAGAGGTTTTTGATGGGGCCGCGGTAGAGTTTTCCCTGCCAAAATCCCACCAGATAGCTGTTGGTCACCACCGTCCAGATCCCCTGCACCCAGGGACGGAGGTTTCTTCTCTTTTGTTTAGCCAATGCCGATACACTCCAGACACAGGTTGGCGGCCTTTTGAAAGACTGTGGCCATCTCCCCGCGATAAATTCCTACTGCCATCAATACGCCGCCTAAAGCAAGGAGGGTGGCGGGCAGTATCCAGCGCCGTTTCATCTAAGATTCCCCCTCTAAGGTGGCAAGCACCGACTGGATGGTGCTGATCCAGCCCTCTTTGTCTTGATACCCCGGGTAGTAGAGGGGCAGCGCTTCCCCCTCACCGTTGACAAAAAAGGTCTGAGGCAGGCCGGCGACCTGGCTGAGCAGGATTTCTGAGAGGGACGCGTCGGGGAGGATAATGGGGTATTCCACCCCGGTTTGCTCCATAATCTCCTTGACCAGCGCCAGCTGCTCCTCATCTACCGCCCCGGCTGTGCCGGCGTCGGTGACAAGGCCCACAATCTGTACCCCGTCGGCCTCCATCTCCTCTGCGATTTCGGCCAGATGGGGCATCTCTTTCAGGCACCAGGTACACCAGGTGGCCCAGACATTGACCACCGTCAACTTATGGCCGGCAAAAATCTCCTGGGTCACCTCTTTGCCGTCAATATCTACAGTCAAAATTTCCCCCAGATCAATGGGCTGCGCCTCCGAGGCGTCCTGGGACGCCGGGGCGCTGGTGGAAACCCCGCTTTCCAAGCCGGCCTCCTCCGAGGCGCAGCCGGCGAACACCGCCAGCAAAAAACTGAAGCAGAGTATCGCTGCAATCCATCTTTTCATTTTGACATTCTCCTTTCAGGGGAATCTTGTCTTTTAGAATCGGGGATATTATACTATAAAGGTGGAAGTTTTTGCAATCCCGCCGTGTGACTTTATCACATATTCTCCCTATGGCGGGACGCTTTGGACAGGGGCGGCCGGGTCAGGTCAAAACTCATCCGGATCATGCGGAAAATCTCTTCCTCCGGAACGCTTCCGTCCAGGATCACCGAGTTCCAGTGGACTTTATTCATATGATAGGCGGGAATCACCGCGTCATACGCCCGGCGGAGAAAATCCGCCTCCATAGGCTCGCACTTGAGGTTGAGCCAGGTATGTCCCTCCCGCAGGAAAATCATGCAAAAAGATTTTCGATTTTCCCGATGGCGCATCACGGTCCACTCTCCGTCGTCAAAAGGATAATCCTCATAGGCTCCAGGCAGCCCCAGACAGTAATCAATTGCTTCCCGCTTAGTTTTCACGGATTTTCCTCCTTGTCCTTTGATTATCCTTAGTATAACGCGCGGTGTTTTTTTGCTCAACCGTATTTTCCAAGTTATTTGCTACGGCTAGAAAGCCAATGATCTCTAATTTCTTGTGAGAACTGTCACAATTTTACATAGATTTACCGTAAATTTTACAATAGTTCGATTGCAAAACATATGTTACAATAAGTATAATAAATCAATCTGTAGGTAGCTGCAGCTGGCACCAGCTGCCTAGAATAATCGTTTCGTCTCATGGCCATTTAAAGCATAAGGAGTGTATTGTAATGGCAAAATCCCATGGTGACTTCAGCTACACCCAAGATCGGGAGCTTTCCTGGTTACGATTTAACGAACGTGTGCTGGAAGAATCCCGTGATCCAGAAGTTCCTCTCTACGAGAGGCTCAAATTTGTTTCCATCTTTACCAGCAACCTGGATGAATTTTTTATGATCCGGGTGGGCAGCCTGTTCGACATGGCCTTGCTCAAGGAGGAGCATGTGGACAACAAAACAGGGCTGACCCCAAAAGAGCAGCTGGCCAACATTTTTAAGGCCGTTCCACCCCTTTGCAAGCAGAAGGACAAATCCTTTTCCGAGATTGAGGAGCGTCTGCGCCAGCATGATATTTACAATCTTCATGTGAAAGAGCTGGAAAGTTCCGAAAAAAAATACATAGAAAAATATTTTAAAAACTATATTCTACCCATCCTATCCCCCCAGGTGGTAGACAGCCACCATCCCTTCCCCCACCTGGAAAATAAGGCGCTGTACATCGCCGTCATGCTCAAGGATAAAGGGGGCTCCACCTACGGCATCATCCCCGTTCCCGCCTCTCTGCCCAAGGTGATCTTTCTGCCGGGCAGCAGCGTGCGTTATATTCTTACTGAGCAGGTCATTTTGGAGCATGCCTCCCAGGTTTTCGACATGTATGACATCGCGGATAAGGCGGTAATCTCCATTACCCGCAACGCTGACATCAGCCCCGAGGATGAAAGCTTTGAGATCGACGACGACTTCCGCCAGAGGATGCGTAAGGTGCTGAAAAAGAGAGCCCGCCTTGCCCCGGTGCGGATGGAGATTCAGGGGGATGTAGATACACCCCTGGCAGAATATTTCTGTGAACGGTTAGGCCTGCGCAAAGAGCAGGTATTCCGGTCCAAATCCCCCCTCAACATGGGCTATGTTTACTCCCTCCAGGATAAATTTCCCCAGACCACCCTCAACCGGATTACCTACCAGCCCTTTGAACCCCAGCCCTCCCGTTCCCTCAATCGGGCGGAAAGCGTCACCTCCCAGGTGCTGCGCCATGACGTGCTGCTGTTTTATCCCTATGAGCAGATGGATCCCTTCCTGCAGCTGATCCGGGAGTCGGCCAACGATCCCAATGTTCTGTCCATCAAGATCACCATCTACCGCTTGGCCAGCAAAGCCAAGCTCATTGAATACCTGGCCCAAGCGGCGGAAAACAACAAGGACGTCACCGTCCTCATGGAACTTCGGGCCCGCTTTGACGAGGAAAGCAACATCAACTGGTCCGAACGGCTGGAAGAGGCCGGCTGCCAGGTCATTTACGGCTTTGAAGGCTTTAAGGTCCATTCAAAAATTTGCTTAATTACCCGCCGGGACAAGGGAAATATCCAGTACATCACCCAGGTGGGTACCGGCAACTACAATGAAAAAACCGCCAAGCTTTATACCGACCTTTGTCTCATGACCGCCAATCAGGAAATCGGTACCGACGCCGCTGTCTTTTTCAAGAATATGGCCATTGCCAACCTGGACGGCAGCTACAACCGGCTTTTGGTGGCGCCTCACTCCCTGAAAAACGCCCTGCTCGATTGCATCGACGAGGAAATCGCCAAGGCAAAGGCGGGCCAGCCGGCCAAAATGATCCTAAAGATGAATTCCATCACCGAACGCAAACTCATCGATAAATTGGCGGAAGCTTCCCAGGCTGGCGTACAGATTCAGATGATTGTCCGCGGCATCTGCTGCATTGTTCCCCATGTCCCGGGGAAGACGGATAACATCGATATCATCAGCATTGTAGGGCGCTTTTTGGAGCATCCTAGGATTTATGTGTTTGGCGCCGGGGAGGATCCGAAGATTTACATCGGTTCCGCAGATATGATGACCCGCAACACCGACCGACGGGTGGAAATTGCCTGTCCCGTTTTAGACCCCAATATTAAAAAACGGGTGCTCAAAATTGTGGACATCATGCTCCGGGATAACGTCAAAGCCCGGGTCTTGCAAAGCGACGGCCGCTACCTCAAAAAAGAGCTGGCCCCTGGGGAGCCTCTGGTCAACTCTCAGGAGTATTTCATTGCTACCGCCCGGGAGATGGCAAAGAAACAACCTGCTCCCGAACCCATCAAGAAAAAGAATCATGCATTGGGACGTTTCTTTCGGATGCTGGCAGACAAATTTGAATAGTCCTCAAAAAAGGAGGGAGCTTTGGCTCCCTCCTTTTATCTGCACAGCCGGCTCCATTGACAGTCCCCACATACCTGGGCCCGCTTGCCTGGGACAATGATATGGTCCTCTACCAGGCGGCAAAACTCTTTCCAGGAGATGACAGCGCCGTCGTCAAGGCCGCAGAGCACCAGGCATATTCGATCGTATCTCCCCGGCTTTTCCCCGCTGCATTCCTTTCCATGGCAGTTGGGACAGCACTTACAAAGGACGTCGGCACCGGAATGGAGACGGATCTTTTGCTCCGGTTCCGACTGCAACCTGTGGATTACTTCCAGCATCCGATTGACAAATTCCGGACTGTAACCCTTCCCCTGAAAATAGCGGATACAAAGCCCGTGATGGGGCCGTAGCTCTACCATGCCAGCCTCTTTCTCAGGGCGGAAACAGTTGCGGCCGCCAGCGCAATTTTGGCCGCGTCTCCGGGCAGGAAGGGGATCACACAGGACAGGAGGGCTGCACCCAAACCGGCTGCCGTGGAATACATATACCAGGCGGTTCCCAGCGCATAGCACACCGCCAATCCAGCTACCATGGCGATGATGAGCTGCCACGCCTTCCTGCCCCATTTGGAAACGATCAGTCCGATAAGCCAGGCAGCCGCGATGTATCCTATAATATAGCCTCCTGTCGGCCCCACGATGATGGAGATTCCACCGGTGAACATGGCAAAAACAGGCACGCCTACAGCGCCCAGGGCCACATAGACGATCATACTGACAGCACCCCAAACCGGGCCCATAAGGCCGCCGGCAATAAACACCGCCAGGGTGGCCAAATTGATGGGAACAGGTCCAATGGGGATGGCAATTTGGGACAAAATGGCCGTCAGCGCCGCAAACAAGGCGCAAAAGGTGATTTTCTGGGTGGAGGTTTTCATCTGCATGTTGATTGTCTCCTCAATTGTCAACTTTTTTATTTTTTTGGTCTACAATCAGGATACAAAAAACAGCCTACTTTGTCAAGAAAATTTTGATGTTAACAACAAAACTACTACAATTGTCGAATCATGATTGAAAATAAATGTTGATACGAATATAATAGGGTAAAAAAATGAGGAGAGTGGATGTTAAAATGGTTTATGCACTCATCCTGTTTGCCATCACCTATGTTTTGATGTTGGCATTCAGCAAATATCGTCCCTATATAGCGATTGCTTCTGCGGCTATCTTTATCATTACCGGCATGCTTCCACTGGATCAGATCGTCGGCGCTATTGATTTTAATGTGCTTTTGATGATCGCCGGCACCATGGGGCTTGTCCAGCTGTTTATCGACAGCAAGATGCCGGCACTTCTCGCTGACTTGGTGATGGAAAAGGTCCCCAACATTCAGATGGCAGCTGTTGCACTGGCGCTTTTTGCGGGCATTATTTCCGCCTTTGTGGACAATGTGGCCACCGTTCTTATGGTCGCCCCCATCGCATTGGAGATCTGCAAAAAGCTAGACACCAACCCTGTCCCCTTTATTATCGCCATCGCAGTGTCCTCCAATCTACAGGGCGCGGCAACCCTGGTGGGCGATACTACCGCTATTATGCTGGGCTCCTATGCCAATATGAGCTTTTTGGACTTCTTTGTTTACGAGGGCAAACCCGGTATCTTCTTCGCTGTAGAGCTGGGGGCCATTGTATCTGCTCTCATCCTGGCATGGCTGTTCCGAAAAGAAAAGAAACCTGTTCCCAAGGGGATGCCGAGAACCGTTGTCACCGATTATGTTCCCTCTATTCTGCTGGTGGGGATGATTGTTTTACTCATCAGTGCCTCCTTCATTCCCAACAAACCAGATATCACCAACGGCCTTATCTGTGTTGGGCTCATGATCATCGGCATCCTTTATAGTTTTGCAAAAACCCACAATCGTGGCGCCCTAATCCATCCTATTAAAGCCATCGATTTTGAAACCATCGGATTGCTGTTTGGCCTGTTTTTGGTGATTGGCGGCATTACCCATATGGGCGTTATTGATGCGGCCGCAGAGCTTCTAGCAAAACTTGGCGGTGGTAATGTCTTTGTTATCTATACAATTATTGTTTGGGCGTCTGTTCTGCTTTCCGCCTTTATCGATAATATTCCTTATGTAGCCACTATGCTTCCCGTTGTAACCGGTTTGGCTCAAGCTCTAGGTATCCCGCCGACACTCCTGTACTTCGGCCTTTTGTCCGGTGCCACCCTGGGCGGCAACTGTACCCCTATCGGAGCTTCCGCCAACATTGCCGGTATCGGCATCCTGCGCAAAAACGGTTACGAAGTTAAAACCAGAGATTTTATCCGCATCGGTATCCCCTTTACCTTGGCGGCGGTAATCCCCGCATATATCTATTTCTGGGTACTCTATTAAATCATTGGGCGAAATTTTTAGAATGATCCGGGCAAAAAGGAGGCGCTTTTGGGAAAGTGCCTCCTTTTTATTTTATACTTTCGAACAGTTGATCCTGCCTAAGACCTCTCCAATTTTGCCGGAGATAAGCAGGTCAGCTTTGGCATCCATAGGGGTCGGCGATTTGTTGATGACGACCAGCCGGTTTCCTCGGTAGTAGCGCAGGAGCCCTGCCGCCGGGTATACCACCAAAGAGGTGCCGCCGATGATGAGCATGTCCCCATGGCTGATCATCTCTACCGACTGCTCCAGGGTATTCCCATCCAGGCTCTCCTCATAGAGCACTACGTCAGGCTTGATCATCCCGCCGCAGGTACACCGCGGGATACCGACAGCATCCCGGATATAAGCGCCATCGTAAAATTTTCCGCACTTCATGCAGTAATTTCGGTGGACGCTGCCGTGCAGTTCCAATACCCGTTTGCTGCCCGCCGCCTGATGGAGTCCATCGATATTCTGGGTGATGACGCCCGCTAACTTACCACACCGCTCCAATTCCGCCAGTTTGCGATGCGCCGCATTGGGTTGGGCATTGAGAATCAGCATCTTTTCTTTATAAAATCTATAAAACTCCTCCGGATGAGCCACAAAAAAGCTATGGCTGATGATGGTTTCCGGTGGATAATCATAGCTTTGGTGGTACAGCCCATCCACACTGCGAAAGTCGGGAATGCCGCTTTCGGTGGATACGCCGGCACCTCCAAAAAACACGATGTTTTCACTTCGGTCAATCATCTGCTGCAGCTGTTCTATCTTCTCCATGCCGGCACCTCATTCCCTATTTTTTGTCTTCATTATAGGTTTCGTTTTTGACCATGTCAATGGATCTTCCTTTGAAAAGAGCCGGGGAATCACCATTTCCCCGGCTCTTTTTTCAGGTAATACATATCCACGCACTGTTTTCCATCTTCGATAATAGGTTCAGGATAATGTTCCACAAAAAAGTTTTCCAATACATGATCAAAGTGAAAGCCACAGCTCTCGTAAAAAGCAAGGGGGCCTGTGCTAGTGTCCCCAGTTCCCACCCAGAGGGTATCCGCATCAGGGGGCAGACAGTTTTCTATCTCTTCGACGAGCAGGGTCCCGATTCCCCGACGCCAATAGCGAGGGGCTACCGCCATATTTTTAATCTCCCACTGGCCTGGCTCCTGAAGCGGCACAGCCACAATAACACCAGCAGGCTGACCGTCCCCGAAGGCTCCCAACATCAGCCCCCGATCCAGATACTTTTTGACCATCCCTTCGTCCGGATCCGCCAGCAGAAGCAGGGGCATCCACTCCTCTTTATTTTGGGTAATTTGTTTTATAGAAAGCTGCATGGCTATCAATCATCCTTCCAATTCCACCATTTGAGCTTTTCCGGGTCCGGATTTTCCGTCTCTGCATAATAGACCGCACAACGAAAGACATAAAGGGCGCAGCGGTCTACCCGGCCGCCTTCCTTCTTGCACCATCGGTCATAAAGCTCCTGGGGATCCCGCCCCCGGAGGTCTTCCACCCAGTGGATTCCCATGGCGCGGAAATTTTCTTCCATCTTTTTCCCTACACCGGGGATCTTTTGTAAATCCGTGGTCATCATTCTTCTCCTTTTTTGATAGGCCACCATAGGCGGAGACCAAATCTATCCTAGATGCTGCTCCCATTCCGCAGGACGAAATCCCACCAAAACGAAGTCGTCGCCCACTACGATGGGCCGCTTGACCAGCATTCCGTCGGTGGAGAGTAGCGCGTACTGCTCTTCCTCGCTCATCTGAGGAAGACGGTCCTTCAGCCCTAACTCCTTATATTTTAACCCGCTGGTATTAAAAAAGCGCTTGAGGGGCAGCCCGCTTTTTTCCCGCCAAGCCTTTATCTCCTCCGCTGTGGGGTTTTGCTCCACAATATGCCTATCCTCATAGGAGATTCCTCTTTCATCCAGCCATTTCTTTGCCTTTTGGCAGGTGCTGCATTTGGGATATTCCAGAAATAATACGCTCATCTGTTTTTTCCTTTCTCTTTTGTCCCTGGGCAGTGGGGAGTTTTAGCCCAATGCCTTGGCATAAAGCTCGGTATAGCTGACCCTGCCGCCGACAAATTCTGACTTCATCAGGCTGATCTTGTGCACCGGCATTTCTAACACGGGGATGCGTGATGCAAAAGCCGCCCGATCAAAGTCGGGCCGCAGCCGGATCCTCCGTCCCAAGGTCAGATGGGGTGTATACTCCTTTTCATCGATCCTAAATCCCCGCTCGGTCAGAGAAGCCCGCAGCTGGCGGTAGACATCGAGCAGCGTCGGGTCCTTCCGAACGCCTGTCCACCAAATGTCCCCATCGTTGCGGCGAAACCGTCCAATCCCTCCGATCATCAGGGAAAATGGCGGGGCTACTACAGAGTCCACCGCCGCTTTGACGGCGGAAAGCCGGGTGGTCTCTCCAATAAAAACAAGGGTCAGATGCATGTTCTCCCGCCGGGTAAAACTGCCGGACAAGGAACTTTCCGCCAAAGCCTTCGCCATGGTGCATAACCTATCTTTAATGGCGCTTTCTAACGTAATGGCAATAAACAAGCGCATACATGTCCTCCTATCTGAGCCGCTGCAAAGGGTGAGAATCGCTGGATATTCATAGATTGCCTCGCCCCATGTCAGTGGTTCTATTCCTATTATAGTCGAATCAGGATAAAACCGCAAATACCTTGCGCCTGGTTTTCAAATGGGCTACAATAGAACCGTTTGAAAGGTTCGAGAAAGGGGAATGCTTCATGAAAAAGGCCATCGGTATCTTCGCCCATGTAGACGCGGGCAAAACCACCTTTTCCGAGCAACTGCTCTACCATACCCATGCCATCCGCACCCTAGGCCGGGTGGATCATCAAAATGCCTTTTTGGACAGCCATCCCCTGGAGCGGGAGCGGGGCATCACCATCTTTTCCGGTATGGCTTCCTTTTCCCTGGAGGGAGAGGAATATATCCTGGTGGACACCCCTGGCCACGCCGATTTTTCCGCTGAGATGGAGCGGGTGCTGGGCGTCCTCGACTACGCTATCCTTATTGTCAGCTGTGCCGAGGGCATCCAGGCTCATACCGAAACCATCTGGCGGCTTCTGAGGGCAAAGGGAATCCCCACCTTTCTTTTTCTCAACAAAATAGACCGCCCCGGCGCCGACCCTGTAGGGGTGCTGCAAAAATTGCAGGAAAAATTCTCCCCCTATGTCAAAAGCTTTGATGGGGAGTTCGATGGCGTCCGTTTTTCAGGGGAGCTGTGCGAGGATATCGCCGCCCAGGACGACGACCTCCTAGCCCTTTATCTGGAGGGAGGCTACGACGAGAGGGCATGGCTCTCTGCCGCCCGCCGGCTCATTCAGGAGGAACGCCTTTTCCCCTGTTTATCCGGATCGGCTCTGCAAGGGACGGGAATCGATGAGATTTTATCTGCCCTGCATGCTCTCACCCAGGTAGAATTTGACCTAGATGCCCCCCTCTCCGGCCATATTTATCAAATCCGCCACGACGCCAAGGGCAATCGTCTGGCCTTTCTTCGGCTGCGCAGCGGCATATTGCGGGTCAAGGATGAAATCCTAGGGGAAAAGGTCAATGAAATCCGCCGGTATCAGGGGGCGAAATATGAAAGCGTCGACAGCGCCCAGGCCGGGGATATTGTAGCCGTCACCGGCTTACAGCATTCCCAGGCAGGTCAGGGCTTCGGCGGCAAAGAAGATCTTAGCCCCGGCCTCTGCGCTCCCCTTTTCTCCTCCCAAGTTCTCTTTCCCGCTACTGTCCCCGCCCCGGAAGCGGTGTCCATCTTCTCCCAACTGGCCGACGAAGATCCATCCCTTCACACCCAATGGAACCCGAAGCTGGGGGAGCTGCGGATCCAGGTCATGGGAAAGGTGCAGCTGGAAGTGCTTAAATCCCTGGCCGCCCAGCGCTATGGGCTAAAGGTGGAATTTGGCCCCGGGCAAATTTTATATAAAGAGACCATCGCCGCTCCCGCCATGGGTTATGGCCACTTTGAGCCATTGCGGCATTACGCGGAGGTTCATCTGCGCCTCTCTCCGGGAAAGCCGGGCAGCGGCATCACCTTTGAGAGCCGGTGTTCCACCGATGTGCTGGATCAAAACTGGCAGCGGCTGATCCGCACCCATGTGCTGGAAAAGGAGCATCTGGGAGTGCTCACCGGCGCCCCGCTGACCGATGTGGTCATCACCTTGATCACAGGTCGGGCCCATCTTAAGCACACCGAGGGAGGCGACTTCCGGGAGGCCACCTACCGGGCCATCCGCCAAGGGCTGATGAGCGGGGAAAGTGTGCTGCTGGAACCCATCCTCTCCTTTGTGATCGAGGTGGACAGCGGAGACCTGGGACGGGTCCTGTTTGACATTCAACGGATGCAGGGGGAGGCCGAGCCTCCCCAGTCTGTAGGGGAGCGGATGGAGGTCCGTGGGCGGGCGCCCGCCGCCTGCATGGCGGACTATCCCCAGACTCTCATCTCCGCCACCCGCGGCACCGGCCGGATCAGCCTCCGGTTTGAGGGGTATGCGCCCTGCCACAATGCCCAAGAGGTCATCGAAGCCAAGGGCTATGACCCGGAGCGGGATGTGGAGAACACACCCGATTCCGTCTTCTGCTCCCATGGGGCGGGGTATCCTGTCAAGTGGGACCAGGTGCCAAGCCATATCCACTGCAAGTAGGGTCTTTTTCTAGAGCATGTATGCGGCATCACCAGTATTTCATAGAGAAAGGGGTATCCCAATGAAGTATACAGATAAGGTGTGCGTCGTCACCGGCGGCGCGTTGGGCATTGGCCGGTGCCTATGTGAGGCATTCATCCAGCGAGGCGCCAAGGTGGCCTTTATCGACAAAGAAAAGGAGGCGGGAGAAAGTCTTCTCTCCCGCCTTTCCGCCCAGGGAGAAGCCCTCTTCTTTCATGGGGATGTCGGGGAAAAAGAAGACCTGGAAGCCTTCGTCTCCCAGGTGGCAACGGCCTTTGGCAGGGTGGATATTCTCATCAACAACGCCTGTCTTTCCCGCAAAGGTATCCTGACCCCCTGCAGCTATGAGGACTTTACTTATGTGTTGCGGGTAGGGGTAGCCGCTCCCTATTATCTGACCCAGCAGCTGTTGCCCCATTTCCAGAAAGGGGCGTCGGTGGTCAACATCTCCTCCACCCGGGCCTGGATGTCCCAAGGGGACACCGAAAGCTATTCCGCGGCCAAGGGCGGCATCTCCGCCCTGACCCATGCGCTGGCCGTCAGCCTGGCCGGGAAGGTGCGGGTCAACTGCGTGGCCCCCGGCTGGATCGACACCGGCGCTTACCACGATCCAAGCTATCTGCCCCAGTATACCCCGGCGGATACCTCCCAACATCCCTCCGGCCGGGTGGGAGATCCTATGGACATTGCGCGGGCCGTCCTCTTTTTGTGCGATGAGCAAAACAGCTTCATCGATGGGGAAACCATCACCGTAGACGGCGGCATGACCAAGCGGATGATCTATGATGGAGACGAGGGCTGGTCCTATGCCGGGCGCTGACGGGAAAATGGAGGGCAATGTGGTCTATATCCTGCAATGCGCCGACGGCAGCCTTTACACCGGCTGGACCAACGACCTGTCCCGGCGCCTTGCCGCCCATCAGGCGGGGAAGGGCGCCAAATATACCAAGGGTCGGCTGCCGGTATCCCTGGTGTATGTGGAAAAACACCCCTCCAAAGAGGAGGCCATGCGCCGGGAATATGCCATTAAGCGGCTTTCCCGCCGGGAAAAGCTGGCCCTCATCCACAAGAAAGGAAATGATCATGCCACAGCCACGTTTTGAAATCATTCTGGGAGACATTACCCAGGTAAAAACTGACGCCATTGTCAACGCCGCCAACACCTCCCTCTTAGGCGGCGGTGGCGTTGACGGCGCCATCCATCGGGCGGCAGGGCCTCAGCTTTTGGAAGAGTGCAAAGCCCTCCACGGGTGTGCTACAGGTCAGGCCAAGATCACCAAGGGATATCATCTGCCCGCTCGGTATGTCATCCATACACCAGGGCCCATCTGGCGGGGCGGTAAACACGGGGAAGACAGCCTGCTGAGAAGCTGCTACCAAAACTGTCTGGCTCTGGCGGCGGCACAGGGCTGCCGGAGTGTGGCATTTCCCTCTATCAGCACCGGCGTCTACCGGTTCCCACTAGAGCGGGCGGCGGCCATCGCTGTGGCGGCCATCAAAGAGGGGCTGGAAGCCTATCCTCAGCTGGAAAAGGTCATGATGGTCTGCTTTGACAATGCTACCAAGGCCGCCTATGAAAAGGCCTTGCAAAACTGTTACCGATAAGCCAATTTTATCGGTCTTGCAAACAGCCGGCATCTTTTCAAAAATCCCATTCCGACATCAGGCATATTAATGCCGGGCTGACCCCTCTGCCATCTGAGTATAGAGTTTTTCACCCTACCATAGAAAAAAGGCCGGTATTTTACCGGCCTTTTTTAGTCAAAGAAGCTCAGCTGCGTCCCCCCATATCCCAGCTGGTAAGCCCTGATAATATCCTGCATCCGATAAAGGAGGCCTCGTTCATCGCACTCCCGGCGAAAGAATTCCCACAGCTGCCTTGCCTTGGGGCTTACGCAGCGGTATCTCTCTCCATAGGTCTGCTCGTATCGCCTCCGCAGCCCCTGGCCCGGAAAGCGTTTTTCCAGCTGCTGTAAATACCACTCCCGCTGGTTAAAGCGCAGCGTCATCCCGAAGGCGGGATAGAGAAACCGTGCGCCGCTTTCCTGGGCTTTGGCGATGATCTGTCCGATGTTTTCCTCATTGTCTTCCAGAAAAGGGAGCACCGGCATGAGGAGGACGCCGGTGAAGATACCGGCGTCCGACAGAGCCCGGATGGCGGCAAACCGCTGGGAGGAGGGGCATACATAAGGCTCCACCTTCTGGCAGAGCTCGTCGTCCGCCGCTGTCACCGTCATCTTGACCAGCACCGGCGAATGTTCCGCAATTTGGGTGAGGATATCCACATCCCGGACCACCAGATCGCTTTTGGTGGCCATCGCCACGCCGAAGCCATAGGCATCCAGAAGCTCCAGCCCGTGGCGGGTCAGCTCCAACTCCCTTTCAAAGGGATTATAGGGGTCGCTCATAGCGCCGGTTCCCACTACGCCGGGGCGCACCTTCCGCCGCAGGTCCCGGGCGATGATCTCTAAGGCGTTTTCCTTCACCCGAACCCGGTCAAAGTCATCGACCCCGTAGCAGGCGCTGCGGCTGTCGCAATAGATACAGCCATGGCAGCAGCCCCGGTAGATATTCATGTTGTATTGAGTGCCGAACCAGCTGGTGGATTTTGTCCGGGTGACAATGGTCTTTGCAGGAACTGTTTCCATCTCCCCACCCCCTTTGTTTTTAGTATACCACAGAAGATAAGACAACAGGCCGTCATATTTTCTTCTGTTTTTGTCCATCCTAACAAGGTGGCAGCCTTCCCCTTGACAGTGCTGGCGGAAGGCCCCATAATAGACTCAAACGGTAAACATGATTGTAGCGGGCCTATCCGGCCCACAAAGGAATTGGAGGGAGACTTCTCATGCAGATGCAAACTGTATTGGCCGCCTTACAGGGCACAGGTTTTACCTTCCTGATGACTACCCTAGGCGCGTCCCTGGTCTTTTTCTTCCGGAAAGAGATCAGCACCGGTATCCAGCGGGTTTTTCTGGGTTTTGCCGCCGGCGTCATGATTGCGGCGTCGGTTTGGTCCCTGCTCATCCCCGCCATTGAACAGGCGGAGGAGCTGGGGCAGATTGGCTGGATCCCCGCCGCAGGCGGTTTTATTCTGGGCGGGTTGTTCCTGTTTCTGCTGGATAAGCTCCTGCCCCATCTGCATCCTGGCAGCAAAGATCCGGAGGGGATGCACTCCTCCCTCAAGCGGACCACCATGCTCATCTTTGCGGTGACCCTCCACAATATTCCCGAAGGCATGGCGGTGGGCCTCTCCTTCGCCTTAGCCGCTAAAGAGGGCGGCAGCGCCATGCTGACCTCCGCCCTGGCCCTGGCTTTGGGGATTGGCATCCAGAATTTCCCCGAAGGCGCGGCGTTGTCCCTTCCCCTGCGCCAGGAAGGAACCCCCACCTGGAAAGCATTTATTTACGGCAGCCTTTCGGGGATTGTGGAGCCTATTTTCGGCATTCTCACCGTCTTTGTGGCGGGCTCGGTGGTGGGGGTCATGCCCTGGCTCCTCTCCTTTGCCGCCGGCGCCATGATCTATGTAGTGGTGGAAGAGCTGATCCCCGAGGCGCATCTGGGGGAACACTCCCATACCGGCACCTTAGGCGTTATGGTGGGCTTTCTGGTCATGATGATTTTAGACGTTGCCTTGGGATAATCAAAGTAAAAAAACGGAGCCTTGGGGCTCCGTTTTTTATTGAGGTTCATCAATATCATGGGCATAAAGCTTTTGCATCTGGGCGATCTTCTCCGCCATTTCTTTCCGCAGCCACTGAGGTTCCATCACCTGGATTCCAGAGCCGTAGGAGAGAAGGTAGCCGCTGATCCAACTATCCCGGGGCATGCGGCTGCGCACCAGGAGGGATCCGTCCTTCTCCCGGGTGATCATCCGGCGGGGAAACTCATCATAGGCCCGATAGGCATACCGGGGAGCAATCCGCAGCACCAGCTCTACCACCTCCACCGGGACCGCCCCATCGATAGGCGCTTCTACTGGCGGGATGGATGTATGAGGGGAAAAAGTCTCCCCTGTCAAAGCCAGCTCCTCCATCCGGCTGACACGAAACATGCGGAAATCCTTCCTGCTCAGGCAGTAGGCCTGCAGGTACCAAGCCCGGCTTTTAAAGCAGAGCCTCACAGGCTCCACCACACGGCGGGTTTTCTCCCCATAGGCGCTGTAGTAGTCAAAGGCAATGCGCCTGCGCTCCAGCAGGGCGGTTTTCAGCAGGGAAAAGCGCGCTTTTTCTTCCGCATCACTGCCCCAATGGGAGAAGTCCACGTCGATCCAACCGCCCTCCTCCTTCTGAAACAGGGTCCCCAATCGGGAAAGGAGCCGGTCACTTTCCCGGCCGCCCACCGCCTCCAGGGACTGGAGGGCATAGAGGATTTCCCTTTGCTCTTCCTCTGAAAGAAGGGACTTGTTGAGAACAAAATCCTCCACCAGGCTGATGCCGCCCCCTTTCCCCTTGACGGTGTAGACGGGAATACCAGCGGAAGAAAGGACTTCTACATCCCGATAGATGGTGCGCTCCGAGACTTCAAAACGGCGGGCCAATTCTTTTGCTGTGACCTTCTTTTTATCCAGTAATAGATAGACAATTTCAAACAAACGGTGTATCTGCACAGATTTTCTCCTTCTCCCCCAAAAGGGCTGTGGTATGATAATATTATCATACCACAAAAAGCTGACAAATGGATGTCAGCTTTTGCAAAAACGGGATCAATGGTTTGCAAAATACTCCCGATTGTGGAGGACTGCTGGAGCGTCAGGATGGATTTTCCCTGCCAGCTCATTGTATCTAATTGCCTCTTCCCGATAGCCCAGCTGATGATAGCAGACGCAAAGCTGCAAATAGGGGATAAAGCCGTAACAGTCGGGGAGGACAAAAGCGCCGGAAGTGTCGTCCCGGGGGCGGGAGGCCGCCAGTTCATACCAGAAGATGGCGGTGGTATAGTCCCCCTGTTCCATAAAATAAGCGCCGATGTCGCAGCAGGTTTCCGCCCGCGGGGCTCCATAGAAAAAGCTGCGGAACAGGGCGGGCAAGATCTGCTGTCGTTCTCCCGTTGCCCCGTAGCACTGGGCCAGCTGACGGCAGGCGTCAATGTTATTCTCGATCCAGCCCCACCCCCCGTCCAAAAAGTCTGTGAATTCCCGGATGGCCTCCTGGTATCTTTGGTGGTAAAGAAGCTCCCTGGCATAGTAAAACTGATGCCGGGGCTCCAGCGCCCCTTCCTCCCGGAGCATCCCTTCAAAGATACGCAGGTTCCGGTCTGGATCCCCAGGGCCTATTTTCCGATGGCTTACCGCCGCGTCACTGTAAAGGAGATTTCCCGCCGGCGGGATCACCTCGTGGACCCTTCCCTGCCAGCGGAAGCCTTTGTCCCGGCGGATCATCCGCTCCCGGTAGTAGGAAAAGGTAGGAATACCCTTTTCGTCAAAGGCAATGTGATAGGGCATCATCACCATATCCACCTCTGGGGACAAGGTGCTTTTGAGCTGACGCAGTTTCTCCTGATCCTCCGGTTCTATGACATCGTCGGCATCCAGCCACAGGCAGTAATCCCCGTGGGCCTTGGAAAAGGAAAAATTCCGTGCCGCCGCAAAATCATCCTTCCAGGCAAAATCATAAACCTGTTGGGTGTATCTTTCGGCAATCTCCCGGGTATTGTCGGTGCTCCCCGTATCCACCACTATGATTTCATCCACAATCTCCTGGACACTTTCCAGACATCGGGCCAGTACCTCCTCCTCGTTTTTGACAATCATGCAAAGACTGACGCTGGCCAAAGATATTCTCTCCCTTTCTGCAGTTTTTACATCCTATGCGGAAGCTTTCTTTTCCTCTACCGGAGTTTATTTTCTTTGGCGAGGATCAGCCCATCTTTTATGCTGGAACAAGTTCCTTTTTTTCTCTCCTTCTTGCCATCATATCGGCTTCCTTGTTATAATAAAGCTGTTACGGCAATTGACCGTTTCATTTAAAACCGATGAGGAAAGGAAGAAGAAAATGAATAATTTTACCTTTTACAGTCCCACCATGTTTGTCTTTGGAAAAGGTGAAGAAAACAATACAGGCGCCTATGTCAAAAAATTCGGCGGCACCAGAGTGCTCATCCATTATGGTGGTGGCAGCGCTGTGAAAAGCGGTCTGATTGACCGGGTTAAGAGTTCTTTGGAGAAGGAAGGTATTTTCTATATCACCTTGGGCGGCGTACAGCCCAATCCCCGCAGCGGCCTTGTCTATGAGGGCATCGAGCTGTGCCGCAAGGAAAAAGTAGATTTTATCGTGGCTGTAGGCGGCGGCAGCGCCATTGATTCGGCCAAAGCCATTGCCGCCGGCGTCCCCTATGATGGGGATTTCTGGGACTTCTATGACGATCAGGGCGCCCGTCCCGCCATCGAAACCGCCCTTCCCGTAGCCACCGTCCTCACCATCGCCGCGGCGGGCAGCGAGGGTTCCGGCGACACCGTGATCACCCGGGAGGAGGGCATGGTCAAGCGGGGGGCTGGCAGCCCCGCCCTGCGTCCCAAGTTTTCCATCATGAACCCGGAGCTCACCATGACCCTGCCTCCCTATCAAACGGCCTGCGGCGTAGTGGACATTATGGTTCACGTCATGGAGCGCTATTTCACCAACACCCCCGATGTGGAAATCACTGACAGGCTCTGCGAGGCTGTCCTTTTGACCATGGTCAAGGAAGCTCCGAAAGTTATCGCTAACCCCAACGATTACGAAGCACGGGCCAATATTATGTGGGCAGGAACTGTGGCCCATAACGGTATCTGCGGTGCCGGCCGGGAGGAGGACTGGGCCAGTCACAACATTGAGCATGAGCTCTCCGCCCTCTATGACTGTGCCCACGGCGCGGGCCTAGCTGTTATCTGCCCGGCCTGGATGGAATACGTTTCCCAGCACCACGAGGCCACCCGCATCGCTCAGATGGCAGTCCGGGTCTTTGGATGCCAGATGGACTTTGCCCATCCGGAGAACACCGCTAAAGAGGGCATCGACGCCCTGCGCCGGTTCTGGAGCTCCCTGGGCATGCCCACCAGCTTTGCGGAACTAGGCGCCAAGGAGGAGGATATCCCCACCCTGGTGAAGAACCTGCACCTGGGTCAGCGCAAGATCGGCGCTTACCTCCCCATGACCGAGGAATCCTGCGCGGCCATCTATCGCCTGGCCTGCAGATAATCTCCCAAAAACAAAAAGCCATTGACTTAAAAAGTCAATGGCTTTTTTATTGTGTAGCAGTAGAGATCTACCCTTTGGCGCAGCGGGCCGCAAAGTCCCTGGCGGCGGCCAGCTCCTCCTTGGTGGGATGACCCATCCGCATAAAAAACAGGAAGCTCCCCGCGCAGGAAAATTCTTCTTCCTCTACCGGGATGCCCTGCTGGGTCAGGATGTCCCGCAGATCCAGCGGAGCTGCTGCTTCCGTAGCGCTCAGGTGAAACAGCGCTACCTTTTTCACCCGATCCGGCTGCAGCGTTTTAGCAAATTCCAAAAGCTCGGGAGAAAGCTTTCCGCCATAGATACCGCTGCCTAAGAAAAGCAGGTCCGCTTCTTTACACTGTGCCGCCTCTTTCACCGGTACCGCCTTCACCCCCAGGGCTGCCGCCATGGCGTTTGCCACCTTTTTGGTTTTTCCAGTCATGGATGCGTATACTACCGCTGTTTTCATCTGGATCTGCCTCCGTTCGTCATGGTCTTAGGGGTAATCGATGCCTGCTTTTTCCGCTTGGCTGTGCTGATATTGCCTCTGAATCCGGTACATGCGCCCATCTTTGATCAGCCGTGCCCCTGTTTGTTTAAAGTGAAAAGGGATTGCCTCTTTGATACACTGGCCCCGCAGGTCCAAAATCCAGTCGAAATCACAGGGGCGGGCATCGTTGCCCGACTCTCCCCCCGCCACCAGCTCCTCTACCCAAGGCCCCAGATAGGGCCGGAGATTGATTCTCTCCAGCAGCGGCTCACAGATGATGATCTTGTGCCGGATAGGCGCTTCCCGATAGATGGGGAGACGGTAGTCCGCCCGATCTTGATTTTCTACCGTGCAGCAGATGGTCACATGTTCATAGCCCTCGCCCCAGTCCTCCGGCAGGCAGATGGAAAGCCGGTCGATCCTCTTGGTAATCATGAGAAAGTGAAGATCCCGCCGCTGGGCGATCATCTCCCAAGCTTCCTTTCTCCAAGGATCGGCGTCGGGAACAAAAAAGTCGGAAGAAAAGCAGGTGTACACCAGCTCTCCCGGAGGGATTTTGTATTCCCCATTCCGTTTTTTCTGCACCGGAAGGCGGAAGGCCGCGGTCTGGGTGACAACCGAACTGTCCCGGCCATAATTTGCATCCATCCGGTAAACATAACAGTGCTGGCAGCCGGGACTTATCTTGTGGCAGCCGTGCCAGGGATTCCAGCCAGCCATCTTCATTCCCCTTTCTGTCTATTTTATCCTGTCGCCCGGGGCTGATCTTTCCGGATCAGGTATAATTTCTCTCAATTTTTTGTCAAATCCTATTGACTCTCCCCTTACGTTATAGGGTATGCTATGGATATGGGGCCGCTGGTATTGCCGGCGGCGGGCGGAATACCGCCCATTTGCAAATGCCATACGAGCCAGACAAAGGAGGGCTTGCGATGAGAACGGTCAAAGAGGTATCCCGTCTTTCTGGAGTCAGTGTGCGCACACTGCACTATTATGATGAAATCGGACTGCTTTCCCCCACCAAAACCACCCAGGCGGGATACCGGTTGTATGACGACGCGGCCCTCTCCCGTCTGCGGCAGATTCTCTTTTTCCGGGAGTTGGATTTTCCTCTGAAAAAAATCGGGGAAATCCTTTCTGACCCCTCCTTTGACGAAACCAAGGCGCTGAAAAATCACCGGGCGCTGCTGTGCCTGAAACAGCAGCGGCTGGAGAGGCTCATCGGCCTTATCGACCGCATTCTGAGAGGAGAGAACATACAAGATATGAAACCGTTTGATCAAAGTGAAATCCAGGCCGCTAAGGAAAAATACGCGGCCGAGGCAAAAGAGCGTTGGGGTTCCACCCCAGCCTTTGCTCAAAGCCAGAAAAAGGCGCAGGGCTACACAGATGCCCAGTGGCAGTCTATTCAGCAGGAGATGGACGAGATCTTTTCCGGCTTTCACCGTCACATGCAACAATCCCCCGATGCCCCCGAAGCCCAAGCGCTGGTAGGCCGCTGGCAGGATCACCTGAGCCGGTACTACTATGACTGCACCCCGGAAATCTTAGCTGGCTTGGGCCAGATGTACACGGAGGATGAGCGCTTCCTCCAAAACATTGACAGCCGTTATGGGGCGGGAACCGCCGCATTTCTCAGCGCAGCCATTGCCGCCTATGTAAAACAAGCCCAGGTCCTGTAAAATCTGGCGGATGACACTGGGCTCTTTCTGTGGTATACTGTCCTTTCGAAAGGATGATTGATATGAAAAAATTTGTACCGCTGGAAAAGCGGAGCAAGCGTCAGCAGAGGGAATGGTACAAAGCCCGCAGAAAGACCTGGGGAGATTTTAGCCCCGTCACCCGCCGGCCCGAAAATCCAAAAGCATACAAGCGCAAAAAGGTTGGACGAAACGATGATTTCGGCCAGCCTTTTTGTTTTGCCTTGAAGTTTTTTTATTTGCCCAGAACCTTGACATAAAAACGGCGGTGACGGGGGCCGTCAAATTCGCAGAAATATACGGCCTGCCAGGTTCCCAGCACCAGCTGTCCCTTTTCGATGAGCAGGGTAGCGCTGGATCCCATTACCCCCGCTTTTAGGTGGGCGGCAGAATTGCCCTCCACATGCCCAAATTCCGGACGGTCAGGATAGGTTTGATCCAGCGCAAAGAGCAGATCGCTGACCACATCCGGGTCGGAATTTTCATTGATGGTGATACCCGCTGTGGTGTGGGGGGAATAGACCACGCAGATGCCATCCTGGATACCGCTTTGCGCCACCCCCTGGGAGACCTGCCGGGTAATGTCCGCCATCTGCTGCCGCCGTGTAGTCAGTGTGAATTCATAGATCATGTCGCTCCCCCTATTCCCCAATGATTTTGATGAGGGCATGTTTGTCCCGCTTTCCGTCAAACTCAAAGTAGAAAATCTGCTCCCAGGTGCCGAAATCCAGCCGGCCATCTGTCACGGCTACCACCACTTCCCGGCCCATGATGGTCCGTTTGAGATGGGCGTCGCCGTTGTCTTCAAAGCCATTGTGCCGGTACTGACTGTAGGGCTTTTCCGGCGCCAATTTTTCCAGCCAGACCTCATAGTCATGGTGGAGGCCGCTTTCATCGTCGTTGATAAAAACACTGGCGGTGATATTCATGGCGTTGACCAGGCACAGCCCCTCTTTGATGCCGCTTTCCCGCAGGGCCTGCTCTACCTGGGGGGTAATATTGACAATTCCCCGCCGGGTCGGCAGGTGAAAATGCAGTTCTTTCCGATAAGATTTCATTGTCATTCTCCTTTCCCTATTGGGATAATTATATCATATTTGTTTCATTCCCCATAGGTGTGTCTTTCATTGCCGGGAAGGAAGGTTGTACGCATTTCTAAAACATTTTGCTTTGTTTTTAAGTCAAATTCACAAAACTATAGACATCTTTTTTTAATGATTCTTTCTTATTGCGAGATTATCCCTAGATTTGTTTCACTAATTGTACAAAAATTATAAACAACTTTTTCTTTTATTGAACCTTATTTTGGAAAGTGATATGATTATAATTAAGTAATTGTGAAGATTATTATGCTTTAAAAAAGTCATGAAGCCTCTATCCCATTGTCTTCACAAGCATCTGGAGAGAAGAAGGAGTGAAGTGCAAATGCAACCGATGAAAAAGCGGAGAAGAAACCGGCTGTTTTCCCTGGTGCTGGCGTTGAGCATGGTGATCACCATGTTTGTCCCCTTGACGGCGTCAGCGGAAAGCCCCCTGGGCAATTTTTCAGGGGATTACTCCATAGAAGGAGACGCTGTCATCGCCAACATTGTCAATGGCAACAATTATGTCATCTCCGACACCTATGCCGAAACCTTTATCTTTGAGGCTGACCTCAGCTTCTTGGAGGGCGGCACCGGCGGCCTGCTTTTCAACGCCAAATCCCCCACCGATCCCGGGGCTGACTGGTGCGCCCTGCACATCGGCAGCGGCAGTGTCCGGCTCTTCTGCGAAGGGAACTACGCCGACACTGAAAACGGGCTTAACGAGATCGTAGGCATTCCCTCCGGCGCAGCGGAACCCTATGAGCTGCGGTTGGAGGTCACCCAGACCGCCATCATCGTCTCTGTGGACGGGACGGAGGTCATCAACAAAGCCTACAGCGGCCTGGAAGGCGGCTATGTGGGCTTCACCACCTATTCCAGCAAAGCAAGATTTGAGAACATCCAGTTCACCGACACCACCCCGCCGCCCTCCGAGGCCTTAGGGGAGCTTTCGGGAAACTATTTCACCATCGACCATGACGGCGTGGTTACCATCAACGAGGTACCCGCCGAGGTGCCGGATAAAAACAACAAGGTCATTTCCGAGACTTATTCTGAAGCCTTTGTGTATGAGGCGGACGTCACCTTCCTGAGCGGCGCCGCTACTGGCGGCCTGATCTTCGACTGCCTCTCCCCCACCGACAGCGGCGGCTCCTGGTGCGGCGTCCATCTGGGCGGCGGACAGGTCCGTCTGTTCTGTGAAGGGACCTGGCAGGATTCTGAAAACGGCCTGCAGGTCTATGCCTTCCTTCCCGATTCTGTCACCGAGCCTTACCATCTGCGGGTGGAGGTTACTGCTGAAGGGGATATCTATGTAGATGTGGATGGCGAACGTCTCATTGAGAAAAACTATCCCCGCCTGAACGGTGGCTATGTGGGGCTCATGACCTTTAACTGCGCCGCGAAGTTTGAAAACATCGAATTTACGGATAACACACCTCCCGTTGTGCCCAATTTCAAGACCAATATTGAAGGCTGGGCGGGCCAAACCGGCCAGTGGATCAACATGGAAGAGGGATACCAAGGCACTGGATCGCTCAACTTTGCGGCCTTTTCCACCACCAGCGCTAAAAACTTTGTCTATGAAATGGATCTAACCTTCAACGGAGGCGGCGCCGGCGGCCCCATCTTCCGCGCCAAAGAAGATCATTCCGCCTATTATATTGCCACACTTTCCCGGGGCGGCACCGCCCGCATCCTCCGCTTCACCCAGAACGCGGAGGGAGAAGTCACCGGGGAGGCCCAGATCGGCAACACCTATCAGCTGCCGGAAAATAAGGACACCTATCACATCCGGGTGGAAACCTACGGCCCGGCCCTCAACCTTTATGTAGACGACGTGCTGGCCGTCACCGGCTCCAATGACGAGCTGGCTGAGGGGGTGTTCGGTCTCAACCTCTATAACTGCACCGCCACCTACCAAAACGTCTACTATGAGGAAAAGGATCCTTCCTCCATCTCCCTGCTCACCGGGCTGGAGACCGAGGGCTTTGACCTATTGCCCGCTTTCTCCCCCGACGTCTATAACTACCGCGGGTTTGTCCCTTATGACACTGAATCTGTCACCTTCATCCCCACAATTTCAGGAGAGGGCACCATTACTATTGATGGCATCCCAGCCGAAAATGGGCAGCCCTGCGAGGTTCCTCTGGAAGTAGGGGAAAATTCCTTTGTCCTTTCAATTGCCGACAAGGAAAGCGGCTTTGTCACATCCACTAATTTTAAAGTTAAGCGGCAGCAGGATCCTGCCACCGCCTATACCGAAAAATACCGAAACCAATTCCACTTCTCGGAAGAGGCAAACTGGATGAATGACCCCAACGGCCTGATGTATGACGCCACCACCGGCCTGTATCATCTGTATTACCAGTATGCTGCTGGGGAAGGTACCACTTGGGGCCATGCCATCTCCAAGGATTTGGTCGCCTGGACGGAACTTCCAGTGGCCATTCCGGCGGACAATCTGGGCAATATTTGGTCCGGATGCGGCGTCATTGACGAAAAGAATACCAGCGGCCTATTTGATGAAAGCACACCTCCCGCTTCCCGGTTGGTCGCCATTTATACCAACCAGGGCGGCGACGAAACCTACGGAAATCAGAAACAATCCCTGGCCTATTCTACCGATTATGGTACCACCTGGATCAAATATGAGGGAAATCCCATCATCAAAAATAAAGGGAATAAATACGGAGAAGGATTCCGTGATCCCAAGATCCTCTGGGTGGAAGATGACAGCTATAAAAACGGCGGCTTCTGGCTGATGATTGTGGCCGGCGGCCGTGGGCGTATCTTCACCTCAGAGAACCTTATCGAATGGACCCTCAACGACGAACTCACCTACGCCAGCGGCGGGGAAATCCATTCCGAGTGCCCCGACTTCTTCCCGCTGCCTGTCAACGGGGATCCTGACAACGTGAAATGGGTCTATACCGGCGGCGGCACCTTCTATGTGGTGGGCGACCTGGTCAAAGACGAAGACGGGCTTTATAAATTCGAAGCGGAAACCGACGCTATCTCCCCCATGTATGTGGGTGAGATGTATGCCACCCAGAGCTACTACAACGATCCCCAGGGCAGGCGGATCCTGGTCAGCTGGATGCGCGACTATTTCCTCAGCGCAGAAGATAGCAAACAGTGGCAAGGCGCTCAGTCTCTGCCCTTGGAAACCACCCTCAAATATGAAAACGGACAGTATCTCCTCAACTCTTATCCTGTAGAGGAGGTGGACTCCATCCGCAAAGATTTGATCTACTCTGCGGAAGGCCTCACCGTCACTCCGGACACCGAGAATATCTTGGAGGATGTTACCGGCCAGCTTTATGATATCGAGGCCACATTTACTTCAGAGGGCGCAACAAGCTTCGGGTTTAACCTTCGCACCAAAGAACAGCAGAAGGTTGTCGTCACCTACAACACGGAAACTCAGCGTATCTCCTTAGACCGCAACAGCAACGGACGCCCTGACATTGTCAGCGGCATCTATGATATGGCGCTGTCTCCCATGGAAGATGGCAAAGTAAAATTGCGGATCCTGGTAGATACCTCTATTATTGATGTCTTCGGCAACGATGGAGAGTCTTCCTCCAACCTCTATTACTACAACGATCCCGACAGCACCGGCATGGAATTCTTTACCGCCGGCGGCAATGTGACCATCGATTCCATGGAGATTTATTCCATGAAATCCACCTGGAGGGAAATGGACCGTCCAGAGGGCCTTCCCACGCCTCCTGAATCCGAAGATCCTGCCACCCTCACCGGACTGGAGCTTTCAGAAGGCAGGTTGGATCCTGCTTTTGCTTCCGACGTCCTCAACTACAGCGCGTCTGTGGGATATGATATAGATTCTATCACCATCACCCCCACCTTCACCGGGGAGGGCGGCGTCTTTATCGGCGGCGTTGAGGTCGCCAGCGGCACAGCCTCCGGGGATATCTCACTGGCTGTCGGAGACAACACCATCCAGGTCCTGGTCAGGGATACTGGCGGTGAGGAAACCGTCTATACCCTCATAGTCACCCGGGCGGAAGCAGACATCCCGGTGGAACCGGAAGACCCGGAGGGGCCGCCAGCCACCGCTAAGCCTTCCATCCCCGGCGGAGGCAGCGATTTCACCTGGCCTGAGGGCGGCTTGGAGGACAATGGAGGATCCTCCTCTACAACAGGCAAGACCAATCCTTCCTCTGGTGACAACAGTGGAATTCCCATGGCTTTGGCCTTATTAGCCGGAAGTGCCGCCATCGCCATAGGAATCTCTCGTAAGAGAAAATAACCATTGATTACCTCTTAAATTTTGATTACTTCCTTTCATTTCCTAACTTCATCACAAAAGGGGCAGGCGGTTTTCCGCCTGCCCCTTTTGTGATATCAAAGTCAGAAGTTTTTATCCTTTTATCTTCACATTTTTCTCCCGGATAAAAACGCCCTCATATTGTTTCATTCCAAACCGCCGGGTAAAGAGCTCACATTTACAGAGAAACAGATAATAGATATTCAGCCCGCATTCGTGGAGAGACTCAAAGTTCCCCTGCCCTTTGGAGATAATCAGGTCCGCCGTCTTGATCTGATCCCGCACCTCAGGGAGAACCGCCGGCAGATACGTTCCCGGAATGGCTGTACCGTTGCCGATGACCGGCACCAATTCTGTCAGCCCAACTTCCCTGGCATCGATGAGGGTGGCATCATTGACCGCCTCTTCTCCTCGCACCACAACTGTGATCTGAAGCTCGGGGAATTGATGGAGCAGCTGGGAAATCAGCAGCTTGTCCGCCACTATTTCCCCGCAGTTATCTGTCAAGTAGACCAAGCTTTTTGCCTTCTTTAGGTCCTGGAGAAAGTCCTCATAGGTTTGGGAATCCAATGTCTCGGAGAGCGCCCGGTCCAACAGCTCCTCTAACTTTTCCTTAGATACATCCTGCATAGCGCCGAAATCAATGTAATTCCCGGCCCTGGCGTAGAGCATTGCCGCTGCCAGCGGATCCTTGGCGGCAGCAATCTTTTCCTGCAGGTCTTTTTCGGTTTTCAGCATCATCAGGTTGTAGCTGCGGTTGGTCTCACGCCAACTGGGCTGGGGCCCCAGCATCTCCTCCTGAAGCTTCTTTAAATGGACGGACTTTGCCGGCGCCGGTTCCCCGTTGTCTTCCGCCAGAATATGCAGCACCCGGATCATATAATCCTTTTTCATGGCCTCGTCTTTAAGCGGCCGGATTCTCTTTTCCTCCCGTCCCACAATACAGCTGATGCAGGATGCATTGAGATTCATCTCTATCCCTCCTAAGTCTTCTTTATGATACCCCTTTCCCCTGCATTTGACAAGGTAAGATCCCATCAGATGAAATCTAAAGAAGCACGTGCCCGCTTCCCATGAGATAGAAAAATAAAAACCCTCCGAGGGTTCGGAGGGCCTTTGCGTTTTCTTACTTGCGGATATCCAGCAGCTTCTGCTTGAGCTCGCCTTCAATACGGCCAAGCTCCAATTCCGCCGCACGGCGTTTTTCCCGGCCTTCCTCCTGAATGCGGACAACCTCATCCAGGGTAGAGATCAGGGTTTCGTTGGTATGTTTAAGGGTTTCCATATCCACAATGCCCCGCTCCGATTCCTTGGCGGTCTCCACGGTGGCCATCTTCAGCGTCTCCGCGTTTTTGCGCAGCAGCTCATTGGTCATATCGGTGACCTGCCGCTGGGCCTCCGCCGCCTGCTGGGAATGTGCTACACCCAGCGCCAGTACCATTTGGCTCTTCCACAGGGGGATGGTGTTGACCAGGGTAGACTGGATTTTATCTGACATCAGGGTATCATTGGATTGCACCAGACGGATCTGGGGCGCCATCTGGATGGAGATCATCCGGGTGAGCTCCAGGTCATGGATTTTCTTTTCAAAACGGTTGCATTGCGCCGCCAGGTCATTGGCTGCCTGGGCGTCCTCAGGGAGCCCCGATTCCTTCGCCTTTTGCGTTAAAACGGGGAGCTCCTGTTCCTGCACCTGTTTCAGTTTCTTTTTACCAGCCAGGATATACATGGAAAGCTCTTTGAAATAGACCTTGTTGAGTTCATACATTTTATCCAGCATCGCCACATCCTTCAGCAGCTGGATCTGATGTCCTTCCAAAGCATGGGAGATTTTATCCACATTGGCTTCTGCTTTATCATATTTGGCCTTCAATGCGGTAATTTTGTTGGAGGTGCGCTTAAAGAAGCTAAAAAATCCCTTTTCATTTTCCTCCACATCAAAGCTTTTGAGCTCGGTGACCACACCGGAGATCATGTCCCCAATTTCCCCCAGATCCTTGGTCCGGACATTGGACAGGGCGGTTTCTGAAAAGTCCGCGATCTTTTTTTGAGCACCAGCGCCGTACTGGATCACCATATTGGAATTGCTCAGCTCAATTTTCTCCGCAAACTCCGCTACCATCTCCCGCTCTTCTTCGGTCAGGTTGCTCTCATCCAAAACCGCTTCCTCCGGCGGCTGGGCCGGAGATGTTTCCGCGGCGGCAGGCGCCACCGGCGCTTCTTCTGCAAAAGGTTCTAGGGTCAAGCTGGGGACTTCTTTGATTTCTTCGCTCATGCCAAGATTCCTCCTTTGGAATTTCAAATTGAGAAACGGGCTTTATCGCCAAACTTCTATTTTTCTCCAGAGCCGAACTTTTCCTCTGTCAGGCCCTCCTGAGCCAGCATGGTTTCTAGAACGGAAATATCGGTGGAAATATCCATGGCCACATCTTCAAACAGGCCATCCAGCAGATTTTCAAAGGCCAGATTAATGGTATCCAGGGTATCCTCAATCTCCTTTTTCGCGGAGATGATGTTCTCCCCCTGCACCGGTTGGGCATCAAAATCCCGGTAAGCGCCCACCAGCTTGAGGGTGATGGGGAGATAATAGCTCATAAACTTCCGGATCTCCGGCTGCTTCTTGGGATGTTTTTCCACATACTCAAAGATCTTCGCTGTCACATTCTCTAAACGATCCAGCTTCTGGGAGATGATTTCTCCCGGAATGGCGTCATTGGCTTGCCGGATCTCCTCCCGGTAACGGGCTCCCTCCACAAGCATCTCATGAAGGGCCGCCGCCTCCGGATCCTTTTCCCAAAGCTCTTTTTCCTTCCGCTCCTCTTCTTGGCGTTTTTTCAGGTTCTCCTGGGTCTTCAAGTACTGGGCGTAGGTTTCTTGATCGGTCATGATGCAAGTTTTCTGTTCATCCATATGGCCCTGGGGAAATAGCCTTTTTTCTATCATTTTCTGCAGATCCCGGGCCACATATTCCTCCGGCAATCCTACCGCTTCGGATAACTCCTTGACAGTGGCAAAGTTTCTGCCCTGCAATTTCGCCGCGTAAACCCGAAAACGCTTGATCCAGTCTCTTTTGCTCTTCCCTACGCAGAGCAGTACAATGCTGCCGATCAGAAGCAGGAATAAAGAGGCCAATTCGGCCAAGGATTCCAAGCCTCCGCCGATAAACTGGAACACTGTATTTACAATAGAAAAACTGAACAAAATGGTGAAAATGATTCCCAGCACCATCATCAGGGTACCGGCATCGGAAGGACCCTTGGCCCGGTAGGCAGCTCTATTCTGCCGGTTCATGGTAGGCGGGGTATAAGGCCGGAAAGGCTGCTGTCCGGCTGGGTTTCTGCTTTGCCAGCGCTGGCTTGCTCCCCGCCACTGGTTTTGTCTGGGAGGCGCCTGCCACTGGCCTTGGTTTGGAGGGACCTGTTGTGATCCCGGCTGCCACTGACCGCTTCTATCCGGACCTTGAGGGTTGTAGGAATCCCGAAAGGGTTCCTGCCCGAAGGGAGGTGGCTGGCTTCCCGGAGTACGTCCTATATTCCTCACAGCAGAATCTATAGATGTCCTCAGGTCATCGAAATCTTTGGAGTTTAAAACATTGCGCACTGCTCTTCCAACTTCTCTCCCCAACCTGGACAACTCGTCTTCTCTCATGCTCTTCCTCCATTCTGTGGAACGAAACACAAATAATCAAATTCATTATAGCGGATTCAGGGCAAAATAACAATAACTGTGAGAATTTGTTTAAAAAGATTCTCCTATGTTCCGAAATCACCACCGCAAAAAGCGCTGGATCAATATCATTTGATCCAGCGCTGGTATCGTATAGATTGGGTAGTTGGTAGTTCCCTGCAAAATTACCGGCAAAAACCGCGGGAGAAAATCCGCCGGATATTGGTAGCCGTAATCTGCGGCGGAAGGCTATTGGTCATGATCCCGTTAAACAAGATACTGACAATATCGCCGACACAAAAACACCCTGTACAGTTTGTGTGCACCACTACATCCTGGCCGTTTGCGCGGTTTCTTACAAGCAGGCTGTCATCCCTAACCTCCCGGACTGTGGCAATCATCATCATTTGTGTTTCACCCCCTGTAGAAAAATATCGTACAGAATCATCATATGCCCCTTTCTTACGGCCGGCCTCTGCCGGGCACCGTTCTCCGCGGCAGTTTTTACACGCTTTTTGTTTTTCTTGTGGTTAGTCACCAACTTTTATAATTGCCGGATAAAAATCTGGCTGAAAAAATTTTATCTCAGCAGGAGAAGCGGAAGACACTCTTTTTTCAGCCAGATCTCTCTGCGGTGCTGAAAGACGCGGAAATAGGCTTTTGAAGCTTTTATAATTTTGTACTTTCATCCAATTTGTCACACTAAAATTCATTAGTTTGATTGAAGAAGTTCTTCTCTTGTATGAAAATACAGCAACTTGTTAGTACATGTCTAGATGATTTTTATAAAAAGAATTTGATTCCTTTGCTATTTTAACGGAATATTCAAAGTACAAATTTCCAGATTTTAAAGGGGCAAAATATGCGATCATTGTACAGTTTTTCTGCCGGTGCTATAATCAGCTTAAGTGAAAAATTATGAGAGAAAGCCCCTAAAATGGCTGTTTGGGGCCTATTGAGAAGCCTTTTCCCGCAAGAAGCAAGCGGTCGAAAGGCTTTAAGGGAAAACCCGTGGAAGGTTGCCCCTGAGGTTTTCCCCGGAAGCCTTAAGATAAATCAATTGAAAGCAAATGGAGGCTGCTTATGAGAAGAAGAGTATACTCCGGAAAGCCGGGACGGAGGATATTGTCCCTTGTGCTTTCCCTGATGATGGTGCTTTCCTGCCTGTCGGTCAGCGCCATCGATGTCCCTGCTGATGGTCCTGCACCTTACAGCGCCACGGACAACATTTTTGACGGCACCTTTACCGGCGACTGCTCGGTGGATCAAGATGCCGGTACCATCACCGTCAATCGTCTGGAAGACAACAACCACGTCATTTCGGAGGTGACGGCTGATGCCTTCATCCTGGAGGCGGATGTCTCTTTTCCTGACGGCTATGTGGACGCCGGCTTTATTTTCGGCGTCACCGATCGGGAGGCTCCCGGCACCGACTGGACTGCCGTCAAGATTGGATTTTCCAATGTCCGGCTTTTCTCCGACCATGCCGGCTCCAATCTCAATGAATACGGAAATCTGCCCTCTGGCGCCTTGGACAATGAAAAGGTTCACCTCAAATTGGCGGTGACAGAAGACAATATCGTCAGCGTCTATGTCAACGGCCAGGCTGTCATCTTCCACCAGTACGACGCCTACCACAGCGGCTACATCGGATTTACCAGCTATTTTGGCAGCGCAAAATTTGAGAATATTGTCCTGCGTGAGAACACCGAAACTCCCCCCGCAGAAAATGAGGAATCCCTGGGCGGCTGGACCGGTTCTCCCATTGTCGATCCGCTCACCGGAGCGGTCACTGTGCCTAACAACAATGGTAACTTCCACACCCTTTCCGAAACCAAGGGCAACGCCTTTACCATGGAGGCGGACATCACCTTTTTAGAGGGCGGAGACGCTGGATTTTTGTTCTCCACCGTCAACCGCACCGACCTGGGGGTGGATTGGATCGGCATCAAAGCCACCTATTCCCAGCTTCGTCTTTTTGACGAGGGCAATCAAGCTGGTCTGGATATCCGGGAGCCCATTCCTGAGGGCGCCATTGTAGATGGAAAATTCCATCTCAAGCTGGATGTGGACGCCGAAGGCAATATCAAGGTCTATCTCGGCAACAACCCCGATCCCATCATCTCCACCAACTATGACGAGTATGCGGCCGGCTATGTCGGCCTGACCACCTATTGCTGCGAGGCGAAGTTTGAGAACATTCGCTTCTTTAACAACGATCCTGTTGGCTTTACCACCAATTTAAACGGTATTCACGGTGTCCAAGGCGACTGGAGCACCACCTCCCGGGGTTATCGGGGCAACAATATCGGAGGCGGGGACATGTTCGCCATGTTTACCGACACGGTGGACAGCAGTGAAACCTTTGTCTTCGAAGGGGACATGCACCTTGAAAACAGCGACGGCATCGGCGGCCTGGTCTTCGGTGTGCAGAACCCCGACGATCCCTATTCCCACTGGTACTGCATCAATGTGGGCAAACGGTGGGGCACCCAGACCAAGATGCTCAAAAATACCGGTGGTACCGAGGTCTGGAATGTCCAGCGCGGCCTGACCCAGGCAGAAATTGAGAAAAAGGATTACCACCTCCGCTTGGAAGCTTTGGAGGGCGGCACCTTTAACTTTTATCTGGATGGCGGCCTGGTGGGCACCTATGTAGACGCCGATTTCACCGGCGAATATTTTGGCCTAATGACCAACGGCGGCGACGTTACCTTTAATAACGTCAATTATTATCCTGCTCAAAATCCGCGTATTACCGATATGCAGCTCTCTGGCGCCCAGCTCTCTGAGCCCTATGTGGAAGGGAAAACTGAGTATTTAGCTGTCGCCGACGAGGGTTCCGATTCTGTCTCTATCACCCTGACGGCTCCGGAGGATTTTGTCCTCTCCATCGACAAGCAGGAGTGCGAGAGCGGTGTGGCCGCGACAGTTCCCCTGAATGCCATCGGCTATACCAATATTTCCATTAAGGCGGAAGATCCGGTGGGGCACATTTCCCGTACCTTTACCCTGCGGGTGCGCAAGGACGCGGATCCCGAAACCGTCTACAACGAGAAATATCGTCCCCAGTTTCACTTTACGCCTCAATACGCCTTTATGAACGACCCCAACGGCATGCTCTATAACGCTGCCACCGGGGAATACCACTTCTTCTACCAGACCTATCCATATAGTATGTCTCCTACCGATGAGAAGCACTGGGGACATGCTGTATCCAAAGATCTGGTTCATTGGACCCAGCTTCCCCTGGCCCTCTCCCCCAATGAGTACGGCAACATGTGGTCTGGCAGCGGATTTATCGACTACAACAACACGGCTGGATTCTACGACGAGTCTGTCCCGCCGGAAGCGCGGATGGTCCTCGCATATGCGATTGTCCGGGGCAGCGGCGCCACCGGCCTTGCCTATACCGAGGACGGCGGCCTGACCTGGACCAAATACCAGGATGGAGCTCCTGTGCTGGCCGACGGCTGGTGCGCTGACCCCAAGGTCTTCTGGTATGAAGACGCAGAAATGGCGGGCGGCGGCACCTGGGTTCTGCTGACCTCTGGTGAAGTTAAGATGTACACCTCTCCTGATCTGAAAAACTGGACCTACAACAGCACATTGAAGCTGAAAAACGGCAACACCATCAGCTGGGAGTGCCCGGATATGTACCAGGTAGCTGTTGACGGAGATTCCTCCAACAAAAAATGGGTCTACAACGCGGCCGGCTCCTTCTATCTCATCGGAGACATCGTCAAAGATGGGGAAGGAAAGCTTTCCTTCCAGCCGGAAACCGATCCTTTGCGGTACAACGGTGATTCCTTCCAGTTTAATGCTGATCTCAGCGGGCTGGAAAGCCGCGGCGATCAGACTGTTTATGCCACCCAGACCTTCCACGCCGCTCCCGATGATCGGATTATTTCTGTCAGCTGGCTGAGAGAATCCGCCTACGCTTTGGATGAGACCAAGGTTTGGAACGGCGCTATGACCGTACCTCTGGAAACCACCCTACGCACCACTGACGACGGAATCCGGATGTACAGCTATCCTGTCAAGGAGCTGGAAAGCCTGCGGGATGAACTGATCTATTCGGGCACCGGCGTGGAGGTCACCCCTGACTCCGCCAATATCCTGGATGGAAAACAGGGCACCCTTATGGACATCGAAGGTGAATTTACCCTGGGCGACGGCGTCACCGAATTTGGTTTCAAACTGCGCAAGGGTGACACCCAGGAGACTGTTGTCAAATATGATGTCGCCAATCAGCGCTTGGTGATGGATAAGAGTAAATCCGGAATCTCCTATACCGGTGTCAGCTATATGGAGCTTAAGCCTGAAGGCAATAAAATTAAGATGCGGATTCTAGTAGATTCCAGCGCCATTGAGGCCTTTGGCAATGACGGTATTTCCGCCGTTAGCTCTGTTTTCTTCCCTGATCCTGAAAGCAACGGTATGGAATTCTTTACAAATGGCGGCAATGTTACTGTGGATAGCCTCAACATCTATTCCATGAACTCTGCCTGGAAGGAACCAGCGCCCGTTCCCACCGAGCTGAGTGATCTGGAGCTCTCCAACGGCACCTTGGATCCTGCCTTTGACAAGGATACTCTCTCCTACACCGCCACTGTGGCAAACTCCGTCTCCTCTGTCAAGGTCATGCCCACCTACACCGGTGACACCGCTGTTACCGTCAACGGCAAGGACGTCGCCTCCGGCTCCTACTCCGAGGACATCGCCCTGGATGTTGGCACCAATACCATCACTGTAGTAGCGGGAGACAAGACTTACACCATCACTGTCACAAGGGAAGAGGAAGAACAGCCTCCTGTAGGCGAGAAACCTCTCCTGGATGGCTTGGAGCTGTCTGAAGGAACTCTTACTCCCATCTTTGACAAAGACACCTTCTCTTACACCGCTACCGTAGGAAACGAGGTAGAGGGTGTACAGGTGAAAGCCTTCTTTGCCGATGGCATTACAGCCATGCTGGGAGAAGAGGCGCTGGAGAGCGGCGTCTACTCTGAAGAGATTCCGCTGCAGGTAGGAGAAAACGAGATTGTAGTTACTCTGCGCCTG
>CAJFSX010000001.1 GCA_904419775.1 Candidatus Pararuminococcus gallinarum | reverse complement strand
AAAGAGCACCTCCAGATGGGCGGGCAGAAGGTCCAGGGCCTCCCGCCGTATCCGCAGATACTGGGCCGGGTCGGAAAAGGCGGTGTCATCGCTGAGGATGAGCTGCTCCGCCCCGAAATTTTCGGTGATCTGGGCGGTAAGTCCCAGAGCCGCCAGCCCCCGGAGCATCCCTTCCCGGTTAAAATCGTCGGGCCGGTGGGCAAAGCGGTAGAGAAGCATCTCCCGCCGTTTCTCCAGCTCCATTTCCTCCGGCTGGCGGGCCCCTGCCAGAGCCTCCATCCGGGCGATGCCCTCCTCGCCGGCGGTCTGGAGAAAGCCCTCGGTGAGAAGGCTGTCTATGGCTTCCCCTACCTCATCCAAAAACTGGGCGTAACAGGAAAGCTCCCGGGAGATGAAGCTGCCCTCCCCAAGATTGTAAAGCACCAGGGGCCGCAGGGCGTCTTTCATGGATGTTAGGCTGTTCATAGATCCTCCCCGCCTTTCGCCGTCACCCTAAAGGTGGGCCGGATCACCTGGGTTTCGGTGGGGATCACGTCGGAATCCGGCGCTGTCACCTGAAAATTATCTACTCCTTGTATATTAATAAGGCAAGTATACAAATCGATAAGCTTCAGCGGCTGGGATACCCCCAGCCGTCCCCCGAAATCCTCCAAAGCGGCCTGGGCGGCTTCCTCCACCTGCTCCGGGACAAAGCCGGAGGCGGCGGTGAGGGAGACCGAGACGCTGACGGATTTTGCCTCGGCCTGGGAGACCGCCGCGTCCACCCCGATCTCCCGCTGGGATGCCACGGCATCGGAGATTTCCGAAAGCCGCCCGGTGTCGGAGGAACCTACATCCACCATGATATCCACCGTGCCCCGGCCCCGCTTTCTGGGGATGACGTGGGCCGACCGGACAAAGGGGAAGGACATGGCCAGGTTATAGTAATAGGCGGCGTTGGTGCCGTTTGCCACCGAAGCGTAGGCGGCCAGCAGCCGCTCCCGGAGGGTTTCGTCGTCCTCCTCATCGGCGCCGCCGGCAAAGGGGGCTGGATTTTCCACCTGGGCGATGCCCTGGGGCGGGGTCACCAGGACGGTGACCGCCCCCGCCGCCACGTTGCCCATCCGTCCCCCGTCCACCGCCTGGGCGGGGATATCCACCTGGGTCTGGCCCGCCTCAAGGGTGCCGTCGGCCGTGGTGGCAAAGCGGACCGGCTCCTCCCCCCTGGTGCAGCAGAGGGTGCCCTGGGGGATGGAGATGTCATAGGCGGCGGCGGTATCCCGGGAAAACCGGAGGACCCCCGTGGCGGGGACCGCCTCCTTCCGGACAAGGCCCCGGGTTTGGGCGTGGCGGTCCAGATATTCCCCCTGGGCCGTGTCGGGGAAGAGCATCCGCCCAGCGAAGTCCAGCTTCTCATGGAGGGCGGAAAGCTCCTGGGCCAACAGGCACAGGCGGACGTATAAGTCCCCCGCCTCTTTGGGGCTGTAGCCGCTGATGGCCTGGAAGCCATCGGTCATTTCATTTAAGAGCTCCTCATAGGAGCGTGGGGCAAACTCATTGGCCATAGGGCACACCTACCTCGATTTCATATTCTCCCACCGCAAGCTGCAGCCTGATGGAAATGGTGAGGCTCTCCCCCTGCTGGGCGGTGGTGACCTCCCCCACCTGGACGTCGTCCAGGCTTTCTAAAGCCTCCCGGACCATGACGGCGGCGGTGAGGTCCCGATTTTCCCCGCTGCCGGAAATTTCCCGCAGCCGGCTGCCCAGGCCGGGGAGAGGGGCAAAGCCGCCCCGCCGGGCGCACAGGCAGAAAAAGACCCGGTTGATGGTTTCCTCCACCCCGTCCACCGCCTGGGGGATGCCCCGATGGTCGGGGACAAAGTCTCCGTTTTGGATGCGCATTTCCATGGGCGCACCTCCTTTCTAAGGGGCGGTCAGTCCCCGCTGCCGGAGCCGGGGACAAATTGGCCGCCTTTGGTGATATGGGCGCCGTTGAGCCAGATGGTGCCGTCCTGGCAAAGCTTGATTCTGGCCCCTGACGGCACCGAGATTTCCACCTCCCCCGGCAGAAGCCCCCCGGCCGGGGGCGTGCGGACGCCGCAGAGGACCTGGCCCTCCGCTGTGTCCAAAAGGAGCACCCCGCTGCCCTCCGGCGCCTCAAAGCGGTAGCCATAGGGGCCGTAGACAGGGGCTTCCCGCAGCTCTGCCCCGCCTCCTCCCCCAAAGCCGGCCCCTCCCGGGAGGGTGACCCGGCCGGCGGATGCCCCTTTAGGGGATGCTGGGCGTCGTGACAGCCACATAGCTTTCCTCCTTTTCTTCTGTGAGGTCCATTTCCAGATGCCGTTTGTCCTGGAGCACCGCCTTGGTCTGCCAGCCCCCGGAGGTCAGGGAGATGGTCCGCCGGGTGGCGATGAGCTCCCCGTCGTAGTCCTTCATGGGCTCAAAGATACATAGATCCAAAAGCCCGATGGCGGAAGGGGTGGCGGCGTCCACCAAGACCGAGAAATACTCCTCCATGGAACTGCGGATCCGCAGCTTGGCGTTTCGCACCGGGGCGTCGGCATACTCCTTGGGGGTGGTGAGATACCGCCGCCGGGAGATGCCGGATTTCTCCGCCACCGGGTTTCGGACGCAGGTGGAGTAAAGTCCGTTTTCATCGGCGATGAGCACCTGGGAGATGGGGGCCATCCGGTCATAGCGCACCTCATAGCCGGTGTAGCGGACAGCTCCCGGCCGGGTGTTGGAGAGATGGACCCGTTTTTCAGATTTTAGATAGGTTTCGATGTCGATGATCCCCCCGGGGAGGATCCGGGGATAGGCGCCGGTGGTCTTGTCCAGAAAGGAGGTCAGCACCTCCCACTCGCTCATCCCCTTGCCCACCACAAAGCTGGAAAGTGCCTGGCGGTGGCCCCGGATCTCTGTAAAACCGTGGGGCGCGAGATGCCGCCGGAAGATGTCCTCCGCCGTGGTGCGCTGATAGGTCTGGGGCCGGGCCTCGTTGTCCAAAAGCAGGGCCCCCCGGCTTCTGGCCCGCAGCCGGGTAAAGGCGCCCTGGCTGTTTTCTATGGCCTGCTGCCGGTCGGCAAAGCCGTCAAAGAGGAGGGAGTCCCCATCGTAGATAAGGATATCCGTCACCGGCTCGTAGATCAGGTCGGAGACGGTAAGGTCCAAGGCGGCGGCAGGGACAAAAAGGCCCTCGTCCAGAGAGAAGGCGAAGATCTGCCGGGGGCGGATGAGCCTGCCCTCCGCCGTGTACAGGGCGGCCCTCATGAGAGCACCCCGCCCATGGAAAGGCTGTTGCCGCCGGAGATCTTCCGCTCCATATCCTCTACAAAGGAGAAGGCGTAGCGCAGGGTGTGAAGGGGGCCTTCCCCCAGCACCTTCAGGCTTTCAAAGTAGGCATAGACCGGGGTAAAGGAGGGGACGATCAGTTTCCCCGAGCCCTCGGTGAGAAAGACCTTGCGCAGGCTTTCAAACTGGGCCCTGCAATTTTCCCCGAAAAACTCCCCCTCCCCCTGGATTTTGGCCCCAGTCTGGCCCCAGTCGCTGATGATGGCGCCAAAGCCCCGGGCCTGACGGGTGCGCAGGTCCCGGCCCAGGGTGATTTCGATTTTCACCGGGTTATAAGGCCAGGTATAGCTTTTAAATTGCATCAGTTCCAATGGGATTCCTCCTTGCCGCCATGTTATTCCTCCAGCGGGACGCCGTAACGCCGGGCGTCCAGCATGATTTCGTCGGAGATTTCCTCCGCCAGGCCCCGCCGGTCAGGGATCATGCGGGATACCGGCGAAGCGGAGATGGTGAGGGGCGGCGGCTCCTGGATGGAAACCTCCATCCTCCCCTCCGCCTTTTTGAGGGAAAAATCCGCCGGAGCCCGGTTTGGCAGCCCCCTTTCCCGGGGAGGATGAGGAGACTTCTCCGCCGCCGGATCCAGCAGCCTTTCCGGGCTTTTGGGGGAGGGGGCCGCCATGGAGATAAGCCGCTCAAAGTAGGACATGCTCCCCCTCCTTTCCCTCCTCCATCAGGGAGAGATAGGCCCTCTCCACCTGGCAGATTTCCTCAACACTGAGGCTTCGCAGGGCAGAAAGGGGGCTGTGAAAGGCCCGGCGCCCCTGCCGGTAGAGACAGAGGGCGGCGATGCATCCCCCGTCGCAAAGGCGGGTTAGGTCTCCCGGCCAGATTTTTTTCAGGGCTTTGGCGGTTTTCTGGGCGAGAGCCGCCCCCCGCACCGCGTCATAGGCGCTGATGGGCCTGATCTCATAGGGATTCCCCCTGAGTGTGATTTCTTCCATTACACTTCCATCCTTTTGGAGGCCAGGATGGCCACCGACTCCAGCACCACATCCCCTACCGAGGAGCCCTCCACAATGTCGGACCACTCGCAGCCGGAGAAGATGATCCGCTTGTCCGGCTTGGCGATGACCACATTAAAATCAGAAAGGCTGTAAAAATCGATGCCGTCGGAAAGGGCCGTGTCGGTGACATAGACCCGGCTGAGCTCGATGAGATAGCGGCTGCGGCCCCCTACGGTGCCCACCGGTTCCTCCTGGCCAAAGCTTTCGATATAGCGGCTCTCCTTGGAGGCCTTGACCTTGTAAGACTGGGCCACGGCCAAACGCTTGCCGTTGATCTCGATGGAGATATCCCGGCTGGTGGGAAAAGAGACAATCATAACTTCCCTCCTAAATGGTAATGTAGGCCGCCACATGGATCCGGTCCATGGCGCCGGAAACCTTGAAGGAAAGCTCCACCTGGCAGACGCTGGGATCGCTTTCCGATTTGAAGACCTGAGGCGGCCCGTAGTCATCCAGAATGCCGTTTTGACAGAGGGTGGCAAGCTCCAAAGCCACCTGGCTGCGGATGGACTCCCGGGTGGCCAGATTGTTCTTGGCCCCCTTCATCCGGATTTTCAGCATCTGCCGCAGGCGGATCATGACATAGTCGATGGTCATGATGACGCCCATGGAGTGCCAGGTCCGGTCGGGGACCCCATCGGTGGTGGTGCGGGTGGAGACGGGCTTTATACACTCCACCGCCCCGCCCACCGTTTCAAAGGGGGTGACGCCGCCGGAGAGCAGCCGCTGGATGTCGGCTTCGGAGAGTTCCTCCGCTAGGCCGGTGATGCCGGTCATGGCGCTGCCTGAAAGGTTGGCCGAGGGGTCGGCGGCGGTGGCGTATAATCCCGCCATGGCGCAGGCGGTGAAGAAGGGGCTGGATTGTTCCCCCGCCACCCCTGCCCCGGCGCAGACCATCATCCGTTCGCTGTTGAGGGCGGCGGCCAGGGTCAGGGCTGTGTCCGGCTGGGGGGCCGGGCAGATGGCCACCCGCTCCCTCTGGGCGGCGCTGTCCGCGGCGATTTGATCCCGCAGGGCCGTGAGCACCGTTTGGGAGGTGCTGTCGCAGACGATGATCCGGGGCGCGGATTTTTGACAGAGGGCGGCGATGGCGGCCTTGTAGTCGTCATCCTCCGCCCCCTCTGCCGGGACGGCGGCCACCGTCAGGCTGGTGACGCCGTTTTCAAAGAGGATACCCGCCCCGGCAAGGAGGCCGCCGCTCCCCTTTCCGAAGGTATCCTCCATCCCTCCCATGGAGGAGATTTCATAGGCCGTCCCGTCATTGTTCTGGGCGGCCGGCCCGATGAGGCCCACCGGCAGGGCGTTTTCATTGCCCTGGTAGAGGGACCACACCACATAGCTGGATGTCACCCCCGGCCGCTCATTTGCGGTCTGGGATGCTGGGGAAACACTCATAGTTCCTTCCTCCTCAGGATGATTTGGGTCAGGGCGGCTTCCTCCTCCCCCTGACAGGCCAGGGCGGAAAGCCGGGCATAGCAGGGCAGGGTGAAGCCGTCGTTCTGGGCGGTGGAGGACATCTCCCCGCACCACATCTTTTCCATGTCCGGCAGCTGGCCGGTGAGAATGTCGCAGAGGGTGCAGAAATAGGAGTGGCAGCCCTCTTCCCACCCTTTGGGTAGGTAGATGTCAAAGCGAAACTCCACTTCCAGGCGTTTTCCGAAAAGCTCCGCCCCCTCCTTCTGGGCGCCTACAAAGCCGCCCAGAGCGCCGGCTCCCATCTGGATGGAGGAAAGCCCCACGCAGATGCAGGGGCGCTTCAGGGGATAGGCCCGCCCCTTGGGGGGAAACTCACAGAGGATGTCCGTCTGGGGAATCCCCGCCTGGGCAATGAGATCCCGGACCTCTTCTTTGAGCCGGTAGAGGCGGTCGAAAGCGGCGATGACAGCCATCTAACTCACCTCCGCTGGGGAGAGGATGGCCCGGGTATAGAGGGGCGCGTCCTCAAAGAGGACCGTCATGCTGGATCGCACCACAAACTGACGGCCCCCGCAGGAAAGCAGGCTGTCCACCGGCAGCTCCCGCTGGGGGTCCCCCATATAGAGATACTCCTCCAAAGGGCTCTGCCCGGCGGGGATAAAGTCCCCCCGTTCCCGGTGGCCCATGGTAGTCTTAAAAGCGGGGAGGAGCACCCCTTTGAAGGTGTGCCCTTCCACCTCCATCTGGGTGCCGTAGTGGGAGAGAAACCACCGAAATTGTCTTTGTATCTTCATAGGGCCCTCCTAACAGCTCATCCAGACCCCGCCCTGGGGGTGCTGGAGCAGATCCCGGCAGAGGCCCCACATCTCTTCCCAGATTTTCTGGGAAGCGGCGGAACCCGAGGCGGCGTTTTCCACCTTCACATCCCCCACCGACATGCTGCGCAGATCGCTGGAGCCGGAAAGCCCCCCGTCGTAGGCCCGCAGGGCCAGGGCAGCCGCCACCAGGGAAAGCCGTTCCTTATTTTTCTGGAGATCGACGCCGGGGCGCAGGGACTGTTCCACCGATTCCTTGGCCCAGCGGCAGAGGGGGAGCCACTGCATGGCGTCGCTGACAGAGAGCCCTGCGAAGAGGGCGAAGTTTTCTACGATTTTACCGATTTCCAAAGGACATCTCCTTTCTCATGAGGACCTGGCTCCCGCGCCGGCGGGCGGCGGGAGGGTTCCCGCCGCGGAAAAAAGGCGCGGATTTTTATCCCTGCATGGGCTAGGAACCCTTTTTGACGGTCATGACCCTGACCGCGTCGGGGAAGAGCTTGCCAAAGCCTACAATGGCGGTGATAGCAGCCCGGTCCAGCTGGCGGTCCATGACCTTGTCGTAGTCGATCTGCACCTGAGAAGCGCAGACCATTTCCAGGGCGTAGCGGCGGTCAAAGGCGATGATGGTGTCCTCGGGAACACAGCTGGTCTTATAGAGCATGGCGCCCATGGGGGTGCGCAGCATACCGGTGGCATTAAAGAGATCCCCGGCGCCGGTGTCCTTAAATTCGTCCAGCACCAAAAGCTTTGCCATGACGTCGGGGGAGACCAGCAGGGTGTTCATCTGATATTCCTCAAATTCCTTCCAAAGGTTCACCAGGTCGGTGTAGGTAACCGTATCCGCCGCCGCGGTTTCCAGCGTCTTGGCGGGATTTTGGTTGCCGTCGCCGTCCATCAGCACACCGATGGCGTCGGCAAGCTGGGCCCTTGCCATGGTGGAGCCCATCTGGCGCAGGGCGATGGTGAATAGATCCAGCTTCTGATGGCGGACCGCCTCATAGGAGGAAACCAGCATCCGGCCCCGCTTGACCAGCCGGATGAGGTTGTCCTTCAGCTTTAAGACGGTCTGGGGGATCTGGGCGCCCTCCCCCACCTCCTTGGCGGCGTTGCCTTCGTTTTCCGAGGTGACGCCCCGGTAATCCATGGTGTCGATGACCGTCTTGGTGGCCACAATGGAGGAGAGGATATTCCCCTCGTCCATACCCTGGCGCACCGCCCGGACGATGTACTCCGGGAAGAGGGCGGCCCCAGCGGGATCGGCGAAGAACTTGTCCACCGTGTCCGAGTTTTCCCCGGACACCTTGATGTCAAACCGCTTGAGCTGCCGCTGATAGGCGTCTAGGGAGCCAAGCTCGGTGCCCTGGTAATGGGCGGTAGGGTCCATCTCCTCCAAAATCCGGGAAAAGCTTTTGGAGGCGGCGGCATACATGGAGCGGTCCAGAGGGATATTTTCATAGGTCTGCATGGATTGGCACTCTCCTTTCGCTGAATGGGCGGACTACAGAATGACGTCCAGGATGTTGTTTTGAACGGCGACCACCAGCACCTGGCGGCCTCCCTCAGCGGCGGCTTTGACCTTGCCGCCGGTGTCGGCCTCTAGGGAGGCGATTCCAACGGCGACAGAACCGGACGCTGCCATCTGGGCGTGGCCGGCCACAATGACGGTGGCAAGGCCGTGGCGGACGCTCTGGCAAACCCCGGCGATGTCGTCGCCGGCGTCTGCCTTTTTCACCTGGCCGTTGCCGCTCATGGCGACCACGTCGCCGGAGGCCAGCGTCCCGCTTACGGTGAAGGTGGCGGCAGTCTGGCCGATTCCCTTAAAAGATACTGTCATGGTGCATTCCTCCTAAATTTTAAATTCCCCGTTGGGGGAGGGTTGGCTGGGGTTTCGTTCCGGGGCAAGCTGGGGAGCCGGGCCGCCGGAAAGGCGCGTCTCGAAGGATTTTTCGAAGGCCTTGAGTTCCTCTAGATCCATCTTCTCCACCAGGGAGGAAAAGGCGGCGGCCTCCCCCGCCTCTTCGCAGACAAGGGCCAGGGAGCGCACCCGTTTTTTGAGATCCTCTAGGTACTGCCAGCCCAGCTTTGCCCCTGTCTTTAGCTGGTCAAGATAGTCCCCCAGCGCTCCCGACTGCTCGGGGGAGAGGGTGACCTCCCGGCCGAAAGACAGGCTTTTGAGAAGATGCTCCAGGCAGTTCCCCGCCTCCTGGCGGTAGCCCTTGGTGACGCCGGCCCTGCGCTGGGCGGGAACGGCCACAAAGGACCACTCATAGGCGTCGGTGGGGCCTGCCAGGATGTGGTAGCACAGCTTCCCGTCGTAGGTCTTCCCCTTCCGGTGGGCGCAGGGGGATTTTTTGGCGTCGGCGCCGCAGATGGAGCAGATGCTTTTCTCCACACTGCACCCGATGCTGACCTCCTTCTTGATGCCGGCGTCGATGTCCAGGATGAGAGGCTCATTCTGCTGGGAGCGGACGATGTAGGCGCTGGCTTTGAGATAGTGGTAGGCCGTGCCGTCTGAACAGACCCGGCTGGGATCCTCCATCACCCGGCAGTCAAAGATCCGGGCGGTCTGGTTCTGGCTTTTGGGGTTGTGGTCAAAGATGCCGGTTTTGCCCAGAAACAGCTGGGCCAGCTTTTCCAGCCCCGCCCGGTCAAAGCGCTCGTAGTCCCGGTCGATGTCGTTGTCGCAGAGGATCACCGAAAAGACATAGACCTCCTCCGGGGAGAGAGGCCGCAGGCTGTAGGCGCTGATCTTCTCCATCACATCCTCGCTGACTTTCCCCTTCAGGGATGGGGTGGAATTTTTGTTTTTTTCCATGGATTCACCTCCTTTAACGGGCCTGGCCCGTCAGATTTTTCGCCTGGGCGTCATAGAGCCTGGCCCGGGCGGCTTCCACCTGGTCCTGGAGGTTGATCTCCTCCCAGGTGATCTCCGGCTCCTCCCGGATGCCCCGGGACAAAAGCCAGATGCCGGCAATCCTGCGGATGACGCCGTTTAAGAGCATCCGGTAGGAGTCCAGCTCGCTGGTCAGGATGTCCGCCTGCTGGGCACTCATCCGCTCGGTGGTGGACCACTGCAGCCCCAGCAGAAAGGGGGGAATCCCCAGCTTTGCCACGATCTGTTCGGCCATCTGCCGGGCGGGCACCTGGATGTCCAGAATCTGGTTGTCCGCGCCGATGACCTTGATGTCCACATCCCCCACGCAGACAAAGTCCCTGACCTTCCCGTCGCTTTGGCTTAGGGCATTGCGCCACTGGGCGGCGATGTTTTCCGCCATCTCCTGGGCATAGGCCCGGTCCATGGCCCCCTCGCCGGGACGGTAGGTTACGGCAAAGCGGACATTGCCCACCCGCTCGAAGTTCTGGCGGGTGGCCTCATAGATTTTGAGCAGCACCGAGGAGACAAAGGGCAGACTGGCGAGGAGGGAGCGGCCCACCACCTGCCCCGGCTTGGGAGACAAGGGGGTAAAGAGGACCAGCTGCGGATAGGGCACCGGGCGCAGGTCAAAACCGCCATGCCGGGAGAAGATGCGCCTTTCCATGGGGCTGTCCCCAGGGCGCACCTCGATGTCGGAAAGGGCGGCGTTATAAAGGCCGGTGATCTCCCCCCGTTTGTGGTCGAAGATCACCTCCCCCGCTGCGTTGCCGTAGCACAGAAGACTGTCCAGGTACCGGGAGAGGAATTCTGTAATGCCCTCGCCCCCGCCTGCCACCGGCACCTGCCGCAAAAAGCGGGAAAGTTCCTCCTCCGTTTTTTTATCCGACAGGGTCAGGGAGATTTCCCCCATGGTCAGCCGGACAATTTTGCACAGGGCCGCGTCGATGATGGGGACCGACTGGCGCAGCCGGTCATAGAGCTGGCACTGGTGTTCCAGCCCCATGAGCCCCTGCCCCTCCCAGAAAAGCCCTGGCGCCGGAGCGGTTTGCACCGCCTGGGCCGCGGCCGGAGGGACGGACCGCCGTTTCAAAGGGAAACGCAAATGACCACCTCCAAAATTCATGTAAAATGGATGCTCAAGGCCGTTCCGCGGCCAGGGCGAAGAAGCCCTGGGAGGGCCGCTCCACCGCGTACATGACAAAATAGCGGATATCGTCCATGGCGTGGTCAAAGGCCTTGACCACCTGGTCCTTCTTTCCGCTTTCGTCCCACCGGTAGAGGGAAAACTCCCGGATGGCGTCCCTGCAGCCCTCCCCGATGAGGATTTTCCCCTGCTCCAGGGCCGCCGTCACCGCCCGGATGCCGGGCAGCACCCCGTTGTCCGCCGGGATGGGGCGGAAGCGTCCATGGCTTTTAATGGTTTCCATCAGGCTTTTGGCTGACGGGTCCAGGACGATCTCCTCCACAGGAAGCCCGCCGCAGAGAGCTTCGATGGCCCGGTAGTGTTCCTCGTCGGTGCGGTAGGGGGCGTTTTGGGCCTTGGCGTCGTAGTAGTACTCCCGCATCCGGTACCAGACCCCGGCGGAGAGGCCCCACAGTCCGGCGGAGCAGGGGTTGACGATGCCGTAGTCGCAGGAGAGCAGGTACCGTTCAAACCGGCCCGGCAGCCGGGAAGCCACATGGGCCGAGGGGGAGAACATGGGATACACCGCCCCGGTGACAGCGCTCCACCGGCCCAGGACAAACCGCTCATAAAAGGCGCCGGAATAGAGCTTTTGGTACCGCCGGATGATCTCCGGGGTCAGGGATGGGTTATCCTCCATGGTGAAATGCAGGTATAAAGCCCGCTTCTCCCGCCGATTTTTGATCCACTGGGTATAGAACCAGTGGCCCGGATGCTCGGGATTGCAGTTAAACCAGAATTTGGAACCGCTGACCGAGCACCGGGCCAGGGCCTGCTCCACAAAGGAGCGGGGCAGCAGCGCCACCTCGTCAAACAGCGCCCCCGACAGGGTGACGCCCTGGATCCGGGCGGCGGCGCCCTCATCGCCTCCCCCAAAGAGGTAGAAACGGTTCTGCCTGCCTCCGTGGGAGAGGGTCAGCTCATTTTTGGAAAGGGCCAGGTGGACAGAAAAGCCCAGAGCCTTCAGGGTGGGCAGCAGAGGGGTTAAAAGGTTTCTCCGGATGCACCCCAATGTTTTCCCGCACAGGGCAAAAGCGCTTTTGTCAAAGCCCAGCATGGCCCAGACGAAGAAGGAAAGGCCCATGGACAGGGTCTTTCCCGACCGGACGGCGCCGTCGCAGATGATGGCGTCATAGTCCCGGTAAGGGCTGGCCCTGGTCCACCACCGCAGCACAGCCTTCTGCTTTTGTGAAAAGGATGTCACCATGGCCCTCACCCCGGTCAAAGGCCGCCCGGCGATGGACTGCCGGGATCGTCCTCCCGGATGCCGCCGCTGTCCTGGGTCAGGGCCGCCAAAATCTGCCGGCCCTCCTGGAGTTCCTCCCGCCGCTGCTGAAGAGCGTCTAGGCATTTGAGGGCTTCCAGCCGGTCGTAGAATTTGATCTCCATCCCCTCTTTGTTGGTTTTGATCTCTTTGATATGGAATAGGTCCAGCCCCTCAATGGGGATCGGCTGGTCAAGGGGCTGGGTCACCAGCTTGACGCTGTCGTTGACCGGCCCCATGGCCAGCTTCTGCAGTCCCTCTTCCACCGTTTTGGGCCGGCTGCGTTTTGCCGGCGTCCTGTTATATCCAGCCAGAATGAAGCCTCCTTTCCTTGTGCTTACGATCTTCCCGCCAAAAGAAAAGAGGTTGCACCCAAAGGCACAACCTCTTAGAAAATTTTCTTTGCATTGTTGTCCGGCATAGCGCTGGGATCAACCCGCCCCCAACATGCCCCGCAAAGTCCGCACCGCCGTGTCGTTGATGATAAAACTGGTCCGGTTGCTGTAATAGCGTCCTCCCAGAGAAATCGCCGTCGTCCGGCCGTCTTTGGAAAACAGGCTGCGGAAAAAGCTGGAGCGGCTGACAAACTCCTGAGCGGAAAAATTGGTAGAAAAACACTCCAGCAGGTTTTGGAAGAGGGCGTCGGCGTCCTCCAAATAGAGCGGCGCGATACGAAGCTCCACAAACAGCCCCACCATCTGGGCCAAAAAGTCGTTGCGGGCCATCTCCCCCTGGGTGGTGCGCAGGTAGTAGCCCAGATCCACGATTTTCTGCCCATCCATCAGCTGCTTTCCCTGGGAAAGGGAGACCTTCCTCTCCCCCCGGGTGAAGCTGGACGACTGAGCAATCTCATACTTGACGGTTCCGCACCGGGAGATAAACTCCTCCAGTCCCGCAAGGTCCATGTCCATATAGGCGTCCACCGGGACCTGGAGATGTTCCCCTACAGCGGCGGCGGCCATCTCCCCCCGGCCCTCCTTCCAGATGCCGTCCAAGGTGTCCGTCCCCTGGCTTGTATCCAAAGCGGTTTGATAGGGCAGGGGGATGACCAGGGTCCGGGCGGTGGCAGCGTCAAAGTGGAGGAGGTGATAGGAGGCCGGGGTATCCTCCGCCGACGGATCCTCGTGGAAGGAGAGAAGGAGGGTCAAATCGTCCTCATCGGAGGGGATGTAGCTGTCCTCCACCTGGGGCTTGGAGATTTCCTCCTGGATAAGGCCGTTCTTCCGCCCCACTATCATGACAACGGCGGTGGCGATGACCGCCAACACCAAAAAGGCGGCGCCAAAGGCCAGAAGAAAGCTTTTGGCCTCATGTTTTTTCGGCGTTTTCTGTTGCATACCATCCCCCCTTGGGCCTTCTGTTACTTAGGATAAACAGATTTTCCCCAATCATACTGTCGGAAGAGCGCAGCAAGGATGTATGAATATACAACATATGCATAAAACGTGAATGCTTGCGCTAGCATTTTCCAAGAAAAAATATGCCGGCTTAAATAAAACAAGAACAGATTCATAAGAGAATTGTGGAAATTCACCAGGGAAAAACCCATTTTGTTTTGCAAACTGGTGAAAGCAACAAAATCTCAGGCTGGCTGAATAAATATGCATAAAACTCTTGTTTTTTCTCTTTACAGGTGTATAATGACAGATAGAAAACGACGGTATACCGTCTGATAAATCAAGCCCGAGGGCTTTTATTTTACAAAGTAAGGGGACATTCACATGGCAAAGTTTAAAAAAGTACTGCTTGCGTATTCCGGAGGACTGGATACCTCCATTATTATTCCCTGGCTCAAAGAGCATTATGACGGCTGCGAGGTTATCGCCATGGCCGCCGATGTAGGCCAGGAGGCGGAGCTGGATGGCCTGGAGGAAAAAGCCATCGCCACCGGCGCTTCCAAACTCTATATTGAGGATCTGCAGAAGGAGTTTGTGGAGGACTATATCTTCCCCACCCTGAAAGCGGGCGCTGTCTATGAAAACAAATATCTGCTGGGCACATCCTTTGCCCGTCCCCTCATCGGCAAACGGCTGGTGGAAATCGCCAAAAAAGAGGGCTGCGACGCCATTGCCCACGGCTGCACCGGCAAGGGCAACGACCAGGTTCGGTTTGAGCTGGCCATCAAGGCTTTCGCCCCCAACATGCCCATCATCGCTCCCTGGAGGACTTGGGAGTTTAAGTCCCGGGATGATGAGATCGATTACGCCATCGCCCACAACATCCCCCTGAAGATCACCAGGGAGACCAACTACTCCAAGGATAAAAATCTGTGGCATCTCTCCCACGAGGGACTGGATCTGGAGGATCCTGCCAACGAGCCGAAATACGACGAGATCCTCGAGATGGGCGTCTCCCCTGAAAAGGCGCCGGATAAGGCCACCTATGTGACCATCCACTTCGAGAAGGGTATCCCCACCGCCATTGACGGGGTGGAGATGGACGGCCCCACCCTGGTCAAGAAGCTCAACAAGCTGGGCGGGGAAAACGGCATCGGCCTGGCCGACATTGTGGAAAACCGTCTGGTGGGCATGAAGTCCCGGGGCGTTTATGAGACTCCCGGCGGCACCATCCTCTACCACGCCCACGAGGTGCTGGAGACCATCTGCCTGGATAAAGAAACCCAGCACTACAAACAGCAGGTAGCCCTGAAATTCGCGGATATCGTATACAACGGCCAGTGGTTCACCCCCCTGCGGGAAGCTCTCTCCGCCTTTGTGGACGCCACCCAGGAGACGGTGACCGGCGATGTGAAGCTGAAACTCTACAAAGGCAACATCATCAACGCCGGCGTCACCAGCCCCTACACCCTCTACTCCGAGGAGTTTGCCAGCTTTGGCGAGGACGACGTTTACGATCAGAACGATTCCGCCGGCTTCATCAACCTGTTCGGCCTGCCCATCAAGGTCAAGGCCCTGTTGGATGAGCAGCGGGAGCAGAACAAATAAGATAGCTACATTTTCAACATTTTACCGGGTTAGGCTGGCATCCGCCGGCCTAACTGTTATTTCACACCGCGGTAAGGACTGCGGAAAGGGGAGAAATTCATGAAGCTTTGGGCCGGAAGGTTTAAAAAAGAAGTGGATAGCAAGGTCAATGATTTTAATTCCTCCATCTCCTTTGACAGCCGTATGTATGCCCAGGACATTCGGGGCAGCATCGCCCACGCCACCATGCTGGGGGCCACGGGGATCATCGAGGAAAAGGAAGCTGACGCCATCTGCCGGTGTCTGGAGGAGATTAAGGCGGATATTGACAGCGGTGAGCTGCCCTTTGACCCGGAGGCCGAGGACATCCACATGTTTGTGGAGGCGGAACTGACCCGCCGGCTGGGGGAGACAGGCAAGCGCCTGCATACCGCCCGCAGCCGCAACGACCAGGTGGCCCTGGATCTGCGGATGTACCTGCTGGATCATGCCGGGGAGCTGGAAGCGCTTCTCAAAGAGCTCGTCGGCGTCCTCTGCGACCTGGCCGAGGAGCATAAGGAGACGGTTATGCCCGGCTACACCCATCTGCAGCGGGCCCAGCCCATCACCTTCGGCCACCACCTGATGGCCTATGCCCAGATGTTCCTGCGGGATCTGGACCGGCTGAAAAACTGGAGAAAACTGACAAGCTCCATGCCTTTGGGCTCCGGCGCCCTGGCAGCCACCACCTATCCCATCAACCGGGACATGGTGCGCCGGGCTTTGGGATTTGACAAGATCACCGCCAACAGCCTGGACGGGGTTTCCGACCGGGATTTCTGTATTGAGCTGGCCTCTGATCTTTCCATCATCATGATGCATCTCTCCCGTTTCTCCGAGGAGATCATCCTCTGGTGCTCCTGGGAGTTTAAGTTTATTGAACTGGACGACGCCTATGCCACCGGCTCCTCCATTATGCCCCAGAAAAAGAATCCGGATATCACCGAGCTTGTCCGGGGGAAGACCGGCCGGGTCTACGGGGATCTGATGACCCTGCTGACCATGATGAAGGGGCTGCCTTTGGCTTATAATAAAGACATGCAGGAGGATAAGGAGGCCATCTTCGACGCGCTGGATACGGTGGATCTTTGTCTGACCACCTTTATCCCCATGCTTAGGACCATGACGGTGCTCAAAGAGAATATGCGCCAGGCGGCGGCCAAGGGCTTCATCAACGCCACCGACTGTGCCGATTACCTGGTGAAAAAGGGCATGGCCTTCCGGGATGCTTATAAGATTACCGGCACCCTGGTAGCCCGCTGTATCGACGAGGGCAAGACTCTGGAGACCCTGGAGCTTTCCGCCTACCAAGAGATGTCCGGCCTCTTTGAGGAGGATATCTACACCGCCATCAACCTGGAAAAATGCGCCTTTGACCGAAAGGTGCCCGGAGGTCCGGCGCCTCAGAGCGTGCAAAACCAAATTGACATGACCCGGGAGCTGTTAAAATAGCCTCCGGTATCCATAGAAAGAAGGAAGTGTCCCCCATGATCGACGTAGGAATTATCGGCGCCACCGGCTATGCCGGAGTGGAGCTGATCCGCATCCTCCACGGACATCCCCAGGTCCATATCCAGGCTCTGGGATCGGTGAGCTTCGAGGGCCAGGAGATCGACGACATCTACCCCTCCCTTGCCGGCATCTGTCCTCAGAAGCTGCTGACCACCGACGAGGTCATCGACGCCTGCGAGGTGGTTTTCGCCAGCGTACCCCACGGCGTTTCCGAGGAAATCGGCCGCAAATGCGTAGACCAGGATAAATTGCTCATCGACCTGGGCGCGGATTTCCGCCTCTGTGACCCGGAGGATTATAAAGAGTGGTATAAGCTGGATTATAAAGACCCAGAACTGCACAAGCTGGCGGTTTACTCCATTCCCGAGCTCCATCGGGAGAAGGTAAAAGGCGCCAAGATTATCGGAAACCCAGGCTGCTATCCCACCTCTATCGCCTTGGGCCTTTTCCCCGCCCTGAAAGCTGGGATCATCGACCCGGATACCATTGTCATCGACTCCAAGTCCGGCGTCACCGGGGCAGGCCGGGGCTTGTCCCAGACCAGCCATTATCCCGACTGCAACGAGGCTTTTTCTCCCTATAAGATCGCGTCCCACCGCCATACCCCGGAGATTGAACAGACCATCTCCCAGATTGTGGGCCGGGATGTCTATGTCACCTTTGTCCCCCATCTGCTTCCCTTAAACCGGGGCATTGTCTCCACCATCTATGCCAAGATGAAGACGCCACTGTCCCCCAAGGAGCTGCATGAGCTCTACGCCCACACCTACCAGGGGGAGACCTTTGTTCGGGTGATGAAGGAGGGGGCTGTGGCCAACCTGAAAAATGTCCGGGGCTCCAACTACTGTGATATTTCGGTTCACGCGGATCCCCGCACCGGCCGGCTCATTATCGTCTCCACCATTGACAATATGGTCAAGGGGGCGGCAGGCCAGGCCATCCAGAACATGAATCTGGCTTTGGGACTGCCCGAGGATATGGGCCTGCATATGGCGCCCCTGTGCTTCTAATAGCTGCCTGCCCTGCCCCTCCCGGGGCGGGATGACGCGCCCTGGGTTTAATACGTAACACTGCCGCGGCACACGCAAATAGGTCTCGAACGATGCCACAGTGCGGCTTGGGAGCGGGCACTGTCCGCCCACCAGCAGGTGGCGGACCTGCGGTCAGCAGGACGCGCCCCAATTCTCGTTCGAAACATTGTCGCGGCACACGCAAATAGGTCTCGAACGATGCCACAGCGCGGCTTGGGAGCGGGCACTGCCCGTCCACCGGCAGGTGGCTGCGAATAGATGGATAATTAACGGCGGTTGCCGCCCTGCGGCGGACGCCTGGAAGGAATGATAGAATGGATATGGAACTGATCAAAATTGAAGGCGGCATCTGCGCGCCCCGGGGCTTTACCGCCTCCGGTATTCACTGCGGCATCCGCAAGAATAAGGAAAAACGGGATCTGGCCCTCATTTACAGCGACAGCTTATGCTCTGCCGCCGCGGTCTACACCCAGAATAAGGTCAAGGGAGCGCCGATTCTGGTGACCCGAAAGAATATTGCCGACGGGCTTGCCCAGGCGGTCATCTGCAACAGCGGCAACGCCAACACCTGCAACGCCGACGGAGAGGAAAAGGCCCAGATGATGTGCGACATCATCGCGAAAGAGCTTTCTATTACGCCGGAAAACGTGATCGTAGCTTCCACCGGTGTCATCGGCCAGGTGCTGCCCATTGAGCCTATCCAGAGCCATGCCCATGAGCTGGCCCAGACCCTTTCCAAAGAAGGGAGCGCCGATGCGGCGGAGGCCATTCTGACCACCGATACCTGCCGCAAAGAGATTGCCGTCTCCTTTGAGCTGGGCGGCAAGGAGTGCCGCATCGCCGGCATGGCCAAAGGTTCCGGGATGATCCACCCCAACATGGCCACCATGCTCTGCTTCCTCACCACCGATGTGAGCATTGACCCGGATATGCTGAAAAAAGCCCTGTCCCTTTGCGTGACGGATACCTTTAATATGGTCAGCGTAGATGGGGATACCTCCACCAACGATATGGTGTCCATAATGGCCAGCGGCCAGGCGGGCAACGCTATGATCGACGGGGAGGGCTTGTTCTTTGATACCTTTATCGAAGCTCTGCTGGAGGTTTGCCGCCATCTGGCCAAGGTGGTGGCCGCCGACGGGGAAGGCGCCAGCAAGGCCCTGATCTGCACCGTCCAGGGAGCCCCCACCAAGGATACCGCCCGGAAGATTGCCAAGAGCGTGATTACCTCCAGCCTGTTTAAGGCGGCCATGTTCGGGTCTGACGCCAACTGGGGCCGGGTGCTCTGCGCCATTGGCTACACCGACGCCAACTTCAATATTGATAAAACCCGGGTGACCCTGTCCTCCTGCGCTGGATCCATCCTGGTCTGCGAAAACGCCGCCGGGGTGGAGTTTTCCGAGGAGGAGGCCAAGGTCATCCTTTCCCAGAAAGAGATCACCATCCTCATCGAACTCTTTGACGGCGAGGAGGAAGCCACCGCCTATGGCTGTGACCTGACCTACGACTATGTCAAGATCAACGGGGACTACCGCACCTAACCGCCTTCCGGCGGTAAGCCAACCCAGCTAAGTTGGGCTGAGGAGAATACATAAAAAAGTATGGAGACGAGAGAGATGAAGCTTTCCAATTCGGATAAGGCACATGTGCTGGTACAGGCCCTGCCCTATCTGCAAAAATACGACAACAAGGTGGTTGTCATCAAATACGGCGGCAACGCCATGATTGATGAGGAACTGAAACAGGCGGTGATGAGCGACATTGTCCTCCTCTCCCAGGTAGGGATCAAGGTGGTTCTGGTCCATGGAGGAGGTCCGGAGATCAGCGCCACCCTGAAAGCCATGGGCAAGGAGAGCAAATTTGTAGGAGGCCTGCGCTACACCGACGCCGAGACGGCGGATATTGTCCAGATGGTCCTGGCCGGCAAGGTCAACAAGAACCTAGTTTCCCTCATGGGGAAAGCAGGGGGAAAAGCCATTGGCCTTTGTGGGATTGACGGCGGTATGCTCACCGCCAAAAAGCATGAGGGGGATGTAGACCTAGGCTTTGTAGGGGATGTGGAGAAGGTCAACACCTCGACCATCTTGGATTGCCTGGATGCCGGATATACGCCGGTGATCGCCACGGTAGGCTGCGATGAAGAGGGCCAGGTTTACAACATCAACGCGGATACCGCCGCGGCCCGTATCGCCTCTGAGCTGCATGCGGAAAACCTGATGCTCATGACCGACATCCGGGGCCTGCTCCGGGATAAGGAGGACGACGATACCCTGATCCCGGTGGTCCAGGTCAGCGAGGTGCCTTACCTGGTCAGCCAGGGGATTATCCAAGGCGGCATGATCCCGAAAGTCCAGTGCTGTGTGGAGGCCGTCCGCCGGGGGGTAAAGCGCACCTTTATCATCGATGGGCGCATCCCCCATTCCATCCTCATCGAGATGCTTTCCGACGAAGGCATTGGCACCATGTTTATCTAGTTTGTATATTCTATAGTTTTATATACTTTAAGTAATAAATGTTCCAGAAGATGCTGGGATAAAGGAGGTTTTCCCATTGAAGGGAGATATGGTCAAAGCTGCCGACAAGCAGTACCTTGCGCCGATCTACAACCGTTTTGACGCGGTGCTGGATCATGGCAAAGGCGCTACCTGCTATGATATGGACGGCAAGGAGTACATTGATTTTACCGCGGGCATCGGGGTCAATTCCCTGGGCTTTTGTGACGACGGATGGGTAAAGGCGGTGACAGAGCAGCTTTCCAAGCTCCAGCACACCTCCAACCTCTATTACACCCAGCCGGATGCCCAGGTAGGGCAGATCCTCTGCCAGCGTTCCGGCATGGAAAAGGTGTTCTTCGCCAATTCCGGGGCGGAGGCCAATGAGGGCGCCATCAAGGTGGCGAGAAAATACGGCGTAGACCACTACGAGGGCCGCCGCAACAAGATCATCACCCTGGTCAACTCCTTCCATGGCCGGACCATCACAACCCTGACCGCCACCGGCCAGGAGGGTTTCCACAAAAATTTCGGTCCCTTTCCCCAAGGCTTTGACTATGCCATTGCCGGGGATATGGAGGATCTGAAGAACAAAGCCGACGACGCCACCGTGGCAGTGATGGCGGAGATGATCCAAGGAGAAGGCGGCGTGGTCCCCCTGCAGGAAAGCTATGTCAAGGAGCTGGCTTCCTTCTGCAAAGAGCGGGATATCCTCCTGATTGTAGACGAGGTCCAGACCGGCATCGGCCGCACTGGGAAACTGTTCTCCTATGAATATTTCGGCATCCAGCCGGATATTGTCACCCTGGCCAAAGGCCTGGGCGGCGGATTGCCCATCGGCGCCGTGCTTTTGGGCAATAAGGTGGCGGATACCCTTCATTACTCCGACCATGGCAGCACTTTTGGCGGCAACCCAGTGGCCTGCGCCGGCGCGGTAGAGATACTAAAGCGGATAGACGAGGCGTTTTTGGACGAGGTGCGGCAGAAGGGCATCTACATCACCGACCGGGTGCGGAAAATGCCCTGTGTCACCGGCGTCACCGGCCGCGGCCTGATGCTGGGGGTCTCCCTGAAGGAGGGGCTTGCCTCGGGGCAGATTGTCAAGGAGGCCCTGGAAGCGGGGCTGATGCTGCTGACAGCCAAAGCCAAGGTGAGGATGCTTCCTCCCCTGACCATTTCCGATGAAGAGATCAATAAGGGCCTGGACATTCTGGAAAAGGTCCTGGCCTCCCACGAAAAATAGAAAAGAAAGGCAGGTTTGACCCATGAACCATCTGCTCAAGCTTCTGGATCTCAGCAAGGAAGAGATCACAGATCTCCTCAACCTGGCGGATCAGCTCAAGTATGAGACCAAACACGGCATCAAGAATATGCCGCTGAAGGGCATGACCCTGGGCATGATCTTCCAAAAAGCCTCCACCCGCACCCGCGTTTCCTTTGAAACCGGTATGTACCAGCTGGGCGGCCACGCCCTCATGCTCTCCTCCTCCGACCTACAGATTGGCCGGGGCGAGCCGGTGCAGGATACAGCCCGGGTTCTCTCCCGATATCTGGATGCCATTATGATCCGCACCTTTGCCCAAAAAGAGGTGGAGGACCTGGCGAAATACGGCTCTATCCCCATCATCAACGGGCTGACCGACTTCTGCCATCCCTGCCAGGTGCTGGCGGACCTGATGACCATCCGGGAGCACAAAAGCCTGCTGGAGGGGCTCCGCATGTGCTACATCGGGGATGGAAACAACATGGCCAACTCCCTCATCGTCGGCGGCCTGAAGATGGGGATGGAGGTGGCGGTAGCTACCCCCGCGGCCTATCGTCCCGATCCCGTTGTCCTGGATTTTGCCAAGGATTATGGAGACGCGTTTACCCTCACCGAGGATATCTTCACCGCCGCCCGGGACGCCGACGTCATCTTCACCGACGTTTGGGCCTCCATGGGCCAGGAGGGTGAAGCCGCGGAGCGCCGGAAGGTGTTTGAAGGCTATCAGGTCAACGAAAAGCTCCTGTCGGTGGCAAAGGCGGACTGCATGGTTCAGCACTGCCTGCCCGCCCATCGCGGGGAGGAAATCACCGAGGAAACCTTTGAAAAGCACGCGGATGAAATCTTTGACGAGGCGGAAAACCGTCTTCATGCCCAGAAAGCGGTGCTGGTCAAACTGCTGAAAAAATAAAAGAAAAATCCACGGGAGCCACAAAATCCCGTGGATTTTTTGGTTTTGATTGACAAGGGGATTTTCCCGGTCTATGCTAAAAGTAGGAATTTATGCCGCAACGCCTGAGGCCTGCGGCAGACATATCATCAAAAGGAGCGTGTTCGTATGGATCAAAACGCGAGAGCCGCCATGGAAAAGCGCATGGCCATTGTCTGTTCCAATCTGGAGAAAAATAACATGCAGGCATTCTATGTCCCTTCGGGGGAGGAAGCCCTGCAGCTGGTGCAGTCCATGCTCCGGGAGGGGGAAACTGTCGCCACCGGCGGTTCCATGTCCCTCAAAGAGTGCGGGATTATCGATTTGCTCAAAAGCGGAAAATATACCTTCTTAGACCGGTCTGATCCAGACCTGAGCCCGGAGGAGAAGGAAGAAGTCACCCGCAAAGCCTTTTTTGCGGATACCTATCTCTGTTCCTCCAACGCCGTCACCGAGGCCGGCGAGCTTTATAATGTAGACGGCAACGCCAACCGGGTGGCCGCCCTGGCCTTTGGTCCCAAGTCGGTGATCCTGGTGGTGGGCTATAACAAGGTGGTTTGTAACCTGGATGAGGCCATTAACCGGGTGAAAGCCATCGCATGTCCCGCCAACTGCCAGCGGATCCCCTGCGAGACCTACTGCCGGGAGAAGGGCCGCTGTGTCAGCCTCGGCAAAGAGCATTCGTCTATGACCGACGGATGTCAGAGCCCGGCTAGAATCTGCAGCTCCTATCTCGTCCAGGCCTATCAGAAACAGAAAAACCGGATTAAGGTCATCCTGGTGGGAGAGGACCTGGGCTATTAATGCAAAGACCGAGAAAAAACCGGGGAAGGAATATTCCTTCCCCGGTTTTTTAGATGTCCAGATCCAAAGGCGGATCCAGTTCTTCCGGTACATATTTGCCGTTTTTCTTCCGCTGGCGGACACACTCGGTTAAGAGATACTCAATCTGTCCGTTGACCGACCGGAAATCGTCGGCCGCCCAGGCGGCGATGGCGTCATAGAGTTTGGCAGAGAGGCGGAGCGGCACCTGCTTTTTCTGGTTGTCAGCCATGATTAATATAGGCTGCCGGAGTTGACCACCGGCTGGGCGTCATGGTTGCCGCAAAGAACCACCAACAGGTTGGAAACCATGGCGGCCTTCCGCTCTTCATCCAAGGTGATGGTGTTGTTTTCGCTCAGCCGCTCCAAAGCCATTTCCACCATCCCCACAGCGCCGTCGACAATCATCTTTCTCGCGTCAATGATGGCGGAAGCCTGCTGCCGCTGGAGCATAACCGCCGCGATTTCGGGAGCGTAGGCCAGATAGGTGATCCGTGCCTCGATGATTTCCAGGCCGGCGTCCCCTACCCGGGCCTGGATTTCGTCCCGGATCCGGGCGGCGACCACCTCGCTGGAACCCCGCAGGCTTCCCTCGTCTGCCATGCCGTCCCCGGTGGTGTCCACATTGGGAGCAACGTCATAGGGATAGATCCGCACCACGTTGCGCAGGGCGCTGTCGCACTGCAAAGAGAGATATTCCTTATAATTGTCCACGTTAAACACCGCTTTGGCGGTATCCACCACCCGCCACATGACGGCGATGCCGATTTCCACCGGATTGCCCAGGCAGTCGTTGATCTTCTGCCGGGAATTATTAAGGGTCATAACCTTCAGGGAGATTTTTTTGCTGGGCAGTTCCACAGAGGCAGAGGCGGTGGAAGCCACTACAATGGGCTTTTTCCCACCTGCGTCCACATCGCCGCTCTGGCTGAGCTTGGTGGTGGCCGCCGGGTTGAAGCTGGAGCAGAAGGGGTTGACAAAATAGAACCCGTCATTTTTCAGGGTGCCGATATACTTGCCGAACAGGGTCAGAACCAGTGCCTCCTGAGGTTTGAGGACCTTCAGCCCGCAGAAGGGGATCCAGCCCAGAATCAGCCACACCAGGCTGATTACGAACAAAACCACAGTCCAGGGGGAGACAACTACCTCCGAAAGGCCGAAGGCGCTGAAGATGACCCCGCCGATGGCTGCTAAATATAAGAGCAAAAAGAGAAAGAGAAAGGCCATACCATTTTTCTTATTGTTGAGAACCTTTTCCTGCATTGTAAAATCCCTCCTAGATTTGATATCAAAATAATATCATAAAGATATAAAATTGTCAATGCCTTTTCAAAAAAATCACGGGCCGGAAACATCATTTCCGGCCCGCGCTGTCCCTTTTTATTTTATTATACGGTCAGCACCCCGTTATCCGATTCGATGAGGATCAGCACCTGTTCCTCCGCGCCGGTGGCGGAGTTGATATAGACCAGGACCTTCTGCCCTTCCCTGCCCTCGCAGAGAAATTCATAGCAATAAGCCTCATTCATGCCGCTGGTGGGGATGACGGCCATATTCTGGGACTGGACGGTAAGGGAGGGGCTGAGGATTTCCTTTGCCGTAGTATCTGTCAGCATGGGGGCGGAAAACTCCCGCTCCTGGTGGTTCATCAGATACCCTCTGGCGTCAAAAAAGACCACGCTGCCGGTGTCCAGCGCCACCCCCACCTTGACCAGGTCGGGATAACAGGTGACGCCGTCCTGCTCATAGGCGAAATTCATGGTACAGATGCCGTTTGCCACCTCGTAATAGCTGTCCTTCATGGAGCCCATCCCCACCTTCTCCAGATATTCCCGGGCGATGGTGAAGGCGTTGTCCACCGACTTTTCTGGATCGCCTACGTCGCGGCTTACCCTCATATAGCAGAGATACCCGCCCTGCTTGGTGACGCCTACATTGATGTTTTCCCCAGAGAAGCAGTAGAGGGGCATGTTGGAGTTTTCATCCGGCGCGTCGGAAAGGGCCTCCGGATCCACCATGGCCGCTGCGGCCGCTTTTTTCAGGGCGGCGGCCCGGGTAACGGTGCTCTGCCCCTGGGTCATCACCGGAGTCCGGTCGGTGAGATGGTCGGAGAAGGGGCCGTCATAGATCAGTTTGGGATAGCTGGTAAAGCCCTCCTCCATCTCCTCAAAGCCGGAGCCTAGGGTGGCGACGCCGGGGTCGTCGGTATCCTCTTGGTCGGAGTAGTCGGCCAGCTCGCCCAGGGCGGTGCCGCTGGTGTTGATATAGTCGTCTAGGCTGAGAAGGTCATTGCCCAGGGTCTGGGCGTAGTCGATCATGCTCTCGAAGCTCTCCCGTTCGTCTAAGCTGAGATCCTGCCCCTCCATGGACTTCTTGGAAAGGGCCATGGAAAAGTCACCGACCTGGGAGAGGAAGCGGTAGGTGTTTTCCAGATGAAGCTCCCCCACCGGCAGGCTGGAAAGACAGGATTTGGCGGAGGCCGCGTCCTTCCAGAGCTGGGCGGAGATCATGGAGATCTGGGCCGGCGTTCCCACATAAGTGCCCTTGAGGAGGGTGTTCTGAATGTTGCCCATCAGGCTGGTCAGCTCATCCAGGGATTTCCGGTAGCTGCTCTCCAGAGCGTTCTGATATTGTATGGTATGGTAATTGCCCCGAAAGGCGCTGATGCCCAGCACCAAAAACAGGGCGGTGAGATAGCTGATGATGCGGATCATGGTACGTTTTTTCATGAAAGACATCCTTCCCGTCACGGATTTATCACTATATTTTCCTTTTTTATTACAAATATGTAAAATGAGGCGGGTTTGTTTGAACTTGGGGGGCATCTGGTGTATAATGTCTTTGTTTACGACACGCTTTTTTGGCAAAAAAAGCGGGATAGGTGGGAATTATTTTTTTATGGAATGCTATCTGGACAATGGGGCGACAACGGCGGTATCCCCGTCAGCGGTGGTGGCGGCAAAGCACGCCATGGAGGAAGTTTGGGGCAATCCCTCTTCCCTGCACCGGCGGGGGATCGACGCATTTTTGCTTTTGCAGCAGTGCCGGGAAACGGTTGCCGGCGTGCTGGGCTGTGACCGGGAGGAAGTGACCTTTACCTCCGGCGCCACCGAAAGCAATAACCTGGCCCTTTTCGGCGCCGCCCGGGCCAAAAAGCGGCGGGGCAACCGGATTGTCACCACCGCCTTTGAGCATTCCTCGGTGCTCGCCGCGGCCGGGAAGCTGGAAACAGAGGGCTTTGAGGTGGTCTTTGTCCCGCCGGAGCCGGACGGCACCCTGCCGGCGGAAAAAATTGCCCAGGCCGTGGATGAAAACACCATCCTGGTCAGCACTATGCTGGTGAACAACGAACTGGGCACCGTGTTGGACATTCCCAAAATTGGACGGCTGATCCGCCGGAAGAATAAAGAGGTGCTCTTTCACTGCGATGGGGTCCAGGCGTTTTGCAAGATCCCCTTCAAAGTTTCCCGCTTGGGGGTGGACCTTATGTCGGTGAGCGCCCACAAGATCCACGGGCCCAAAGGGGTGGGCGCCCTTTATGTGAAAAAAGGGGTACGGATCCAGCCCCTCCTCTACGGCGGCGCGCAGGAGAAGAAGCTGCGCCCCGGCACCGAAGGGGTGCCCATGATCGCCGCCTTCGCGGCGGCGGCTCAGGAATCGGCCCAAAAGATGCTCCCCTCCCAGGAGAAGGTGGCGGAGCTCAACCGGGTCCTGCGGGAGCGGCTTGCCGCCCTGGATGGGGTGGTGCTCAACTCCCCGGCAGACGCCTCGCCCTATATCCTCAACCTATCGGTTTTGGGCATTCGGTCTGAGATCATGCTCCATGCCCTGGAGGAGCAGGGCATCTATGTATCCTCCGGCTCGGCCTGTGCCAAGGGGGAGCCCAGCCATGTCCTCTCCGCCATGGGGATGGAACGGAGCCGGGCAGACAGCGCCCTGCGGATCAGCTTCACCTATGAAAGCACCATGGAAGAGGTGGAGATGCTGGTGGAAACGTTGACCTCCCTCATTCCCCGTTTCCGGCAGGGAAAGAAAGGAACTGTACACATATGAATGAAATCATCCTCCTCAAATACGGGGAGATTGCCCTGAAAGGGCTGAATAAATCGGTATTTGAATCCATGCTCATGAAGACCTGCCGCCGCAGGGTCCGGGATTTGGGAGAGTTTAAAATCTACAAATCCCAGTCCACCATGTACTGCGAGCCGGTGAGCCCCGACGCCGATATCGACGGCGCTTTCGACCGCCTCTCCAAGGTATTCGGCTTTGCGGGGATTGCCCGGGCCGCGGTGGTGGAAAAGGATTTTTCCAAAATCCAGGAGACGGCGGCGGAGTATCTGGCCGACCAGCTGGAGGAAATCGAAACCTTTAAGGTGGAAGCCAAGCGCTCTGATAAGAGCTTTCCCATGAAGTCGCCGGAAATCTGCGCGGAACTGGGAGGCTATCTGCTGGAAAAGTTCCCCCATCTCCGGGTGGATGTCCACCATCCCGACCTGACGGTGACGGTGGAGGTCCGGGACTATGCGGCTTATGTCCGGGGGGAACAGCTGCCCGGCGCCGGCGGCATGCCCATTGGATCGGCGGGAAAAGGAATGCTGCTGATCTCCGGCGGCATCGACTCCCCTGTGGCCGGCTATATGATGGCCCGCCGGGGGCTGGAGCTGACGGCCATCCACTTTGTCAGCCCTCCCTACACCAGCGATATGGCCCGGCACAAGGTGCTGGACCTGGTGAAAAAGATGTGTGCTTACTCGGGGAGAATCACCACCCTGGTGGTCCCCTTTACCCATATTCAAGAGGAAATCCGGGACAAATGCGCCGAGGAATACTTTACCGTCATTATGCGCCGGTATATGATGAAGATCGCGCAGATCGCGGCGGAACGCTACGGCTGCGAGGCCCTCATCACCGGGGAAAGCGTAGGCCAGGTAGCAAGTCAGACCATCCCGGCCATTGCCTGCACCGATGTGGCTACCCAGCTGCCGGTGCTGCGCCCCCTCATCGGCATGGATAAGGATGAGATCGTCACCATCGCCAGAAAGATCGACACCTTTGAGACCTCCATCCTTCCCTATGAGGATTGCTGTACTGTATTTACCCCCAAGCATCCCCGTACCCGTCCCAAGCTGGCCTCCATCCTCCACGAAGAAGAGGCGCTGGAGGAACAGGCTCTCATTGACGAGGCGGTAGCGGGGATGGAACAGATTACAATTAGCATATAATTGCATTTATATAACATTACGTATATCGAAGGAGGCGGAAGTTGATGACCGCATATCTCATCGGTGCCGGTGAGGAACAGCTGCTGGGCAGCCTGGCGGGAAGCCAGGCGAAAAACCTGCTCAAGGAGCTGGAAACCATCGGGATCCATGTGCAGGGACAGGCCAGCGCGGCGGGGAGCCAGCAGAAGCTGGTATCGCTGCTCACAACGGCCCTGCCCAAAAGCGACGTCATCATCATCACCGGGAAAATCGGACCGGGTGAGGATGACTTTGCCCGGGAGATTGTCTGCCGGGGGCTGGGAATGCAGCTGGAGCTGGATTCCACCCAACTGCGGATCCTGGAGGACAAATGCGAACAGCGGGGCGCTATGATGCCCCCATCCTATAAGAAGCTGGCTATGATTCCCAGAGGAGCTACGGTGTTCCCCAATACTATTGGGATGACGCCGGGTTTTGCCATGGTCAAAGGCCATCAAAGCGTCATTATGCTGCCCGGTACGCCGGGGGAATATCTGCCCATGCTCATCCATGAGGTTTTCCCCTTCCTGGCCAGAAGAAGCCAGGCCCAGGTGGCATCCAGGACCATCGCCCTGATGAACCTGGATGGGGAAGGCGCGGCCAAACAATTGGGGGAACTGGCCGCCCGCCAGAACCCAGCAGTCTGCGTCTATGAAAAAGAGGGGCAGCCCTTTATCCGGGTGACTGCCGCGGCCTCCACCATGGGGGAAGCCCAATCCATGGCGGTGCCGGTGGTAAAATCCATCGTTGCCAGATTGGAGCCTTATGTCTGCGGCATCGACGCGGCTTCCATGGAGGAAGCCTTTGTCAGACGCCTGCATAAAGAGCAGATGACGGTGGCCACCGCTGAGCTGGGTACCGGCGGCATGCTCAAACGCCGCCTTTCTGGAGTGGCAGGGGCCGCTGCCGTCTATGGTTTTGGCATTATGGCCAATTCCGACCGGGCCCGGCACCAGGTGCTGGGCATCCCGGAGAAGATACTGAAAAAATACGGCGAATACAGTCCCCAGGCCGCCGCGGCCATGGCCATTGGCGCCAGGGAAGCGGGCGAAGCCCATCTGGGACTGGCTGCCGTCTGTGCTGAAGGCGGCGGCGGGGAAAGTCTGCCCGGCATGACCTATGTGGCGGTTTCCGATGGGGAAAACGTCTGGGTTAAGCAAACGAGCGCCGCCAACCATCGGAAAAACGCGCCTGTCATTAAAAGCGCCGCCGCTACAGCGGCCATGGCCTTGGGCCAGGAGTATCTGCTGGACGGTGAGGAGCTGAAGAAGACCGGTACCCCTGTGGCATCGGCCTTGGCCGGCAAGGTCCGGGTGCTGGAGCCGGGCAGTAAAGCTTCTTCCGCTCCCGGGGTGAAAAAGCCCTGGTATAAGCGGCTGGCTGCCACCTTCCTCCCGCAGAAAGGGGATACCATGAGAGATAAAATCCGTAAGATTATTTTGCTGCTGTCGGTCATTGTCTTCGCGGCGTCGGCCATCTATATCGGTAGCTACTTCTATGAATCCTATCACAATAAACAGCTCAATGAGAACCTGAGCCAGCTGCTGGGCACCGGTGAGGTCCCCGACGGCTATCCCGATGATTATTTGGCGGAGTTCGCGGCTCTCTATGAACAGAATCCGGATATTGCCGGATGGCTTTCCATTGACGGCACCATTGTGGACTACCCTGTGATGCAGACCGAAAAGGACGACGGGGAATACTACCTGCGCCGGGACTTTACCGGAGCCAGCAACCAGCACGGCGTTCCCTTTGTGGATGAGCGGGTGGATCAGAAAGCCCCCAGCACCAACACCATCATCTTCGGCCACAACATGAAGGACGGCCAGATGTTCGGAGAACTGATCAACTACCGGGATCTGGAATACTATAAGCAGCATCCTGTCATCAACTATGACTCGGTTTACCGGGAAGGACAGTATAAGATCATCTCCATCTTTATCACCAACACCCTGCCGGAGCACGGACCAGTGTTTGATTACCACAACTTTATCAACGCCACCAGTGAGGAGAATATGGCCCAGTTCCTCAACCAGCTGAGCCTGCGCACCATTATCAACACCGGTGTGGATGTGAACACCAGCGATACCCTCCTGACCCTTTCCACCTGTACCTACGAGTTTAATGAGGCCCGTTTTGTGGTAGTAGCCCGCCGGGTCCGGGAGGGAGAGGATCCCACGGTGGATGTCTCCCAGGCGACAGTCAATCCCCAGCCTCTCTACCCCGATGTGTGGTATGAGCTCTACGGCGGCACCAAGCCAGAGGGCGCTGTGAATATGGTCATCGGCACCACCGAGGCGCCTCCCACCACCACCCTGCCTCAGACCACCCGCCCGCCGGAGCAGACCAATCCTCCTCAAACTACTACCACAACAACTACTACGACGACAACAACACCTCCTGAAACTACCACCACAACAACTACTACGACAACAACGACACCTCCTGAAACTACTACTACGACAACCACGCCGCCTCAGACGCCTCCCCCAGATACTTCGCCAGAGGAGACGGAGTCCCCGCCTGAATCAGAGGAACCGCCCACCATTGGGTAAAGGAAGCCCCGCTTTTATAAGCGGGGCTTCCTTCATCTTTGCAAAATAGGAAGATTTTCTTCCTCCATCTATGGTATAATAACAAGGAATCCAGAAAAGGGCGTCTCGGCGCAGAAGATGCCCCAATTCACCGTAAAAGGCGGGGATGAAATGCAGCGGCATAACGTAACGGTCATTGACTTTGGAAAGAGCAAGCCGCCGAAAAAGCGGCCCTGGGGAAAGATCATCCTTTTCTCCCTTTTGGGTTTGATTGTGGCGGCCCTTGGGACGGTCATCGCGGTTTTTTCTTTGCTTCCCAGTCTGACGTCGGATGAGATCAACCAATATGTAGCGCCCCCAGGCGGATCCCTGGCCTTTTCGGATGTGCTGGGTCAGATCCCTCCGGAAGATGTAGAGTGGGAGGAAGGCTCCCTCCTTCAGGAGGAACTTCCAGACGCCGCCTTGACCGGGGTAGGGCTGTGGGGCTACAACAGCCTCCTCCGGGCCGGGGACCGGGTGATGGAGTTGGGAGAAGCGGTCTCTCATACCTCCTCTCCCCTGCTGGATAATCCCCAGGTGTGGAGCCGGCTGGAACTGGTGGCCTATAAGGAAAAGGTTTACCTGATCAAATACTTCCCCTCCTTTTATAATCGGGACAATGTGTCCTGCTATGAGGTGGTGGATGGCTGGGAGATGCTGGATGTCATTGAAAGCCTAGAGTAAAGAAAAAAGCGGAGGGGCCTCCACCGCTTTAATAAAAGAAAAAGGGACGCGGTTTTTTCCGCGTCCCTTTTTCGGTTGTGTATCTATTTCAGGATCGTAGCTTACTTGCAATCGCCATATTTGATAGCGGCCTGTGCTGCTGCCAGACGTGCGATTGGCACACGGAAGGGAGAGCAGGAGACATAGTTGAGTCCAGCCTTGTGGCAGAATTCCACAGAGGAAGGATCGCCGCCGTGCTCGCCGCAGATGCCCAGTTTGATGTCCGGACGGGTCTGACGGCCCAGTTTTGCAGCCATTTCTACCAGTTTGCCAACGCCCTTCTGGTCCAGTTTAGCGAAGGGATCAAACTCATAGATCTTCTTGTCATAGTAAGCGCCCAGGAACTTGCCTGCGTCGTCACGGCTGAAGCCGAAGGTCATCTGAGTCAGGTCGTTGGTGCCGAAGCTGAAGAACTCAGCCTCCTGTGCGATCTCGTCAGCGGTGAGAGCTGCACGGGGGATCTCGATCATGGTACCAACTTTATAGGTCATCTTGACGCCAGCGTCAGCAATAACCTTGTCAGCGGTCTCGGTGACAACACCCTTGACATAAGCCAGCTCTTTGACTTCGCCAACCAACGGGATCATGATCTCAGGAACGATGTTCCAATCCGGATGTTTCTTCATCACATTGATGGCAGCCTCGATAACAGCGCGGGTCTGCATCGCAGCGATCTCCGGATAGGTGACAGCCAGACGGCAGCCACGGTGACCCATCATGGGGTTGAACTCGTGGAGGGAAGCGATAACAGCTTTCAGAGCCTCTACGGTCATGTTCATCTCTTTGGCCAGAGCGACAATGTCTTCCTCAGCGGTGGGCAGGAACTCATGGAGAGGAGGATCCAGGAAGCGGATGGTAACAGGCATACCCTGCATTGCTTCATAGAGGCCCTCGAAGTCGCCGCGCTGCATGGGCAGCAGTTTCTCCAGTGCTTTCTCTCTCTGCTCCACGGTCTCGGAGACGATCATCTCACGCATAGCCGGGATTCTGTCGGTATCAAAGAACATGTGCTCGGTACGGCACAGGCCGATGCCCTGAGCGCCGAAGGAAGCAGCCTTCTGAGCGTCAGCAGGAGTATCAGCATTGGTGCGAACCTGCAGAGTTCTGTATTTGTCGGCCCAGCCCATGATCCGGCCAAAGTCACCGGAGATGGATGCGGGGACGGTGGGAAGAGCTTCGCCGTAAATGTTACCGGTGGAGCCATCCAGGGAGATATAATCACCCTCGTGATAGGTGCGGCCAGCCAGGGTGAAGCACTTGTTCTCTTCATCCATCTTGATATCGCCGCAGCCGGATACGCAGCAGGTACCCATACCACGTGCAACAACAGCTGCGTGGGAGGTCATACCACCACGAACGGTCAGGATACCCTGGGAGTAATGCATACCTTCGATATCCTCAGGAGAGGTCTCCAAACGGACCAGGACAACCTTCTCGCCCTTCTTGGCCCACTCGGTAGCGTCCTCAGCGGTGAAGACGATCTTACCGCAGGCAGCACCCGGAGAAGCAGCCAGAGCGGTTGCAACGGGTTTTGCGTTCTTCAGAGCGGCAGCGTCAAACTGGGGATGAAGCAGTGCATCCAGGGATTTAGGATCGATCATAGCAACAGCTTCCTGCTCGGAAATCATGCCCTCGTCCACCAGGTCGCAGGCGATTTTCAGAGCGGCGGCAGCAGTTCTCTTACCATTTCTGGTCTGCAGCATATAGAGTTTCTTGTCCTCAATGGTGAACTCCATATCCTGCATGTCGCGGTAATGCTTCTCCAAGGTATCGCAGATCTTGACGAACTGCTCATAGCACTCGGGCATAACCTCTTTGAGCTGATCAATGGTCTGAGGAGTTCTAACGCCAGCAACCACGTCTTCGCCCTGGGCGTTCATGAGGAACTCACCGAAGAGTTTCTTTTCGCCGGTGGCCGGGTTACGGGTGAAGGCAACGCCTGTACCGGAATTGTCGCCGGTGTTGCCGAAGACCATCATCTGCACGTTAACAGCGGTACCCCAATCGGAGGGGATGTCGTTCATTCTTCTGTAGTAGATAGCGCGGGGGTTGTCCCAAGAACGGAAAACAGCCATCACAGCGCCCATGAGCTGCTCTTTCGGATCGGAGGGGAAATCCTTGCCGATCTTTGCTTTGTATTCCGCTTTGAACTGGCGAGCCAGCTCTTTCAGGTCGTCAGCGTCCAGCTCGGTATCCAGCTTAACGCCCTTTTTCTCCTTCATCTCGTCGATGAGCTTCTCAAAGTATGCCTTGCCCACTTCCATAACGACGTCGGAATACATCTGGATGAAGCGGCGATAGGAGTCATAAGCAAAACGGGGGTTGCCGGTTTTCTTGGCCATGACTTCTACGACTTCGTCGTTGAGACCCAGGTTGAGGATGGTGTCCATCATACCGGGCATGGAAGCTCTAGCGCCGGAACGAACGGAAACCAGGAGAGGATTCTCCATGTCGCCGAATTTTTTGCCAGCGATCTGCTCCAATTTGCCCAGGCACTCATAAATCTGCTCCTGGATGTCGTCGCCGATCTTCTTGCCGTCTTCATAATACCGGGTGCAAGCCTCGGTGGAGACGGTGAAGCCCTGGGGTACAGGCATGCCGAGATTGGTCATCTCAGCCAGGTTTGCACCTTTGCCGCCGAGGAGCTCACGCATTTTTCCGTTGCCCTCGGAGAACATGTACACGTACTTTTTGCTCACTGGTAATCTACCTCCTGAAATATTGATTGCCTCTGGTTTGGCAAAAACGGCGGAAACGCATACACAAAACGCTGCCCGCCGCATTTCACACTCCTGATGGGCCGCCTCCCACAGGGGGAAACCACCCAAAGACGGTCCAAAAAACGGCATTCTCATGCCATTTTTCGGACCCAGGACAGGCTCAAGTATTAGTATAACAAATTCAATGGGAGTTTTCCATATTTTTGAGAAGATTTTTCTCAAATTTATTTGTTTTGTGGGAAATACCTGGTTTTCTGCTCAATTTCAAAGAAACCCTTGCAAATTGGCCGGAAAGTTGCCATAATATTTAATGTAAACAATTGCGCCCATCTGCCGGCTTTGGGAAAAGAAACTGGCAGAGAGCTTTAAAAAACATAGGATTAAGATTAAGGGGAGGCGGATGGATTGAACGATGTTTGCGCCTTGGTCCTGGCCGCGGGGGATGGAAAGAGAATGAAGTCCAAATACCCCAAGGTCCTCTGCCGGGTGCTGGAGCAGCCCATGATCCAGTGGGTGCTTCGCAGCGTCAGGGACGCGGGAATTGAAAAAATCTGCGTCATCACCGGCAAAAACGGGGAGCTGGTTCGGGAAGCGGCTGAGGGCTGCTCCTTTGCGGAGCAGAAAGAACGGCTGGGCACCGGCCATGCAGCGGCTCAGGCTATGGAGTTTCTGCGGGAGACCCAGGGGGATGTCCTGGTGCTCTGCGGAGACGCTCCTTTTATTGATCAGGCCGCCATTCTGGGAGCCTATGACCTTCACACCCGGACGGAGGCCGCCGTCACCGTCGTCACTGCCCGGCTGGATTCCCCCACAGGATACGGAAGGATTGTCCGGGAGGGAGACGCTATCGCCGCTATTGTGGAGGAGGCTGACGCCGACGAGGCCACCCGGGCCATTACAGAAGTCAACTCCGGCGCTTATTGGTTTGACAGCGCCTTTTTACAGAAAGCCCTTTTGGAGCTGTCCCCGCAGAACAGCCAAGGGGAATATTATCTGACCGACACGGTGAAGATCGCCGTGCAGGAAGGAAAACGGGTCAGCGGATATCTTTCTCAGAATCCGGATGTGATTTTGGGAGCCAACGACCGCCAGGGATTGCACAGGCTGGGCGAAATTGCCCGGATGCGGGTCATCGAGAAGCACATGGCAAACGGGGTGGAGTTTGTCTCCACCGACGGGGTCCTCATTGCTCCGGACGTGCAGATCGGAGCGGATACCCGGATCCTGGCAGGGTGTATGCTGCTGGGAGACACGGTTATCGGCGAGGATTGCGTCATCGGCCCCATGTCCCGCATTGAGGACAGCACCATCGGGGATGGCTGTATCATCAACGCCTCCCAGATTTATCAGTCCCAGGTGGGCAAGGGCGTAAAGATGGGACCTTATGTCCACATCCGGCCCAATACAGTGATCTTTGACAAGGTAAAAATCGGCGATTTTGTGGAGATTAAGAACTCCAACATCGGCGAGGGGACCAAGGTGCCCCATCTGACCTACGTAGGGGATTCCGACGTGGGCCGGGGGGTCAACTTCGGCTGCGGCTGTGTCACCGTCAACTACGACGGACGGGTCAAATCCCGCACCACCGTAGGGGATCAGGCCTTTATCGGCTGCAATACCAACCTCATCGCCCCGGTGCGGGTCGGGGACGGCGCCTATACGGCGGCCGGTTCCACCATCACCAAGGATGTGCCGGACGGAGCCATGGCCATCGGCCGCTCCCGTCAGGAGAATAAGCCTGGCTACGCCATCAAAAAGCTGAAAAAGTAGCCATTGTTTCGGACAGAAGCCCGGGAGGTCACTCCCCCGGCACTTTAGAGGATATTAAGAAGCATCGGTTGGAAGCAAAAATAAAAAAAGGGAGTCAAAACTATGAATCTTCACGGCAAGGATATCAAGATTTTCGCTGGTAACTCCAACAAGGACGTGGCGTACCGGATGGCCAAGGAATTGGGGCTTCCCGTAGGAAAGAGCGACGTTGTCACCTTCTCCGACGGGGAAATCTCCTGTTCTATTTTTGAGTCGGTCCGAGGCTCCGACGTGTTTGTGGTGCAGTCCACCTGCCAGCCCGTCAACGATCACCTCATGGAACTTCTCATCATGATCGACGCCTTCAAACGGGCCTCCGCCGGCCGGATCACCGCGGTCATCCCCTATTTCGGCTATGCCCGCCAGGACCGGAAGGCCAAGGCCAGAGACCCCATCTCCGCCAAGCTCTGCGCGGATCTGATCACCACCGCCGGCGCGGACCGTGTCCTGACCATGGACCTGCATGCGCCTCAGATCCAGGGCTTTTTCGACATCCCGGTGGATCACCTGCTGGGTGTGCCCATCCTGGTGCCCCATTTTATCGAGAAATTTAAAGACTGCAAGGACGACATTGTGGTAGTTTCCCCGGATCTCGGCTCTGTGACCCGGGCGAGGAAGTTTGCCGAACGGATGGATACTCCCTTGGCCATTGTCGACAAGCGCCGGCCCAAGGCCAATGTCAGCGAGGTCATGAATATCATCGGCGACGTGAAGGATAAAACCGTCATCCTGGTCGACGATATGATCGATACCGCCGGAACGCTGTGCAACGGCGCCAACGCCATTGTGGAAAAGGGCGGCGCCAAAGAAGTCTATGCCTGCGCCACCCACGGCGTCCTGTCGGGACCGGCCATTGAGCGGATTGAGAAGTCCGCCATCAAGGAGCTGGTGCTTCTGGATACCATCCCCTTGGGCGACAAAAAGTGCAGCAAGATTCAGATGATCCCGGTGGCTCCTGTCTTTGCCGAGGCCATTGAGCGCATCTATGAGGATAAGCCGGTTTCTCCTCTGTTTGTCTAATTTTCCCGATGAGGAATGCCGCCGTGACGCCGGTTCTACATAACCGTGGAGAGCGCGGACAGCCTAGAGACTGCCATAAAAATAGAGCCAGGTTTTTCCTGGCAAGGAAGAGAAAGAACCAGCGGGGTAGCGAGCTATCCCGCTGTGTTTGACGTGGGGCAAAAACGGGGATTTTGCCGTGATTTTTCCCCAAAAGACGAAAAAAGAGAGGAAAACACAGATGGAAAACATGCTGGACCGGCTCTTTGACCGGATAAGACAAAAGAATCCACCAGTTCCCGCCGGCCCGGTGGAATACATTATTGTGGGGCTGGGCAATCCCGGCGCCAAATATGACGGTACCCGTCACAATACCGGCTTTATGGCCCTTGACCGGATTGCGGAGCAGTACCACTGCAAAATCGACCGGCTCAAATTCAAGGGGCTGTGTTGCGAGACGGTGATCTCGGGGAAAAAGGTGCTTCTTTTAAAGCCCTCCACCTTTATGAACCTGTCCGGACAGTCGGTGACCGAAGCCGCCGCCTTTTATAAGGTGCCCATGGACCGGGTCGTCGTCCTCTTTGACGACATCTCTCTGGAGCCCGGGGCTATCAGGGTGCGGCGGAAGGGCACCGATGGGGGCCACAACGGCATTAAAAATATCATCTATCTCTCCGGCCACGACGATTTCCCCCGGGTGAAGATTGGGGTGGGGAAAAAGCCCCATCCGGATTACGACCTGGCCGACTGGGTTCTCTCCGGCTTTAAAAAGGAGGAAGTGGAACCTATGAAAAACGCTTTCATCCTGGCCCAGGGGGCGGTGGAGCAGATTGTGGCCGGCAACATCGATAAGGCCATGAATCTCTACAACGGCACCGGCCGGCAGAAGGCCCAGGAAAAACGGGCCGCCCGGGAAAACAAAGCCCCGGCGGTTTCCCATCCATCCCAGCCGGCAGAGAATGCCGCTCAAGAAAATCCCGGCGAAAGCAAGGCCTAGCCTGCCGCCGGAAAGACGACACAGGAGGAGACCATGAAACATTTCGCCCAGCTGCTCACCGCCCTGGAGGAATACCGCCAGTACATCGAGGGGGTGGAAAAATCCCAGTTCCCGGTGGTGCTCACCGGACTTTCCGGGGTGCACAAGGCCCTGATGATCTATGCCTCCTGCGTCAATCTGGATGTCCCGGCTCTGGTCCTCTGCCCGGATGAGGCGGCGGCCACTCGGCTGTGCGAGGACGTGAACGCCCTGTTTGAGGATAACAGGGCCCTTGTCTACCCCGCCCGGGATTTTACCTACCGGGACGCGGACAGTGTCTCCCACGAGTATGAGCAGGCCCGGCTTTCGGTGCTGGGAAAGCTGCTCAAAGGGGAAACAACCCTGGTCTTCTGTTCGGTGGAAGGGCTCAGCCAATTGACCATCCCGCCCCAGCGGTACCGGGAGCTTGCCTTTGACATCGCTTCCGGGGAGGAATACCGGCTGCCGGAGCTTATAGAGCGGCTCATTGGCGCAGGCTATGTTCGGGCCGATCAGGTAGACGGCATGTGCCAGTTCTCCCTGCGGGGCGGCATTCTGGATATCTATCCCCCTGACAGCCCCTACCCGGTCCGGGTGGAGTTTTGGGGGGATGAGGTGGATACCCTCTCCTATTTTGATGTGCTGACCCAGCGGCGGCTGGACCCGGTGGAGCGGGTGAGCATCTCCCCGGCCCGGGAGGTCCTCTTCTCCTCCTCTGAGGAGCTGATAGAAAAGCTGGAAAAACTGCGGGAACTGCAGCGGGGCAAGGCCGGGAAAGGGGCCAAGGAGAACATCGACCGGGACATCCAGCGGCTGCGGGATCATCTCAGCTTTGCGAGCTTTGACCGGTTCCTGCCGCTGGCCTATGGACGGGGGGCTACCCTGTTGGACTACCTGCCCGAGGGCTTTCTCTTTGTCTCGGATTATATCAAGCTGCGGGAGACCCAGAAGAATTTTTCCTGGCAGATGGAGGAAGATCTCAAGACCCTCTTTGAGGAAGGCGTCCTCTGCCGGGGGCTGGAGCGCTTTTATCTGGAGCGGGGAGAGCTGATGCAGGCTTTGGCCTCCCGGCGCACCGTGGTGCTGGAGACCTTTGCCCGGGCCCTGCCGGAGCTCCCGGTGAAAATCTTGGTGAACTTTGACGCCATCCAGCTTTCGGGCTGGAGCGGCGAAATCAAATATCTCACCGATGACCTGAAAAGCTTTTTGGAGCGAAAATACTGCGTGGCTGTTTTGGCGGGAACCCGCCGGGCGGCCCAGGCCCTTGTCTCGGATCTGCGGAAAGAAAATATCCCCGCCGAGTTTGCCGAGGATGTGAAGTCCATCGTCTTCGGACGGGTCTTTGTGCTGGAGGGCGGTCTTTCCGGCGGATTTGACCTGCCCGGCATCCGGTTCGCCCTCATCACCCAGGCGGCCACCCGGAGGCTGGGGGAACCCAAGCGGAAGCGCCGGGCCAAAGCGCCGGGGGATAAGATCAGCTCCCTGGCCGATCTGACCCCAGGGGATTACGTGGTCCACATCTCCCACGGCATCGGCGTCTTTGAGGGAATCCATAAGATGGATATCCACGGGGTGGTCAAGGACTATATCAAGATCCGGTATGCCGGGGCCGACACCCTTTATGTGCCGGTGACCCAGCTGGATCTGGTGAATAAATACATTGGCCCCCGTGAAAACGGCAATATCCGGCTCAACAAGCTCAACTCCACCGAATGGCAGAAGACCCGCAGCCGGGTCAAAAAGGCGGTGGACGACATGGCGGATGAGCTGATCAAGCTCTATGCCCAGCGGATGCAGGTCAAAGGCTATGCCTTCTCCCCTGACAGCGAGTGGCAGCGGGAGTTTGAGGAGCACTTCCCCTATGAGGAAACCGACGACCAGCTCCGGTGCATTTCGGAGATCAAAGGGGATATGCAGTCCACTGTCCCCATGGACCGGCTGCTCTGCGGGGATGTGGGCTTTGGGAAAACCGAGGTGGCCCTGCGGGGCGCCTTCAAATGCGTCCTGGACGGCAAGCAGTGCGCCATTCTGGTGCCCACCACCATCCTGGCCTGGCAGCACTACAACACCATCCTGACCCGGATGGAGGGCTTTCCCGTCCATGTGGAGATCCTCTCCCGGTTTAAAACTCCCAAACAGCAGCAGGAGATTGTCAGAAAAATAGGCCGGGGCGAGGTGGACATTGTGGTGGGCACCCACCGCCTGATCCAAAAGGACGTCCGGTTTAAGGACCTGGGACTTGTCATCATCGACGAGGAGCAGCGCTTTGGGGTGGCCCACAAGGAGCGGTTTAAGGAGCTTCGCTCCACGGTGGATGTGCTGACCCTTTCGGCCACCCCCATCCCCCGGACCCTGTCCATGGCCATGTCGGGGATCCGGGACATGTCGGTCATCGAGGAGGCCCCCTCCGACCGGCATCCCGTGCAGACCTATGTGCTGGAATACAACCGAGGGGTCATTGGCGACGCCATCAAGCGGGAGCTGCGGCGGGGCGGCCAGGTGTTCTACCTCCACAACCGGGTGGAGACCATTGACCGGTGCGCTTCCAAGATTCAGGAGATGGTGCCCGATGCCCGGATCATGGTAGCCCACGGCAAGATGGGGGAGGAGGAGCTTTCCTCCATCTGGCAGGGTCTATTGGACCATGAAATCGACATCTTAGTCTGCACTACTATCATCGAAACCGGCGTGGATGTGCCAAACTGCAACACCCTCATCATTGAGGACGCGGACCGGATGGGCCTTTCCCAGCTCTACCAGCTCCGGGGCCGGGTAGGCAGGTCCAGCCGCCGGGCTTTCGCCTACTTCACCTTTCAAAAAGGCAAGGTCCTCACCGATGTGGCGGCCAAACGGCTGGCCGCCATCCGGGAATTTACCTCCTTTGGCTCAGGGTTCCGGATCGCCATGCGGGATCTGGAGATCCGAGGCGCCGGCAATATCCTGGGCGCCCAGCAGCACGGCCATATGGAGGCCGTGGGCTATGAGATGTACCTGAAGCTGCTCTCCGACGCTGTGGCGGAAAAGCGGGGAGAAATTCCCGAAAACCCGGTGGAGGAATGCCTTATCGACATCCGCATCGAGGCCCACATCCCGCCCCGGTATATCGAAAACCAGGCCCAGCGCATCGAGGTCTACCGGAAAATCGCCGGCATCCGCACCTATGAAGACAGCCTGGATGTAATGGATGAGCTCATCGACCGGTTCGGCGAGCCGCCGGCCTCGGTGAAGGGGCTCATTGACGTCAGCCTGATGCGCAACACCGCCTCCCGGATGGGAATTACCGAAATCACCCAGAAGAATAATGAGATCGTCTTCTCCCTCTCCCGGGTGGATATGAAGATGATCGGCTCCCTGGTGTCTCAAATGCGGGGCCGGGTGCTTCTCTCCGCCGGGCAGAAGCCCTATCTGACGGTAAAAATCGCCGATCAGCAGACGCCGTTGGAGGCTATGCGGCAGATTCTTTCCGCCATGGATATGGCGGACGCCCCCACCGAATCATAAAAACAGGGCCCGGATGCCTCCGGGCCCTGTTTGTTTTTCACTTCAACAGCAAAAAACAAGGAAAATTCATGTTTTTTTGTGGACTTTTTGACAGAAGGCGTGTATAATTTTATTCTATCAGCGGCATTTTCCAGATGTTTGGGGAAAATACCGTTAGGTGCGAAAGAATGTAGTGAAACTGGGAGGAAATCAAATGAAACTCGCGAAGAAAATCCTTGCCGCGGTCTTGGCGTCCTGTATGGCCATACTGACCTTCGCTGGATGCGGCAGTCAAGATACCAGCTGGATCGCCACCGACAAAGATGGGGACGCCATCCCGGTGGGCGTCTATCTCTACCATCGTCTGGAGGCTTATACCGAGGCGCTGGACCTGGTGGAGGATAAAGCTGGCGAGGTATGGGATCAGGAGATCGAGGACAAGACCGGCTATGAATGGGTGCACGATAAAGCCCTCCAGGCTGTGAAAAACTATGCGGCAGTGGAAGAAAAATTCGAAGAGCTGGGCTATACCCTGGCAGAAGAGCAGGAGGCCTACGCCGAGAACCAGGCGACCCAGCGGTATAACTATTACAGCGGCCTGTATGAGGCCAATGGCATCAGTTCTGATTCCGTCGTCGCCATCTATATGAACCAGATGAAGAGCAGCGTTATCTTCCAGAACACCTATGCCCCGGGTGGCACCCAGGGCCTTTCTGTGGACGAACTGAAACAGGAACTGGAAGAAAACTATCTGAGATTTAAGACCATCATGCTGCCCAGAACCAATTCGGATGGCGTGCTGCTGTCCGATGAAGAGCTGGCCGCAGCAGAGGAAGAACAGGCGGACTATCTCAAACGCGCCCAGGATGGCGAGGACTTTGACCAGCTGATCACCGAATCCGAGGATAACTATATTAAGGAGCTCATGGGCGATGAGAGTTACGAGCCCACCGCCTCCGATTATGGACATGACCACGCGGAGGAGAATGCCCATATCAACGTTCTGCGCAAGGACAGCACCGACGTTTCGGCGGAACTGCTGGACGCTGTGGCTGCCGTAGACGAAGGGGAGTTTGGTACTGTGGAAGACATAGATTACTACTATGTGTTCCAGCGCCTGGACATCACCGAGGATGAGGACGCCGTCGTGGAGGCACTGGAGGCCCAGCTCACCAGCGACCTGAAAGCCGACGACTTTGACAAAGAGATCGAGGATTGGGGCAACAATGTCCAGCTCACCTTAAATGATAAAGCGGTGGATTACTATCAGAAGAGAAAATTTAAAGAGGCTAGCTTCTAAAGGGAATGTCTAAATCTTTAACCCGGGCTCATGAAAATCATGGGTTCGGGTTTGTTTTTTGTTGAAAATCCCCTCCTTCTGCCCTTTTTTCTTTTTTCACGGAATGCAACAAAAAAATCTGTGGGCCACACTATAATATAAAAGGGAATGGATAAAGGAGGGGTACGAATGAAAAAATTTAGCGTTATAGCCTTACTGCTGATCCTGCTGCTGACCGGATGCCATGAGCCGGCGCCTGCTGCCGAATCCAATCCACCCGAAATTTCCACCACCCCCCTGCGGATAGAAAAGGGACTTACCCCTCAGACCCTTTACAATACATTGGTGGGGCGCCTGGGTCTGGTAGGCTCTGTTTTGGAAAGTCAGGGCACAGGCCCTATCTTCCAGGAGGCGGAGATGTATACTGTGTGCAGCAAGGGGAATCCGCAGCCGATGCTGATGATTTTCCACTTTACCGATGGCAGCCAGGCTCAGAAATCTCTGGAGCTTTTTCTGGAGCAATCCCTGGAAAAAGGCCAGGACTTGAGCACAAAGATATACCAAAAGGATAATTTAATTGCGTTGTATACAGATGGTAATGAAAGCGTCCGGCAGGTGCTGGGTGAAATCATGGATTGCGCCCAGGTGTAGCTTTCCAAAGCGCCATCTACCGTGCCAAAGGGATTGAATACAGACGTTGCAGCAATTTAAAAAACGCGAAAACTCCGGCGGTGAGTCCCGCTGCCGGAGTTTTTCTATCGAAAAATTACTTTATTCAAGTGGAGCGCCGCAGGGCTTGCAGTTTTCCATGGGGACCCCTTGGGCGGCCAGATCGTTCTTTGCCGCGGCATACAGCCGGTAGCCGCCGCTGAGGTTTTTGGTTTTATAGCCGTTTTGCCGCAGGATGCACTGGGCGATGTAGCCTCTGAGTCCCACGGCGCAGAAGATATGGACCTCCTTGTCCTTGGGCACCTCAGAAAGCCGCTGCCGCAGGACGTCCACCGGGATATTGACGGCGCCGGGAATGGTGCCATGGGCAAATTCGCCGGGGGTGCGCACATCCAAAAGGAAGGCGTTTTCCGGCAGGCTGGCCAGATCCTCCACATAGAAGGGGATCATCCGTCCCTCCACCACATTGCCGGCCACATAACCAGCCATGTTGACAGGATCCTTGGCGGAGGAGAAAGGCGGCGCGTAGGCCAGTTCCAGCTCCTGCAGGTCGAAGACATCCATGCCGGCCCGGATGGCGGCGGCCAGTACATCCATCCGCTTGTCCACACCGTCCCGGCCCACAATCTGAGCGCCCAAGACCTTGCCTTCGGGGGTGTAGAGGAGCTTGACCACCATGGTGCTGCCGCCGGGATAGTATCCAGCGTGGGAGGGGGAGATGGTGAAGGTCTTGCGGTACGCTATACCCGCCCGCCGCAGGGTGGTCTCATTTTCTCCGGTGACCGCTGCGGTCATGTCAAAGACCTTGGCGATGGCTGTCCCCTGGGTGCCGTGGTAGGCTTTCTTCTCCCCGCACAGGTTGTCGGCCACAATCCGCGCCTGCTTGTTGGCAGGGCCAGCCAGCGGGATGATAGCGTCGGCGCCGGTGCCAAAGGACTTGACGCCGATGGCGTCCCCCACAGCGTAAACGTCGGGTACATTGGTCTGCAGGTACTCGTCCACCAGAATTTCGCCTCGGCTTCCCAGGGCGATGCCGCTGTCCTTGAGGAAACCGGTCTCCGGCCGGACGCCGATGGAGAGGATGACCATATCCGCCGGGATCTCCCTGCCGTCAGAAAGGATGACCTGATCCCGGTCGATGCGCTGGGCCATGCTTCCCAGGTGAAGGTCCAGCCCTTTGGAGCGCAGATGATTTTGCAGCTCATGGCTCATGTCCTCGTCTAGGCTGGCGATGACATGGGAAGCGGCCTCGATGACGCTGACCTCTAGTCCCAGCCGGCACAGGTTATCCGCCATTTCCAGGCCGATGTAGCCGCCGCCGATGACCGCCGCTGTCCTGGGATTGTGGCTGTTGAGATAGTCCTTGATCTTAAAGGTATCAGGGATGTTGCGCAGGGTAAAAACATGTTCCGGATGCTGGATTTCCATGTTGGGGACAATGGGGCTGGCCCCAGGGGAGAGAACCAGCTTGTCATAGCTTTCGGTATAGGTTTCCCCTGTCTCATGGTTGAGGACGGTGACCGTCTTTTTCCCGGTGTCCACAGAAAGGACCTCGTTGTTGACCCGGACGTCCACCTGGAACCGGGCGTTAAAGCTTTCCGGCGTTTGCAGAAGAAGCTCTTCCCGCTGGGTGATGACGTCTCCTACATAGTAGGGCAGGCCGCAGTTGGCAAAGGAGATATACTCCCCCTTTTCCAGCATGATGATCTGTGCTGTTTCATCCTTCCGGCGCAGCCGTGCCGCCGCACCGGCGCCACCTGCTACCCCGCCTACAATCACTGCTTTCATTGACATAAATCCGACGCTCCTTTCTAGCCGCTTCCACGGATTGTCTACCAATATCCTTGGCTGCCAAATAAGCCTTGGAATTTTAACAAATCATTTATTTTCATTATACCATGTTTTTCCTCTTTTTTCATTGTATAAAAGGCATAAAAAGGCCGGGGACTTCAGCCCCCGGCCTTTTTATGTTTTGGTTTAATGCTTTCCTAAAGAGTTATAGTCCTTGTTGAGTTTAGCCACAATGCCGGCGCCGGCCAACAGGGCCACCAGGTTGGGCAGGACCATAAGCCCGTTAAACATATCGGACAGGTTCCAGACCAGATCCACCTTGAGGCTGGAGCCCAGCAGGACAAAGAAGATCACCAGTACAGCGTAGAACTTAACAGCCTTTTTGCCGAAAAGGGCTTTGACGTTGACCTCGCCGAAGAAATACCAGCCGACGATGGTGGTGAAAGCAAAGAAGAACATACAGATAGCGATAAATATTTTACCGAAGGAACCAAAGGCGGCGTCAAAGGCAGATTGAGCCAGAGGGGCCGCGGTCAGGCCGTTGCCCAGCACACCGGTGGAAAGGATGACCAGGGCGGTCAGGGTCAGGATAATAAAGGTGTCGATAAAAACGCCCATCATGGCGATGATGCCCTGATCGCTGGGATGTTTTACCTTGGCGATGGCGTGGGCATGAGGGGTAGAACCCATGCCAGCCTCGTTGGAGAAAAGGCCCCGGGCCACGCCGTAGCGCATGGCCTGCTGGACGCCGACGCCCAAAGCGCCGCCCATAACCGCCTGGGGATTAAAGGCGCCTACAAAGATGTCGTGGAAGGCATTTCCCACGCCGGAGCTGTTCATAAATAGGACAATGAGGCACCCTACAATATAAAAGACAGCCATCAGGGGGACGATTTTTTCGGTAAAACGGGCAATCCGCTTCACGCCGCCCAGGAAGATAAAGCCGGCGATGAGGGCAACGCAGATGCCCACTGCCCAGGCAGGGATCCCGAAGGCGGTGTGGAAGGCGTCGCCAATGGAATTGGACTGGACCATATTCCCCATAAAGCCCAGGGCCAGGATAAGGGCCACCGAGAAGAACCCGGCCAGGAATTTGCCGAATTTCCCTTTAAATAGATATTTGATATAGTAGACAGGGCCGCCGATAAGCTGGCCATCCTCTTCTTTCCGGGTCTTTTGGGCCAGTACTGCCTCCGCGTAGATGGTGGCCATGCCGAAGAAGGCGGAAAGCCACATCCAGAAGATGGCGCCAGGTCCGCCGGATGCAATGGCGGTGGCGGCTCCGGCAATGTTTCCGGTGCCCACCTGGGCTGCGATGGCGGTGGTCAGGGCCTGGAAGGAGCTGAGGCCGTTTTCCTGATCCTTGCCATGGAGGGAAAAGTTGCCGAAAAGTTTTTTCATGCCAGTACCGAACCGGCGGATCTGGACAAAGCCCAGCCGGATGGTGAAAAAGATACCGGTGCCAACCAACAGGAAAATCAGGGCATAATCCCAAAGCCAGCTGTTAATCAGCTGCACGACCCCATCCACGCTGTCCATGGCGGACGCGAAAAATTGTGAAATTGCTTCCATACTGATAAATCTCCCCTCTTTTTTCGGAGACTCCAACAAAGCGGGCCATAAAAAAAGAGCTGACATATTTGTCAGCTCCGGAACAACAGACGGCAAAGGGCAGCCCTTAGCCCTCAGCTTTCTCACCTGGGCCTTTCTGCCATTTGACCATAACCCTGTCCTTTCGCCTGAGAGATTCATGGCGATCAGCCACTTTCACCTTCGGCACCCACCGATATGGGATTCTCCAGAGCGCCATCCAACCACAGTCCTGTCCCCGCCGGGGACGCCTGAGAGTATCATTCCTTCGGCAAGCATTCGCTGTTTTCCTGCGGTTTTCATCTGGCTTTGATCAATTAGCTTCTATCATAACGGAATTTGTAGGATTTGTCAATCTTCACGGGGGCTTTGGTGAATTTTTGCCCTCCCTTTGGCCGGTGGATTTTCGCCGGTTCCAAGGATAAGATGGAAAAATAGAGCGGCAAAAGCTGGAGGAAACCCTCTATCGATACCTATTGACTTTTATCCGTTTTCGGACTATAATGCCAGATGCCCGCCTCTGGAAGGAAAGGAGGAGCCGATGGAAAATATGACGAGTGATCCCCTTGCGCTGTTTAATCAGCTTTATAAGGAAATGGATGAGATTTACCATCAATATGCAAAAAGACGGGGAATTTCCGACACAGCCTTGTGGCTGTTGTATTCCCTTTATGAAGACGGCGCCGGCTATACCCAAAGGGAACTGTGCTCCGCCTGGCATTACCCGCCCCAGACCATTAATTCCGCCCTGAAAAGCCTTGTGAACCAGGGCTACATCCGGCTGAAACCGGTGGAGGGCAACCAGAAAAACAAGCGAATCGCCTTGACCGAAACGGGAAAAGAATTGATGCGAGAGGTCATTTTCCCCCTCATCCAGGCGGAGAAAAGAACGTTCCAGAGATTAGAAAAGAGTGAAAGGGATGCCTTACTGTCCCTGACCCATAAATATGTGAGCCTTTTGAAAGGCGAGGTCAAATAAATCCAGCTTCCCCGCCAGCGTCCAGCGGTTTTGGCGGGGCGAAGCAAAAGACGGTAGGAAAGGAAGGGATACCTATTTATGAGCTCCATCGCATTGTTTGCGAAAACACCGCCGCTGAAGCTATTCTTTTTGGCGTCCATTCCCGGCGCCATCAGCATGCTGGCTTCCGCCCTTTATCAGACCATTGACGGCGTCTTTGTAGGCCAGTTTTTAGGCTCCACCGCTTTTGCCGCCCTGAATCTGGCCATGCCCTTTGTCATTATCAACTTTTCCCTGGCGGATCTGATCGGTGTCGGCTCTTCTGTGCCCATTTCGGTCAATCTGGGCAAGGAAAACAGCAAGGAGGCGCACAACATCTTCACCTGTGCCTGTCTCATGATTGTAGGAGCTGGCGTTGCCATCGGCGCTGTTATGTTTGCGGCGGCGCCTTTGCTTATGCGGCTGATGGGCGCCGAAGGGGAGTTTGCCCGGCTGGCGGTACAGTATTTACGGGTTTATGCCTTATGTTCCCCGGTGACCACCATCATCTTTGCCGTAGACAATTATCTGCGGATTTGCGGATATATCCGGGGCAGTATGGGGCTGAACATCTTCATGTCAATTGTCAGCGCCGGGTTGGAGTTCTTATTCCTGGGCGTGTTTCATTGGGGGATCTGGGCGGCAGCCCTGGCCACCTGCTCGGGCATGTGTATCAGCGCTGCCATCGCCTTTATCCCCTTTTTCCGCGGGAAAGCCCTCCTCCGGTTTTGCAAGCCGCGGTTTTCGGGGAAGATGATCCGGCAGATTATCGCCTGCGGAAGCCCTAACTTTTTAAACAACATCGCCGGCAGGATTACCTCCATTCTGATGAACTTTATCCTGGTTCGGCTGGGCGGGGAGACGGCGGTATCGGTTTATGGCATTCTGATGTTCGCCGAAGGGTTTATCCAGCCGCTGCTGTACGGCATGTGCGACTCCCTCCAGCCAGCGGTGGGATACAATTGGGGCGCCCAGAAGTTTTCGCGGGTCCGCGCCATTGAAAAATGCTGCTTTGCAGCGGCTGCTGTTGTTTCCCTGCTGTCGGTATTTGCCATCGCCTTTCTCCCGGAGCAGATCACCGGGCTGTTTGTGGCCAACCCAAGCAACGACATCCTCAACATGTCCATTGGCGCCCTGCGGCTCTTTAGCCTGACCTATGTGACACGGTGGTTCTCCTTTGCCACCCAGAGCTATATGCTGGCCATTGAAAAGCCCCTGCCAGCGTCCCTCATCTCCCTATCCACTGCATTGCTGTTCCCCGTCGTCCTGGTAGGCGCTCTCTGGCCTTTAGGTCTGACAGGCATCTGGATGAACTTCGCGGGGACTTCCCTGCTGGCAGCCATCCTTTCTGCGATCATCCTGAAAAAGATATGGCATGAGCTGAAAAAGCCGGATGCAGAAAAAACTGTAGCCCCTGAGGGGAATTCCTGATCAACAAGCAGCTGGAAAACGATTGTAAAAACGCCAAGCTCCTATGGGGCTTGGCGTTTTTTACCGGAGGGAAATCCACTACAAAAAACAAGGCCTTCCATGGGAGCCCATGGAAGGCCTTGTTTATTCATGCCGAAAAAACTGCGTTTTGACAGCTTATTTGTTTGCCTCTTCTACTGCGACAGCGCAGGCAACAGTGGCGCCAACCATGGGGTTGTTGCCCATGCCGATGAGTCCCATCATCTCCACGTGTGCGGGGACGGAGGAAGAACCTGCGAACTGTGCGTCGCCGTGCATACGGCCCATGGAGTCGGTCAGGCCATAGGAAGCCGGGCCAGCAGCCATGTTGTCCGGATGGAGGGTACGGCCGGTGCCGCCGCCGGAAGCGACGGAGAAGTATTTGACGCCGTTCTCATAGGACCATTTCTTATAAGTGCCGGCCACCAGATGCTGGAAGCGGGTGGGGTTGGTGGAGTTACCGGTGATGGAAACGTCAACCTTCTCATGTTTCATGATGGCAACGCCTTCCAGAACGTCGTTGGCGCCGTAGCATTTGACCTTGGCTTTGTCGCCGTCGGAGAATGCTTTCTCTTCCACGACTTTCAGCTCGCCAGTGGCGAAGTCATAATCAGTCTTTACATAGGTAAAGCCGTTGATTCTGGAAATGATATAAGCGGCGTCCTTGCCCAGGCCGTTGAGGATAACCCGGAGGGGTTTCTTTCTGGCCTTGTTGGCGGTTCTGGCGATACCGATTGCGCCCTCTGCGGCGGCGAAGGACTCATGTCCTGCCAGGAAGCAGAAGCAGTCGGTCTCTTCTCTCAGGAGCATTGCGCCCAGGTTACCATGGCCGCGGCCCACGTCTCTCTGCTCAGCGACGGAGCCGGGGACACAGAATGCCTGCAGGCCCAGGCCGATAGCCTCAGCGGCGTCAGCGGCAACCTTGATACCTTTTTTCAGCGCAATGGCAACGCCCAGGGTGTAAGCCCAGACAGCGTTTTCAAATGCGATGGGCTGTACGCCTTTGACAATGGCGTCAACATCTATACCCTTGCTCAAGCAAAGGTCACGTGCCTCCTCGAGGGATGCAAAGCCATACTCAGCCAGGCATTTCTCGATTTTGGCCATTCTTCTTTCTTTACCTTCAAACTGTGCCATGTTTGTTACCTCCTTCTCCCTTATTCTTCACGCGGATCAATGTACTTGGCAGCGCCCTCATAGCGGCCGTATGTACCGATCGCCTTCTCATAAGCTTCTTTCGGATCCATGCCATGGCGGATGTTTTCCAGCATGACGCCCAGTTTTACGAATTTGTAGCCGATGACCTCGCCGTTCTCATCCAGAGCGATCTGCAGAACATAGCCTTCAGCCATTTCCAGATAACGGACGCCTTTTTCCTTGGTGGAGAACATGGTACCCACCTGGGAGCGCAGACCTTTGCCCAGGTCTTCCAAACCGGCACCGATGGGCAGTCCGCCCTCGGAGAAAGCGGTCTGGCTGCGGCCGTAAGCCAGCTGTTTGAAGATTTCCCGCATAGCTACGTTGATAGCGTCGCAGACCAGGTCGGTGTTGAGAGCTTCCAGCAGGGTTTTGCCCGGGAGGATCTCAGCGGCCATTGCTGCGGAATGGGTCATGCCGGAGCAGCCCAGGGTTTCTACCATGGCCTCTTCGATGATGCCCTCTTTGACATTCAGGGTGAGCTTACATGCGCCCTGCTGGGGTGCGCACCAACCCACACCGTGGGAAAGACCGGAAATATCAGAAATCTGATAAGCTTTGACCCATTTTCCCTCTTCAGGAATGGGCGCCGGGCCGTGTTTGGGGCCCTTTGTGACGACACACATTTTCTCAACTTCATGAGAATAGTTCATATCGGTACTCCTTTCGGCTCCACGGGAAATCCCCGTGAACATAGATTTGAACGTCCGGGCCGCTTTCTTGGCCGGTGGTAACAGCGGCTGACGTAAAATTCTCCGTCCGCCATTCTGTACCTGATTCACGGCAAAATATGCCGTTTTTGGACAGAATCGCGTACCTACCTTGTATTATAATATGGGCAGGGGTATTAATCAAGATAAAAACCGGTTAAAATTGTGTCAATCCTGCAAAAATCCTTGATTTCAAGCCGTTTATTCATTGAATGTTCATCCATTCACAGGGGAGCTTGACTATAATGATAATGTTTGCTGGCCGAAGCTTTTTCTTCAAAAAGGGCCCTTTCTCCCGGCGGTTGGCCATGTCCGGGACGGCGCCCGCCGGCCGCGTTTTTCTGCCGCCTGTAGTCCAAAGACGGCTTCGCCCCGGCGTTGACAAACGCCAGGAGGGCGGCTAGAATAGGAAATGCTCACAGGAATCCGGTTTGCACCGTATAAAACGGTGTTTCCAATAGATATTAGAGGTGAAATTACTATGGGTTTTCTGGAAAAAATCTTTGGCTCCTATTCCCAAAAGGAGCTCAAACGGATCAACCCCATTGTGGATAAGGTCATCGCCTTGGAGGACAAATTCAAGGCAATGAGCGACAGCGAGCTGAAAGCCATGACCCCTGCCCTGAAGGAGCGGCTGAAGAACGGCGAGACGGTGGATGACATTCTGCCTGAGGCCTTTGCCACCTGCCGGGAGGCTGCCGACCGGGTGCTGGGGATGCGCCACTTCCCGGTACAGATCGTAGGCGGCGTGGTCCTCCACCAGGGCCGGATCGCTGAGATGCGCACCGGTGAAGGCAAGACCTTGGTGGCCACTCTGCCGGCCTATCTCAACGGCCTGACAGGGGAGGGCGTGCACATCGTCACCGTCAACGACTACCTGGCCCGCCGTGACTCGGAGTGGATGGGCAAGGTCTACCGTTTCCTGGGCCTGTCTGTGGGCCTGATTGTCAACGGCCTCAACAACGAGGAGCGCCGCAAGGCTTATAGCTGTGACATCACCTACGGCACCAACAATGAATTCGGCTTTGACTATCTGCGGGACAATATGGTCATCTATAAGACAGACAAGGTCCAGCGGGGATTTCATTACGCCATTGTGGACGAGGTGGACTCCATCCTCATCGATGAGGCCAGGACCCCTTTGATCATCTCCGGCCAGGGAGATAAATCCACCGATCTATACTCTATGGCGGATCAGTTTGCCCGCACCCTCCGCTGCAAAAAGGTCAAGGAGCTCAACGACAAGGAGGAGCAGGAGGACGAGGTAGGAGAAGATTACGACTACATCGTGGACGAAAAGGCCAAGACCTGCACCCTGACCAAAAACGGCATCAAGAAGGCGGAGGCCTACTTTAATGTAGAAAACCTGATGGATGCCGACAACATGACGCTGCAGCATCATATTAACCAGGCCATCCGGGCCCACGGCATCATGCACCGGGATATCGACTATGTGGTCAAGGATGACCAGGTCATCATCGTCGACGAGTTTACCGGCCGTCTCATGATCGGCCGCCGTTATAACGAAGGGCTCCATCAGGCCATTGAGGCCAAGGAAGGGGTCAAGGTGGAGCGGGAGTCCAAGACCCTGGCCACCATCACCTTCCAGAACTACTTTAGGATGTACAAGAAACTGGCCGGTATGACCGGTACCGCCCTCACCGAGGAGGCTGAGTTCCGGGAGATTTACAAGCTGGACGTCATCGAGATCCCCACCAACAAGCCCTCCCAGAGGGTCGACCATCCCGATGTGGTCTTTAAAAATGAGGCTGGAAAATTCAACGCTGTCATTGAGCAGATTGTCCAGTGCCATGAAAAGGGCCAGCCGGTGCTGGTCGGCACCATTTCCATCGACAAGTCGGAGCGGCTGGGCAATATGCTGAAGCGCCGGGGAATCAAACATGAAATCCTCAACGCCAAATACCACGAAAAAGAGGCGGAGATTGTCGCCCAGGCCGGTAAATACGGCGCTGTGACCATCGCCACCAACATGGCCGGACGTGGTACCGATATTATGCTGGGCGGTAACGCCGAGTTTATGGCCAAGGCGGAGATGCGCAAGATGGGCCTTCCCGAGGAGCTCATCAGCGAATCCACCGGTTTCTCTGACACAGATAATCAGGAGATTCTGGACGCGAGAAAGACCTTCCAGGAATTAAACGCCAAGTATAAAGAAGAGATCGCCGGCGAGGCCGAGAAGGTCAAAGCCGCCGGAGGCCTCTTTATTGTGGGCACCGAGCGCCACGAGTCCCGCCGTATTGACAATCAGCTGCGAGGCCGTGCCGGCCGTCAGGGAGACCCAGGTGAAACCCGGTTCTACCTGTCCATGGAGGACGATCTGATGCGGCTGTTTGGCGGCGAGCGGATGCAGAACATGATGGAAGCCCTCAATCTGGAAGACGACATGCCCATCGAAAATAAGATGCTGACTGGCACCATTGAGTCGGCCCAGCAGAAGGTGGAAGCCCGTAACTTTGGCATCCGCAAAAACGTCCTTCAGTTTGACGACGTTATGAACCGTCAGCGTGAAATCATCTACGACCAGCGTTCCAAGGTGCTGGATGGGGAAGATCTCCACGACAACATTTCGAAGATGATCGAGGCGGTGGTCCAGACCGCTGTGGATCAGTTCATTCCCGACACCGACGACAAGGACGACTGGAATTTAGACGGCCTGCGGGGATATTTCCTCGGCTGGGTGCTGACAGATGATGATCTGAAATACACAGATGACCAGCTCTTCGGCCTGACCCGGGAGGAGCTGGTGAAGGATATCACCGATAAGGCCCGGGTTCTCTATGCCGCCAAAGAGGAGAAACTGGGCAGCGAGCTGATGCGGGAACTGGAGCGGGTTGTCCTTTTGCGGAATGTGGACGCCAAATGGATGGACCACATCGACGCTATGGATGAGCTCAAACGGGGTATTTACCTGCGCTCCTATGCCCAGAAGGATCCGGTGGTGGAATACCGTCTGGAAGGCTTTGACATGTTCGAGGAGATGAACAACTCCATCCGAGAGGATACGGTGAAGATGCTCTTTACCATCCAGGTCAAGACCGAGGAAGCCCCCAAACGGGAGCAGATAGCCAAACCTACCACTGCTTCCCACGGCGGCGACGGAGACGGCTCCGAGAAAAAACAGCCCATTAAAAAGGGCAAGAAGATCGGCCGCAACGACCCCTGCCCCTGCGGTTCCGGCAAAAAGTATAAGAAGTGCTGCGGCCGCGACGCCTGACCTGCTCTCAGCAGGAGGCCTCCCGGCTGCGGAAGAAAGCCGCCGATCCAATGATGGCGATGGTATAGCCGCTGGCCGGTATTATCTGTAGAACAACCATGAAAAAGGCTGAACCGCTGTCATTGGCGTTTCAGCCTTTTTAAACTCAAACAAGAAAGAGGGCGCCTGGATGGCATATCGAATTGTACCGATGAGCGAGCAAACCCGTCTGGGAAAGGGAAAGGTTCACTACACTGCTTGGCAGGAAACTTATAGCGGCTTGATGCCGGAAGAGATACTATCCAGTCTATCGGTAGAACAGTGCGCTGAATGGGCAAAGCAATGGGCAGACAGCACACTGGTTGCCCTTTGCCAGGAACAGGTGATAGGGTTTGCCTGCTATTGCCAACAAGCGAGGGACTTCACCGGTAGAAAAAACACCTCGGAGATCATGGCGCTTTATGTACTGTCTGACCACCAACACAAGGGAGTGGGCAGAGCACTGATGGAGCAATGCCTGCGGAGGCTTCCCCATCCTGCGGTTGTCCTGTATGTACTCAAAGGAAATAAAAATGCGATGGAATTTTACCGCCATATGGGTTTTGAATTGACAGGCAAGGAGCTGATACAGCCCACTGACTATGGTGAGCTAAAAGAGCTGGAGATGCTTTTGATCCGGCCATAAATAGCGAGAAAAAAGGACCGTGGAATTTTCCACGGTCCTTTTTTAGTGACAATGATGGGGCTTATTCGCCGAAGATCCGGGCATATTCGCTGTTAATGCGGGCGATTTCCTCATCAGAGAGCTCCCAGTCGGCGGCAGCTACATTCTGCAGCGCCTGCTCCGGAGTGCGCATGCCCACCAAAGCGGTGGAAACCAGATCGTTCTGGGTGGTCCAGTTAATGGCAACCTGTCCCACCGGCACATTGTGGTCGGCGGCGATGGAACGAAGTACCTCTACCAGGGCCATGCACTTGCTCCACTTAGGCTCCTGGAAGAAGTCATAGAAGTTGGCGCGGTTGTCGCCAGGGCCAAATTTAGGCAGTTCTTTATATTTGCCAGAGAGAACGCCGGAGCCCAGGGAACCATAGGTCAGAACGCCCATGCCGTGCTCCTTGGCGTAGCGGAGCAGATACTCCTGGTCGCGGTAGATCAGGGAGAACTGGGGCTGAATGCTGACCACTTCCCCAGCTTTGAGGCAAGCGTCCATCTGCTCAGGGCTGAAGTTGGAAACGCCGATGTAGCGAATCTTTCCCTGGTCTTTGGCCTTCATCAAGGTAGCCATTGTATCCTCAAAGGGGGTCTTATAAACCGGTTCCGGCCAGTGGATCTGCATCAGGTCGATGGTGTCCACATCCAGACGGGTCAGGGAATCCTCGATTCCCTTCATCAAGGCCTCCGGAGAGCAGTCTTTAATAATCCGTTCGGTGTCAGACCAGCGGATGCCGCATTTGGTGGCCAAAACCACCTTGTCCCGGACGCCTTTGATGGCTTCCGCTACAATTTTTTCCGCATGGCCGTGGCCGTAGGCAGGAGCAGTATCCACCAGGGTCACACCTGCGTCAATGGCGGTGCGGATGGTTTTGATGGAATTGGCGTCATCTACAGCGCCCCAGAAGTCACCGCCGATGGCCCAGGTACCTACGCCGATGACGGAAACATTTAGATCCGTATTTCCCAATCTTTTAAAACGCATGTTTTTTGCCTCCTGTTTTTCAGGTTTCGTTTTTGCAACATCTTTTATTATATCACTTTTTGATAGCAAGACAAGACGCTGCTCCGCTGCAACTTGTACCGGAATTCTCTCTCCCGAAGGGGTCGTGATGAGAAAGAAGAGCTTCCCATCCTGAGATGGGAAGCTCTTTTGTCGGGTACATTGATTTTAGGCGAAAAGTTCTGTCAACACCCGCTTGGTGTCTTCCAGGGTAAAGATGCCGGGAGTATTCTGGAAATTGGCGTTGCCCTTAAAGCGGGGCAGGTAGTCCTCGATCTGGGGCGGGGTCATCTTTACATCCATCCGGCTCATTTCCCGGATCAGGCAGAGGAAGGTTTCCATGTGCTGGCCCAGGACATTTTCAAACCGGGCGTACTTTTGAGGATCGGCTTTCTCAGCCCGGCGGATATACTCCGCCAGGAAGACAGCACAGGCTTTGCCGTGGGAGATGTGATAATCCTCGGTCAGGATATAGCTCAGGGCGTGGCAGAAGGTGGTGCCGGTGATATTGATGACAAGGCCGCCGTAGAGGGAGGCATAATAGAGCCGCTCCCGGAGGGTGTGGGGGAGATGCTCCCCGCTGTCCCCTTTGTGCATATACAGCTGGATCAGGCTGCCGCCCAGGATGGAGATGGCCCGGAGGGCATAACTGTCGGAAACCTCGTTGCCATGGGCTGCGAAAAGGCCCTCCACCGAGTGGCACAGGGCATCCAGCGCCGTGCTGACGGTGAAATCATAGTTTAAGCTATAGGTGTATTTGGGATCCCCAAAGGAGAGGGCGGCATAGGTTTGATCGCACTTAAAGCTTTTTTTCTGGCCGGTGGCGTCGTTGGTCAGCACCGAAACGGCTGTCACCTCACTGCCGGTGCCGGCGGTTGTGCCCACCAAAACAAAGGGAAGGGCTTTGTTCTCCCAGCTGCCGTAGATCCCTTCGGGGGGAAGCTGGGGATTGGCGGTAAAGACCGCCACCGCCTTGGCAGCGTCCAGAGGGGAACCACCGCCGATGCCGATGATGAACTGGGCGCCTATTTCCCGGGCAACACTCCCCGCCTTATGGCAGGTGGAGACATAGGGGTTTTGGGTGACCTCGTCAAAGACCTGATAACCGATGTTTTCCTTTTCCAGGGCCTGGATGACGTCATCCAGAGCCCCACAGGCCTTGGCGCTGTGCTTACCGGTGACAATGAGGCATTGATTCCCTAACTGCCGCAGTTTGCCGCTGTTTTTGAGGACACAGTCCTCCCCGCTGATGACACGGGCCGGCATATACATATCAAAATTCATGGATAACCGATCTCCTCTCTATGGATGGCCTTCGCCCAGCTATGGGCCGAAGACGGGATGTTCCCCTCTATTATAGTCCTTCCCGCCCTGGGAAGCAAGCTTTGGAGAGGAAAGGACAAAAAATAGCAGCCAAAGCTGCTATTTTTTCTCGTCCTCCTCAGGCTGATCCTCCCAAGGGGCCGGATAGGGTTCGGTGCGGGAAGGAGCTTCCTCGGTTTCTCCCTCCTCATCATGGGGCTGAGGCGGAGGATAAACTTCCTTGTTTCCCCACTTTCCTATGTGGATGAAAGGAATTTTCACACTTTTGCCGCTGCCCAGATGGATTTCCTGGGGCTCTGCTTCATAGTCTTTGGTGCGCCAGGGCATCCCCTGCTTTTCCAGCCGCTTTTCGGTGACACCCCGGATGATAGAGTAAAGGACGGCAAAGACCGGAATCCCCAGGAGCATGCCGAGAAAGCCAAACTGGCCGCCGGCTAAAATGATGGCCAGCAGGGCCCAAAAGGCGGGAAGGCCGGTTTTGCTGCCGGAAATTTTAGGTTCAATAATGTTGCCGTCAATCTGTTGGAGGACAACAATAAAGATGACAAAGAAGATAGCCTGAAGAGGGTTGACCATCAAAATAATCAAGGTGGAGATGATGGCGCCGATGATGGCGCCGAAGAAGGGAATCAGGCTGCACACTCCCATAATCACCGCCACCAGCAGCGGATAGGGCCAGCGGAAAAGGCTTAGACAGACAAAGCAGACCACGCCTACCAGCAGGCCGTCAATGAGCTTGCCGGTGATAAAGCCGATGAAGATCTGATGGCTGTGACGGGCCAAATTGACAGCGCCGTCCATAAATTTCCGGGGCAGGAAGGCATAGAGTACCTTTTTGACCTGGGCGCAAAATTTTTCCTTGTTGACCAGCATATAAAAGGAGACAACCAAACCCAGGAAAAAGTTGGCCAGCCCCGACCCCAGGGAGACAGAGAAATCCAGAACCCTGGGCAGGGCCATGTTGACAAGTTCCAGCGCCTTGGTCATGATTTCTTCGCCCGACATCATAAATTTGGAGACAAGAGCGCTGATTTCCGGCTGTTCAGCCAGAAACTTACCGAACCATTCGGTGAGATGATCCACATAGCCGGGAACGCTGCGGGCCAGGCTATAAACGCTACTGACCAGTTGGGGGAGGATAAAGGAAAACAAGGTGACCAATACGGCCAAGGCCACCAAATAAGCGGTGATGACGGCCAGATTGCGCTTGAGTTTTTTGTGAGGCTTATTTTTCTCCAGGAGCCGGCCGTAGATCCGCTCGAAAAAGTTCATGGGAGTATTGAGGATGTAGGCGATAAAGAAGCCGATGAAAAAGGGGGTAAGGATGCTAAGCAGCCTTTGAAGGCCGCTCATGACGGAGCCCAGGTTCCAAAAGAAAAGAAAAATCAGAACACCGGCGGCAAGGACGATGATATTAGAAATGGTCCGGGATGTATATCGATGGTTCCAGCGGAATTTCAACGGATGGAACACCTCACTTTTCGCGTTTTTAGGGACGGGTTGTCCTACTCTATACCACTAGTATAGAGCACTTTGGCTAAAAAATCCAGCAAAGGCGGTCAATGTTAAGAAAAGTTTTCATATTATACATCCTGGGGATACCAGGGACAATTGAAAAAATCCTATTTTTTTGGTATAGTAAATATTATTTATAGCCTCTGCCGCCAGAGGTGGGAGGAAAAACAGAGGATGGGCGGATAAGCCGCCCCAATCAAGGGAAGGTGAGGAAGATGATCCGGGATTTATCCAAGCAAAACAGAAGCTATACCTGCTTTAACCAGAGCGCGGCCGTCCCCTACGAGCTGTTGGAAAGCCTGGTGGACGCCGCCCGGTACGCGCCTTCCTGCCTGAACATCCAGCCCCTGCGGTATGTGATCAGCTGTACCGAGCGGAAGAACCAGAAAATTTTCCCCGCCATCAATTGGAACGTGCTGCTGAGAGGCTATGACGGGCCCCGGGAGGGCCAGAAACCCATGGCCTACATTGTGCTCATCGCCGACAAGGGGCTGATGCCGGAAGACGAGATGATGTGGATCGACATTGGCATTTCCGCCCAGACCATGATGCTGGCGGCGGTGGAACAGGGCCTGGGCGGCTGTATGATCGCCAATTTCGACAAGGCCGCCCTGGCCCGGGAGCTGCGGCTGGAAAAATGGTATGACCCGGTGCTGATCCTGGCGCTGGGCAAGCCCAACGAGCGGATCTTCTTAGATTATATCAACCGCACCGACGCCACCGAATTCTACCGGGACCGGGAAGGATACCTTCACATCCCCAAGCGCCGGCTGGAGGATGTGATCCTCCCCTTTGAGCCCAAAGACTAATATGCCCTGCTCCCGGCCCGCAAAATATGCTTTTCTTTTTGCCTGGGCTCGTGTATGATAGGGAAGCAGGTTTTGCAATGCCAACAAGAAGGAATGAGGATATGTACAACTATCTCAAGCGCACCTGGGCCGAAATCGACCTGGACTGCATTTCACATAATGTCAAATCTATCCGGTCCCTCCTGGCTCCGGACTGTAAGCTGCTGGGAGTGGTGAAGGCCGACGCCTATGGCCACGGGGATAAAACCGTGGCTTTGCAGATGCAGCAGGACGGGGTGGATTGGTTCGGCATCTCCAATGTGGAGGAAGGCGTGGGCCTCAGAGAGGCGGGCATTACCAGCCCGATTCTCATCTTTGGGGCCACGCCGGTGGAATGGGTGGAGACCCTGGCCAAATACCGGATTACCCAGGCGCTGTTTTCCCCCGAATACGCTGTGCAGCTGAGCCAGGCGGCGGTGGAGGCCAGGGTTCAGGTGGATGTCCATGTGAAGGTGGACACCGGCATGACCCGGATCGGTTTCCCCTGCACCGGGGGTATTGACAAAGCGGCGGAGCAGATTGCGGCCGCTTGCCGCCTGCCCCATCTGCACCCTACAGGGATTTTTACCCACTTTGCCGTGTCCGATGAGCTCAGCGATGGGTCGGTGGAGTACACAGAGAGACAGTTTTCCCGGTTCATGGCGGTGGTGGAGGCCCTGGAGGGGCGGGGGATCACCTTCCCCCTGCGCCACTGCTGCAACAGCGCCGGGGTCATCAGCTATCCCCAGATGCACCTGGATATGGTGCGTCCGGGCATTATCTGCTACGGCCTGAAGCCTTCCGACGAGCTGCGCCGGGATCTGGATCTGCGCCAGGCCATGAGCCTCAAATCCATCATCTCCATGGTCAAGGAGATCCCTGAGGGGACCACCGTCAGCTATGGGCGGAAATTTACCAGCGCCCGGCCCTCCCGGATTGCCACCGTACCCATCGGCTACGCCGACGGCTACAACCGGATGCTGGGGGGCAGGGCCTATGCCCTGGTTCGGGGGAAGAAGGCGCCGGTGGTGGGCCGGGTATGCATGGATCAGATTATGCTGGACGTCACCGACATCCCCGGTGTACAGGATGGGGATGTGGTCACCCTCCTGGGCCGGGACGGCCAGGGCAATGAGATCGACATCAATGAGGTAGGAGCATTGTGCGGCACCATTGGCTATGAGGTGGTCTGCCTCATTGGAAAGCGGGTGCCCCGGGTCTATCTGAAAGACGGCAAACAGGTAGGGGTGGTGGATTACATCAACCCTTACCGAAAATAAGAGAATTTCCTACAGAAAACCCCGCTCTCCCGAAAGAGGGCGGGGTTTATTATCTTTAGGTAGCGGAGCCCTGGAACCCTTCCGGGTAGGCCAGCAGGGCCATCACCTCTAGCTCCTGCATCATCCGCTTGCTCTGCCGCTCAAAAAGGAGCATGTCCACCTGGTAGACGGCATCATTCTTGACAGCGTTGGAATTTTGATAGAGGGGGCAGAGTTTGACCAGCTCCACATCCACCGATTTGTCCACAAACAGGATATCGGGGTTGGTCTGTTCCACCTCGTCAGCGGCGAGAGCCCAGCCGGTGGAATCCTCCGCCAGATTAATCAGGCCCATCTGGTGGAGGATATCCCCGGCGAAGGTGTCTCCGGTGGCCACGGTGTTGTCCAGCATCCGGATCAGGTAGCAGCTCTTCCCCGCCCGCTTAAGGACGGTGCGCAGTTCGAAAATCCGGGTGGCCATGATGGAGTAGAGGTCTACCCCCTTCTGTGCTCCGGTGATCCGGCCTCCCAGGACAGCGCCCAGGGTCTGATAAACCCGGCGGAGATCCCACAAAGAATCAGCCGGGGGAATTTTTACCACCACAATTCCCATCCGCTGGATTTGGGCAAGATCGTCTTCCAGCAGGCCGGAGGATACAAGGAGGTAGTCGGGGGAGATTTCCTCCAGCTGCTCCAGATCAGGGGTGCGGATGGATCCCACCGCGGGGAGATCGTCTGTCTGGGGGGGATAATCACAGCTGTCGCTGACCGCCACCAGCTTATCCCCATACCCCAGGGTATAGACGATTTCGGTGAGGGAGGGGGAGAGGGAAGCCACCCGGAGAGGTTCGCTCCGGACCACGGTGCTTTCATCTACCTCATAGGGATATTCTTCTTGGGAGGAGGTGGTGGGAGGAGCCGCCGTTGAGGAGGGATCTTCTTCGGGATTATTACAAGAAGTAAAGTTAATTAACAAAATGACGCAAAGTAATATATTGACTAACCGTTTCACAGGACACCTCCTTGTCAGCTGCTCCACTGGAATGACAGAATTTCCTAGCCCCTAACAGGCGGAAATAGAAAGGATAAATATGGCTGGAAGGTGGAACCCATCGATTGCTGATGGGTCACAAAAGCGCCTCCAAAGGGGGCGCTAAAAAAGACACAACACCTACCTAAGTGCATGATATTGTTTCTTATTTTACCCTCCTCTTCCTATAGTGTCAATTTCTTTCCCTTTTTTTGCCTTTTTCTGCAAATGGGGCGGGGCTGAAAAAAGAGTTGACGGGGCGCCGCCCACAATCGTATAATTATTTACAACTTTAACTGTCGGAAATAATCCTGGCTCCACAGGTTTTGGATGGGCCTTGCCCGATTTGCGCCTGTTGAGAGCGGGGAAAAACGGCAGCAGGAAAGAGAGGAATTGCAGATGAGGATGACAGGTGCCGCGGCTATGATAAAATGTTTGGAGAACGAGGGCGTATCTGTCGTATTCGGCTATCCAGGGGCCACCATCTGCCCATTTTACGATAGTCTGTCCCATTCCTCGGTCCGCCATGTGCTGGTGCGGCAGGAGCAGAATGCGGGACATGGGGCCAGCGGCTATGCCCGCATTTCTGGAAAGGTGGGGGTGTGCGCCGTCACCTCCGGGCCCGGAGCCACCAACCTGATTACCGCCCTGGCCACCGCCTATATGGATTCTATCCCTATGGTGGCCATTACCGGCCAGGTGCAGAGCGACCTTTTGGGCCGGGATGTGTTCCAGGAGGCTGACATTACCGGCGCGGCGGAACCTTTTGTGAAACATAGCTACCTGATTAAGGACGCCACCCAGATCCCACGGATTTTCAAGGAGGCTTTTTATATCGCTTCCACCGGGCGGCCGGGGCCGGTGCTCATCGATGTGCCCATCGACATCCAGAATACAGAAATTGAATTTTCCTACCCCTCCGGCGTCAGCATCCGGGGGTATAAACCCAACACCAAAGGGCACATTGTCCAGATGAAACGGGTGGTGGACGCCATTATCCACAGCGAGCGGCCGGTCATCTGTGCCGGCGGCGGGGTGATTGCGGCCGGCGCCAAGCGGGAGCTGCGGGAATACGCGGAGAAGTGCGGGATTCCGGTGGTGTCCACCATGATGGGCATCGGGGTCATGGCCTCCGGCCATCCCCTCTACCTTGGGATGCTGGGAACCCATGGCACCTGGGCGGCCAACCGGGCCATTGACGCCTCCGACCTATTGATTATCATCGGCGCCCGGGTGGGAGATCGGGCGGTAGCCACTCCCGGCGTTTTGGAAAAGCGGACCCGGGTAATCCATATCGATATCGACCCGGCGGAGATCGGGAAAAATATGGGCACCGCCATCCCCCTGGTAGGAGATGCCAAGCACATCCTCCACCACCTCTACGACATGACGCCGGGCACCGACTTTTCCCAGTGGCTGGTCCAGGTCCGCCAGTGGCGGGAGGAGGTTTCCTTTGACCTGGAGGACCGGGAGGGATATATCAATCCCCGGCAGCTGATTCGCCAGCTTTCCGCCGCCCTGCCCGATGACGCGGTGGTGGTCTCCGATGTGGGACAAAACCAGATTTGGACGGCCAACAACATCAATGTCCGGCCGGGAGGCCGTTTCCTCACCACAGGGGGGATGGGCACCATGGGCTATTCCCTGCCGGCGGCAGTTGGGGCCCAATTTGCCGACCCGGGCCGGGCGGTAGTGGCGGTCTGCGGAGACGGCGCCTTTCAGATGCAGATGATGGAGCTGGCCACCATCTGCCAGGAGAACCTGTCGGTAAAGGTTATCCTGATGAAAAACGGCAGCCTGGGGATGATCCGGGAGCTGCAAAAGAATTTATACCATGGCAACTATATGGCTGTAGGGCTGGAGGGCGGACCGGATTACATCAAGATTGCGGGGGCCTATGGCATAAAAGCCGCCAGTATCCGGGAGCAGAGCCAGGCGGAAGAGGCCATCCAGGAGATGCTTCGCCATCCGGGCCCCTATCTGCTTCAGTGCCTGGTCCGGCCGGACGAGCCTTCACACTAAAGAAAGGACGGAAGAGAAGATGAAGCATACCATTTCAGTCCTGGTGGAAAACCACTCCGGCGTCCTTTCCCGGGTGTCGGGGCTGTTTTCCCGGCGGGGCTTTAACATTGACAGCCTGGCGGTGGGAATCACCGAAGACCCCACCATTTCCCGGATGACCATCGTGGTGGAGGGGAACGACTACACGGTGGAGCAGGTGGAAAAGCAGCTCAATAAGCTCATCGACGTTATCAAGGTCCGCACCATCCCCGAGGAGGAGCTGGTGACCCGGGAACTGGTCCTTTTTAAGATCCAGACCGAGATTTCCCAGCGCAGCGAGGTAATGGACCTGTGCAAGATTATGGGGGCCAAGATCATCGACATCTCCCGCTCCACTCTGACTGTGGAGATGACCGATACCGCCGAGCAAATCGCCCTGCTGGAGGATCTGCTCACCCCCTACCGCATCCTGGAGGTGGCCCGCACCGGCCTGATCGCCGTGCAGAAAGGGGCACTGACCATCAACAAAAAATAAGCGCCGTGTTCAGCGCAAAAAAACCGTGCCTTCCCGGGCACGGCTTTTTATTCGTCGGATAAAGTTTGAGAGAGGGCAACAATTTCTGAGAGCTGGCCGGTGTCCTCCACGTCGTAATAGGTGGTGAGGAAGGAAAGGAAGGGAACGTGATAATACAGGCTAAAGCGGTTGTTCACCTCTGAAATAAATTCCATCCGCCCCGGCGCCTCCACCTCGATAATGGTGTTGCCCAAGGTCCTAGTCTCATCCAGGGAGATGTGCCGCTGGAAGGAAAGGGCCTGGATCTCCTCCATCAAGGTGGCCACATGGGCAGGGTCGGTGACCTCCCAATAGTCATCCCCATGGCGGACCGAAATCCGATAGACGTCGGCAACCCGCAGGGACAGGGCGTCCTCTCCCGAAAGCTGGTCGTCTAAGGCGTAGGAGATAATGGGAACCAGGGTCAACAAAAGCAGTACGACGGCGGCGATCATCCAAATTTTGCTGCGCGGCTTTTCTGCCATCTCCGTTACCCTCCCCAATATCACTCCACGAAATACACCTGTTTTTATCTATTTCGATACTACAACTATTATATTATAAAATAGTAAAGAGTGCAACTGGAGAAGAGGGCCGGCGTCAGGAAAAATCGGCCTCCAAGCCGGATTCCTTCTCGAACTGATCAAAGATAAAGTCGAGCATATCGCTGGACATCTGAAAGGCCTCCTTCACCTTGGAAAGGGACAGGTCCAGAGGGATGTCGGCGGGATACCGGGTCTCAATGTAGCACCGGTTGAGCTTGGCCGATTGAGAAAGCCACCGGGCAAAGGTCCCGTCCAGCTTCACCGCCTGTTTGCAAAGCCAGGTCAGGTTGTGACCGTCCACCAGATTGCCGGTGCGGAAGAGGATATAGCCTTTGAGCCCCTTCTCAATGGCCTGTTGGCAGTGGAAAGCGGAAAGATTGTAGCACCGCTCATTCTGCATCAGCAGCTGGGCGGCGGCCATATCGTCCTCGGCCTGGTTGAACCAATCGTAATACCGCCGGGAATCCCGGGGATTGATTCTTCGCCTACCCATCGATCACACTCCCTGTCTGCGCGATCCGCCAGGCAAAGGAACCCTCACAATTTTTCAGATGGTTCCACTGGGCGGGGGTGTAGATGAGCAGGTCAAAGGGAATATCGCAGTCGATGGTCAGATAGAGCTGGCGCTCCACCTCCGACGGACGCCGGGTGTCCAGGATAAGACAGAGTTTAAAGGAGGTGGTCTCCCCGGTCACGGCATGCTTTTCGTTGTAAAGGATGATCTGCTCTACCGGATACCTTTGGCGGATACTATCCGCCACCTGTTGAATGATAGGGCTGCACTGCATAGAAAAGACTCCTTTTTAAAAGATGGGGCAGTCTATGCCCGGATGGGAAGGTTAATCCAATTCGTCCAAGGTCAGATAGAATCCGGCCATGAACTCGTCCAAAAAGATGTCGGCCTCCGGAAGTTGATAGGCGCGGATGGCCTTTTCTGTGGAGACTTTGGCCTTGGAAAATTCAGAGTTGGAGGCTTTTTCCTCCTCTACGCATTTGATCAGGGCGCAGATTTTGTCCGCCGCCTTGACCAACCGGAGCAGGTAGCCATCCTCTTGGGGCGGGAAGAAGATGGCCTCATAATCGGGGCGCAGATCCTCCGGCAGCATGGAGAGAAGCTTTTTTCCAGCCACCTGCTCCACCTGCTGATAGGCCTGCCGAATGGCGGGATTATAGTATTTGACGGGGGTGGGCAGGTCCCCGGTGAGGATTTCCTCCGCGTCATGGTAGAGGGCCAGGACGGCGGCCCGGTTTCCGTCCAGGTTTTTGTGAAGCCGCCGGTTGCCGATGACGCACAGGGCGTGGGCGATGACAGCGGCCATGAGGCTGTGTTCGCTGAGGTTTTCCTGGCGGGTGTTGCGCATGAGGGCCCACCGGTCAATATATTGCATTCGGGAAATCATGGCGAAAAAATTTCCCTTTCCCATAAAGATCGCCTGCTTTCTTTGGAGATTGCTTCCCGCCGGCGCCCCTGCTGGCATGCTGTCGGGGCGGGCAGAATATTCTGAGTGATATTGTTTTCAGTATACCTGATCCCACAGGGGTTTTCCACCGCCGGGCTTAATTTTTTATGACTTTTTCAGGCCCATGCTGACCGGATGGGCAAATTGTGGTATAATAACCCAGAAGCGGCAGTTTTGCTGCCAAGGCAAAATCAATGCCAAAATAAAGAAATACGCATTTTTTTATAGATTTTATGACACTGAGAAAGAAAAGAAACAGGCGGTGAAACCCATGGATTTGGTACAGAGTTTGGAGAACGGCTCCACCAAAAAGTATAAACAGGCGTTTTTTCTGGCTCTTCTGACGGCGGCGGTGATGTTTCTGCCCTACGTCATTATGGGCGGCGGATACTTTACCTTCTACGGTGATTTTAACGTCCAGCAGATCCCCTTTTATAAGCTGGCCCATGAGGCTATCCGCTCCGGGGATATCTTCTGGAACTGGTATACCGATCTAGGGGCCAACTTTATCGGCTCCTACAGTTTTTACCTTCTCATGAGCCCCTTTTTCTGGCTGACCCTGCTCTTCCCCACCAGCTTTGTCCCCTACCTGATGGCGCCTTTGTTGGTGCTGAAATTCGCCTGCGTCTCTCTGACAGGGTACGCTTTTATCTCCCGGTTTGTCCGCAACCAGAATTACGCCCTGGTGGGCGGATTGCTCTATGCGTTTTCCGGCTTTGGCATCTATAATATCTTTTTTAACCATTTCCATGAGGCCATGGTCTTCTATCCCCTGCTCCTCATCGCCCTGGAGGAGTTTGTCCTCCATGACCGCAGAGGGGTTTTTGCCCTGGCGGTGGCGGTCAACGCCATTGTCAACTATTGGTTCTTTATCGGGGAAGTAGTCTTTACCATCCTCTACTTTTTTGTGCGGCTGACAAGCCCCAGCTTCCGGTTGAGCTTTCAGCGGTTCCTCTGGCTCTTTTTCGAGGCGGTGCTGGGGATGGGGCTGGCCCTCTTTATCTTCCTGCCCTCGGTGCTGGCCATCCTGGGCAACCCCCGCACCGGCACCGACTCCCTCCTCTCGGGGTGGAACCTGTGGCTTTACAGCCATCCCCAGCGCTACTGCGGGATCATCCAGTCCCTGTTCTTCCCGCCGGATCTGCCTCCCGCCCCCAACTTCTTCCCCGACCACGGCGGGAAATGGTCCTCCCTTTCGGCATGGCTGCCCTTGTTTAGTATGTCGGGGGTCTTGGCCTACCTGCTCTCGGTGAAGAAAAACTGGCTGAAACGGATGCTCTGCATCTGCCTGGTGATAGCTTTGGTGCCTGGCCTCAACGCCCTGTTTATCCTGCTGAACAATTCCTATTATGCCCGTTGGTTTTATATGCCCATCCTCCTGATGGCTTTGGCCTCTGCCAAGGCTCTGGACAGTCCCCAGGTGGACTTTATGCGTGGGATGAGGTGGACCGGGATCATCTCCCTCATCATCGCCGTTCCGGTGGGGCTCACCCCCCAGAAGGTGGATGGGGAATGGCGGATCGGCCTTGCCGCTGATGCCGGCCAGTTCTGGGCCTATGTGCTCATGGCGGCGGTCTGCTTTGTGCTGTGCTATCTGATTATGCATCACTACCGGAAGGATCCCCGATTTATTGCCTTCCTCCTCAGCGGGGTCATGGGGGTGAGCGCCTGCTTCGGAATGATCTATCTGGGCATGGGCTATTTCAGCACCAACGGCGGGGAGATTGTAGAGACCGCCATCCAGGGGCGGGATCAGCTCCAGCTGCCGGAGGATGACGCCTTCTACCGCAGCGATTTTTACGAGACCACCACCAATCTGGGGATGTTCTGGCATCTGCCCAACATCCAGGCCTTCCACTCCATTGTGCCGGTTTCCCTCATGGAGTTTTACCCGGAGGTGGGGGTAACCCGGGATGTTTCCTCCAAGCCGGATATCTCCTTGTATGCCCTGCGGGGGCTGCTCTCGGTCAAATATCTTTTTGCCGACCAGGACGCGGAAGAGGCGCCGGATCTTCCCGGCTTTGAAAAGGTGGACAACCAGTTAGGGCACGATATCTACGAAAACCAGTATTTTGTACCCATGGGCTTTGCCTATGATTATTATATCGACGACACCGCTTTTGAGACCTGCACCGAGTCCAAACGCTCCAACCTGCTGATGCAGGCGCTCTACCTAACCGACGAGCAGATCGCGGAGTATGGGGATATATTGGAGCCGCTGCCCAACAGCGCCTTCCCCGACCTTACCCGGGAACAGTATCTGGAGGACTGCCTGGACCGGCGCTCCATGAGCTGTGACACCTTTGAAATCGACAACCGCGGCTTTACGGCCACGGCCAATCTGGACAGGGAAAACCTGATGTTCTTCAGCGTCCCCTACGACGACGGATGGAGCGCCACCGTCAACGGGGAACCGGTGGAAATCGAACAGGTGAGCATTGGCTTTATGGCGGTGAAGGTGCCGGCAGGCCCCTGTGAAATCCGCTTTGAATATGTGGCGCCAGGGTTGATTCCGGGCCTTGGGGTGACAGGGGCCAGCATCCTGGTGCTGGCGGCCTATCTGCTGTGGGTGCGCCGCAGCAAAAAGCGGGTCTCCGCCCAGGCGCTGGCAGCGCCCCGGCCGGGGGAAATCATCCCGGCGGCGCAGGACTGGGAAGACCTTTTGGAGGATTGCGATGAAAGAGATTCCGGCGAAGAGAATCCGCCGGATCAGGAGAAGAAATAAAAGAAAGGCGTGAAGAATGTGACAAGCCCGGTACTCTATATTGTGGTGCCCTGCTATAACGAGCAGGAGGTGCTCCACGAAACGGCCAAACGGCTGACCGCCAAGCTGGAAAGCCTGATGGCCCAGCGGAAAATTTCCGGCGACAGCCGGATGCTCTTTGTCAACGACGGCAGTAAGGACGCCACCTGGAGCATCATTGAGGAACTGTGTCAGGAAAATAGCTATGTCTGTGGCCTGAAGCTCTCCCGGAACAAGGGGCATCAGAACGCCCTGCTGGCGGGGCTGATGACCGCCAAAGAGCTGTGTGACTGCGCTATCTCCATGGATGCGGATCTCCAGGACGACATTGAGGCGGTGGACGGCTTCCTGGAAAAATTCCAGGAAGGCTGCGACGTGGTCTACGGCGTGCGCAGTAAGCGGGATACCGACACCTTCTTTAAACGGAGTACGGCCCGGGGCTTTTACAAATTCATGAAGGCCCTTGGGGTGGATATTGTGGAGGATCATGCGGATTACCGCCTTATGAGCCGGCGTGCGCTGGAATCCCTCTCCCAATTTGATGAGGTCAACCTGTTTCTGCGGGGGATCGTTCCCCTCATCGGCTATCAAAGCGGGATTGTCACCTATGAACGCCACGAACGCTTTGCCGGGGAATCCAAATACCCCCTCAAAAAGATGATCGCCTTTGCCTTTGATGGAATTACCTCCTTTAGCGTCAAGCCCATCCGGCTCATTGCCACCATCGGCTTTGTCATCTTCTTTGTCTCCATTCTGGTGCTTCTCTATTCCTTGATCGTGTGGCTGATGGGACATACCGTCCCGGGATGGACCACCCTGGCCGCGTCCATCTGGCTCATCGGCGGCATCCAGCTGCTCTGTTTGGGTGTCATCGGGGAGTACATAGGCAAAATTTATGGTGAGGTCAAGCATCGGCCTCGGTATATTATCGAAACGTTTTTAAAACAATAGACCAACGAAAAAAGGGCGGCGGACTCATGGTCCGCCGCCCTTTTTACACGAACAACGACATCATATTGACATCGTTTTATAACAGAAATATAATAGATTCGATATCATAAAAAACGCAACTGCTGCTGGTTTAGCCACTGCAATCCGGCAACCTCTAGCGTTTTATTATAGGAGCACAGCAAATCTTCGATGACCTCATAAAAATGTATGGTCGATAGTTCCAACTCATTGAATCGCTGTGCAATTTTTTCCGCTATCTGGCGGTTGGGAAAAAGGCCCTCAACTTTCTCACCGGTTACTGCATGAATGCTAAAGCAACCGTTGGATGGGCTTTTCACCACGTAGTACCTGTTCATCCCATGGCAACTCCTTTACAATTTGTATATTTTGATTATAAAGAAACGGTTGGTATTGTCAAGGGCTGTTTGTGAAAAACAAAAGAAATATAGGGATTTTTTACCATAAACGGATAATTGAGGAGGGATTATGATGAAATCGTGCATGGTAGAAAAGCTCATTTATCTAAAAAAACGGGACAGGATGACGACCCGGGAGCTATCGAGAAAGAGCGGGATACCCATCGGTACCCTGAACAAAATTTTATGCGGGGAAACCAAGCGGCCGTCTTTGAGCAGTGTGGAACGGTTGGCGGTGGCTTTCGATGTAGCGGTGCGCTATTTGATGGACGACGATGTTCCGGTGGAATGCGCTGAGAGCGCCGTGACGGCGCTGGCGGAAAAGTACGACTTTTATGCCATCAGTGAGAGGGAACGGCTATTGGTAGAAAGATTCCGATGTTGCACCTCCCGAGAAAAAGAGGTAGTAGAGCGGCTGGCGGGACAGCTGCAGCAGGTCAGAGGAAGCGGAGAAAAGGCCGGGAGCAGGCGGCTTCCGGTATATTTAGCGGCGGCCGCCGGCGGACAGGGCGTGGCCATAGGCGCGGCGCTGGTGGAGGAAATGCTCATCCAGGACGACAACATCTCCCGCCAATCGGACTTTGTGGTCCAGGTCACGGGAGACGCCATGGCGCCTCTTTACTGCAAAGGGGACCTGCTGGGGGTCCGGCAGGGCGAGGTGAAGCACAACCAGATCGGCGCGTTTCTCCTCAATGGGGAAGGATTTGTGCGAAGATATTTTCACAGCAAGGGCGTTACCAAGCTGATCTCCATTAACCGAAAGGTGCCGATTATCCAGGTGGGTGACAGTGACGATTTATACTGCATGGGCGTCGTGGTGGGGATTGTCCGCCGCGCTTCAGGGGAAGGGATGCCGATGTCCGTCAAAAAAATCCGCACTCTGGACCATGAGCCCATGGAACGGTAACTCCTATCATATCCGATAAAAAAAGCACCGGCCTAGCCGGTGCTTTTTAGATTCTCTTATTTTACCTGGGCAAATTCCAGCTCTTCGCCGTCGGGACCGGAAATTTTAAAATACCGGTTGGACTTGGGAGCGAACATATCATTGGATTCGATGCCCTGGGTGGTGATTTTGTATCCTAAGGAAACAGCCTCTTCATAGGCGGCGTCAATGTCGTTGGAGACAAAGGCAATGTGGTCGATAATGCCGATGGGTTTCTGGGAAAGGTCGTCATGGCGCTGATAGATTTCCATGGTACATCCATTGTTCTCCAGCATGCAGGATTCTTCCAGCATGACGACTTCATTAAAGCCGAGGCTCTTATAGAATTCCACGGATGTTTTGAAATCTTTCACAGGCAGACCGATGTGGGCCAAACCGACGGGATTATTTTTCATAATACACACACCTCTTTTATAAAAATAGTGAAAACGCCTGTCTCTATTATAGTTGTCCCCACAGGGAATTGCAAGGAAAGGACCTTCAGAAAATCTGACGGATCTCTTGGTGAAAATCACAGAAAAGTCCAGATAAAAGATTGTTTAAGAGTTGTTCGTTGTTTGGTCATAAACGGCGGTTTTGTTTACAAAATGAATGATTTACTTTCATTCGCTATTCAGTTTCCATTCAAAAAACTGTCACTTGGCCTGGTTATACTATAAAACGTAATCAGGAACAGAAAAGACAACCAAAATCAAATGACAAAGACAATGTATATAAATGAGGAGGAACCTGCTATGTATGACGACAGAAATCATGAGGAGAACGGTTTGTTTGATTTTTTGCGGGAAGAGAATAAGTCCCAACAGGAAATAGATAATGAGAGCCCATCTGATTCCCAACAGGCCGCTGCATCCGGTTTCGCACCCCAGCCGGATGATAGTCAAACGACTTACGGAGGTACCACACCGGAAACCGGTTGGACCATGTCGGACGCTCCTTCTGGCCAACAGGACAGCGGAAGCACCGGACGCAGCACCGATTGGTACGCGTCCCAGCCGAGACAGGCGCCTAAGGAGAAAAAACCAAAAGTGCCTAAGGAGAAAAAGCCATCCCGTCCCATGACGATGAAGGCGGCGGCTTTTATCCTGGCCGCAGGAGTTGTGGTCTCAGCCGCTGCGGGCTTTGGCGGCGGGTATCTCTCCGCCAGCCTACGGCAAGGGTCAACGACGCAGGCCAGTAGCGGAAGCACCTCCGCGCCGGCTTCTACCGTCAGCGCCGATACCGGCAGCTTGACAGTACAGCAGGTGGTGGAAATGACCCAGAATTCTGTGGTAGAGATTACCACAGAAAGCGTGACCAACGGCGGATTCTTTATGGAGCAATATATTTCCTCCGGCGCCGGCAGCGGTGTCATCATTTCGGAGGATGGATATATCATCACCAATAACCATGTTATTGAGGACGCCAACACAGTGACCGTCCGGCTGAAAAATGGGGATACCTATGATGCGAAGTTGGTGGGCACCGACCCTGAAACCGATGTGGCTGTCATCAAGATTGACGCCGAGGGGCTGACCCCGGCAACCTTAGGCGACTCCGACACCCTTCAGGTGGGCCAGACAGCCATTGCCATCGGCAATCCTTTGGGCCAGTTGGGCGGCACCGTTACCAACGGTATCATCAGCGCCCTGGACCGTGAGATCACCCTGGACGGGGAGACCATGAATCTGCTGCAGACCAACGCAGCCATCAACCCTGGCAACTCCGGCGGTGGACTCTTTAATGACAAAGGCGAACTGATCGGTCTAGTGGTGGCAAAATCCACCGGTGAAAACGTGGAAGGCTTGGGATTTGCCATCCCCATCAACGATGTCAAGGAGGTTTTAGACAGCCTGATCGACTATGGCTATGTGAGAGGCCGTTTTGAGCTGGGCGTCACCACCATCGACATTACCAGTGATGAGGCGCAGGCCAGATACCGTGTCGATCAACAGGGCGTTTATGTCCAGCAGGTCAATGTAGATGGAAATGCCGCTTTAGCCGGTATGCAGGCAGGCGACCGGATCGTATCGGTAGATGGCACTGCCATTGAAAGCGGATCTCAGCTCAAGGAGATTATCCAGAGCCACACCGCTGGCGATAAGATCACGATTGTAGTGGAAAGAAACGGCCAGCAGGTGTCTCTTGCGGTGACGCTGGCGGAAACCACCTATAACTAAGGTGAATAAGATCCGGCAGGATGAGGCAATATATTGATAGATGAAAAGCAAAGGCCAGGGGATGAAACCATTGCGGTGACATATTGATTCCCCACAAACTGGCCGACTTGATTGAGCGTACTTCGAAAGAATACTTCTTCTTCTCAAAATATTCTCCAAACACAAAGAGCCGGTCCTTCGGGACCGGCTCTTTGTGTTCAAAAGGCTCCAGCACTGTTATCTCGTGCTGGAGCCTTTTGTCTTACTGCTCAGCGGTATCCAGATTAAGCCGAAGCGCCTCCTCCGCCAGCCGCTGGGCGTCGGCAAACTCCCGGAGGGAGCCTGCCATCCGCCGCAGGGAAGCGGCTCCCCGCAGCCCGTGCATGTAATAGGCACAGTGGCGCCGGGCCTCCCGCATGGCGGTGTATTCCCCTTTGTACTCACAGGCCAGCTGTATCTGATGAAGCATGGTTTCCATCTTCTGGGGCAGATCAGGCTCGGGCAGAACGGTGCCGTCCTCGAAATACCGCCGGATCTGGGCGAAGACCCAAGGCCGTCCCAAAGCGCCCCGGCCGATGGCCACACAGTCACAGCCGGTTTCCTCATACAGAGCCAGAGCCCCTTCCAGGCTGGTCACGTCTCCGTTGCCAAAGACGGGGATAGAGACAGCCTCCTTGACCTGGCGGATGATGCCGATATCCACAGGCGGGGAATACATCTGCTGCCGGGTCCGGCCGTGGATGGTGAGGGCGGCGGCTCCCGCCCCCTCCAAAATCTGAGCAAACTCCACGGCGTTGACATGCTCCTCGTCCCAGCCCTTCCGGAATTTGGCTGTCACCGGCACCGGAACTGCCTTCACCACGGCGGCCACAATCTTCCCAGCCAGCTTCGGATGCTTCATCAGGGCGGAGCCTCCGCCGTTGCCCGCCACCTTGGGGGCGGGGCAGCCCATGTTGATGTCGATGATGTCGGGGTCAAACTCCATAGCCCGCCGGGCGGCTTCGGCCAGGGTGGCGGGCTCGTCCCCGAAGAGCTGGACCGCCATAGGCCGCTCCCTGTCGGTGACGGTGAGCAGGGACTTGGTCTTTCTGTCCGAGTAGGTCAGTCCCTTGGAGGAGGCCATTTCCCCCACCACATAAGCGCAGCCAAACTCCTTGCACACCTGCCGGAAGGCGCGGTCTCCCACCCCAGCCATGGGGGCCAGAGTAGCGGTTTTTTCGATTTTCACGTTGCCGATGGTGATATATTCCATGGATAGTCTCCTTTGTTTGATGCGTAAAATTAATTCTAGCAAATTTGTGGGAGAGGTGCAACAAATGTGGTATAATATCTTTCGTATGGGCATCATTTCTATCCAAGAGGAAATAGGCGGCGAAATCGAGAGTTTGCCCGGCCGCAGATGAGGTGAAGCTATGAAATTACTGGCAGTGGATTCCAACAGCATTCTCAACCGGGCCTTTTATGGCATCCGGCTGCTTTCGAATAAGGACGGCGTTTATACCAACGCCATTTTTGGGTTTGTCAATATCCTGCTCAAACTCATGGAGGACGTGAAACCGGATGCGGTGGCCTTTGCCTTCGACCTGAAGGCCCCCACCTTCCGCCATCTCATGTTTGACGATTACAAGGCCAACCGAAAGGGGATGCCGGAGGAACTGGCGGTCCAGCTGCCCCTTGTCAAGGAGCTGTTGACCGACCTGGGCTATAAAATTGTGGAAAAAGAGGGCTATGAAGCTGACGACATCCTGGGCACCCTGGCCCAGCACTGCAAAAACGATGGGGACGAGTGCGTCATCGCCACCGGGGACCGGGACTCCCTTCAGCTGGTGGGAGATGGGGTCACGGTGCTGCTGGCCGCTACCAAGATGGGGAAAGCGGAATACACCGTCTACGGCCCTGAGGAGGTCAAAGCCAAGTACGGCGTCACCCCCAAGCAGTTTATCGATGTAAAAGCCCTCATGGGGGATACCTCCGACAATATTCCCGGAGTGGCTGGCATCGGGGAGAAAACCGCCACCGATCTGATCTCCCGCTTTGGGAGCATTGAGTATATCTTTGAGCACTTTGAGGAAATCGAATTAAAACCCGGCGTCCGCAAGAAGCTCCAGGACGCCCAGGGCATCGCCCAGATGAGCAAGGTCCTGGCCACCATCGACGTGGACGCGCCGGTGGAGTGCGGAGCCAGCTGCTATGTCCGGGGAGAACCGGACGAAGGAGCCGCGGTGCGGCTTCTCTCCAAGCTGGAGATGTATTCCACCATCCAGCGGTTGGGGCTGCGGGCTGAGGCGGTCTCCGCGCCTGCGCCAAAGGAGCGGACGGAAGAAGCGTCGGTAGCCTCCATCCCTGTAGTGGAGCTGGACGCCGGCGCGTTAAAGACGCTGTTGGGAGAGGCAGAGCCTTTCTCCCTCTGTGTACGGAGTCAGGGGGAAGAAATCACCGAAGCCTGGGCCGCCACAGCTGAAAGGGTTTATCACACCGAGGACACCGCCCTCATCGATCAGATTTTGCAGGCGGATCAGGTGAAAATCATCACCGACAATGGCAAGGCCCTCCATCACCACGCCATCAGCCGGGGCTACAGGGTGGACAATCTGGCCTTTGACGTTTCCCTGGCCGCCTATCTGCTCAGCCCAACCTCGGCAAGCTATGACCTGACCATGCTTTCCTCCCAGTACGGCGCCAAGGTGCCCCTGCTGACCGGGGAGCGCAAAGACGAGCGGGGGGCCCTGGATGCCGCCATGACCTTGGCGCTGTATCCGTCCCTGCTGGCCGCCATCCAGGAAAACGGCCAGGAGAAGCTGCTCTTTGAGATTGAGATGCCTCTCTCCCGGGTGCTGGCGCAGATGGAGCATGTGGGCTTTGACATCGACACCGCTGGGGTGGCGGAGTTTGGCAAGGGCCTGGACAAGGACATCCTCTCCTTACAGGAGCGGATCTATGGCTTTGCCGGGGAGGTCTTTAACATCAACTCCCCCAAACAGCTGGGGGTGATCCTCTTTGAAAAGCTGGAACTGCCCGCCCGGAAGAAGACCAAGACCGGTTATTCCACCAATGCGGATGTGCTGGAATCCTTGCGGGGAAAGCATCCCATCATTGAGGACATTCTGGAATACCGGAAGCTGACCAAGCTGAAATCCACCTATGTGGACGGGCTGCTGGCGGCAGTACAGCCCGACGGCAAGATTCACTCCAGCTTTAACCAAACCGAAACCCGGACCGGCCGGATCAGCTCCACCGAGCCCAATATGCAGAACATCCCGGTGCGCACCGAGCTGGGCTCTACCCTGCGGAAGTTTTTTACCGCGCCCAAGGGCTGGACCCTCATCGACGCCGACTACTCCCAGATCGAGCTGCGGGTTTTGGCTTCCATTGCCGAGGATGAGCATATGATCGAGGCATTTCGCAACCATGAGGATATCCACCGCCAGACAGCGGCCCAGGTATTCCATCTGACCCCTTTGGAGGTGACGCCTCTCATGCGTTCCCGGGCCAAGGCGGTCAATTTCGGCATTGTCTACGGCATCGGCGCCTTCTCCCTTTCCCAGGACATTGGGGTCAGCGTAGCCGAAGCCGACAGTTACATCAAAGGCTATCTGGACACCTATCGCGGGGTGGCCCAGTATATGAAGAATATTAAGGAATTTGCCAAGGAAAACGGTTATGTGGTAACCCTGATGGGCCGCCGCAGGTACCTGCCGGAGCTCTCCAGCTCCAATCGGAATATGCGCAACTTTGGAGAGCGGGTGGCCATGAACACCCCCATTCAGGGCACAGCGGCGGACATCATCAAAATCGCCATGGTCCGGGTCAGCGAAGCCCTGGAAAAAGCGGGGCTAAAGACAAAGCTGATCCTGCAGGTCCACGACGAACTGATTCTGGCCGCTCCGCCGGAGGAGGTGGACAGGGCTTCTGCCATCCTCAAAGAGGAGATGGAAAATGCTGTTCACCTCAAGGTCCCCATGGAGGTGGATGTCCACGCTGGGGAAAACTGGCTGGCTGCCAAGGGCTGACCACCTGCCGGCGGGCGGCGAGTCGCCGCAGCCAAGTCGCGCTGTGGTGTTGTTCGAGACAAAATCGCGTGTGCCGCGGCAGTGTCACGATCAAAAGCCATGGACGCGATCTGCCCGCCGCTAGGCGCGGGCAGCGCGGCGGTGATTTTAGCTAGGCCATGGGCGCGGATTGCCCGCCGCCAGGCGCGTGTGCCGCGGTAGTGTTACGATCAAAGCCATGGGCGCGACCTGCCCGCCGCTAGGCGCGGGCAGCGCGGCGATGATTTTAGCTAGGCCATGGGCGCGGATTGCCCGCCGCCAGGCGCGCCACCTACCGGTGGGGGATACCGCGCTTATGTGTCAATCGCAACAAGCCTATGTGGGCCGCGGCAGTGTCACGATCAAAGCCTGGGGCGCGAATTGCCGCCCGCCGAAGCTAAAAATACAATTGAGGACAAAGGACGGAAATGGTATGGAAGCTGTAGAAGGAATCCGGATTGTAAAGATGGAAGGCTCCCACATCAAAGAGGTGGCCCGGCTGGAAAGGGAGTGCTTTTCCACCCCATGGCATGAAAATGGGCTGCGATATGAACTGACCAACCCCTTGGCGGCTTTTTATGTGGCGCTGGATCCCAAAGGCCGGGTAGCAGGCTATGCGGGGATGCACAACATTGTGGGGGAAGGGTATGTCACCAACGTGGCGGTGTATCCCTCCTGCCGGAGAAGGGGGATTGGCCGTGCCCTCATGGAGACGCTGCTTCACTTTGCGAAAGAAAACCATCTGCGCCTGGTGACGCTGGAGGTTCGTGCCTCCAATGCCGGGGCCATTGCCCTGTACGAGCAGCTGGGTTTTGTCCAGGTAGGCGTTCGGCCTGGCTATTACCAGAAGCCGAAAGAGGACGCCCTGATTATGACCAAGGATTATTGGCACGACCGGGCATTCCCCGAACAGGTGCATGGAGCCGAGTTCCTCACGCCAGCTCAATGAAGAAAGGAAGGGAAACCTTTGAAGATATTAGCCATTGAAAGCTCCTGCGACGAGACCGCCGCCGCTGTGGTGGAAGACGGAAGGAAGGTCCTTTCTTCTATCATCGCGTCCCAGGTGAAGGAGCACAAAATTTACGGCGGCGTGGTGCCGGAGATTGCCTCCCGCCGACACTGTGAGGCCATTGACGGGGTGGTCACCTCCGCCCTTGCGGAGGCGGGCCTGACCCTGGACGGGGTGGACGCGGTGGCTGTCACCGCTTATCCAGGGCTCATCGGGGCCCTGCTGGTGGGAGTAAACTACGCCAAAGGGCTCTGCCTTGGCTCGGGAAAGCCTCTTATCCCCGTCCACCATATCCGCAGCCACATTGCGGCCAACTATATTGAGCATCCGGATCTTGTCCCCCCCTTCCTCTGCCTGGTGGCTTCGGGAGGACACAGCCATATTATCGAGGTGCGGGATTATACCGATTTCCGGATTGTGGGCCGGACTCGGGACGACGCGGCGGGAGAAGCCTTTGACAAGGCGGCCCGGGCCATGGGATTCCCCTATCCCGGAGGCATCTATATTGATAAAGCTTCCAAGGTTGGGAATCCTGACGCCTACAAACTCCCCCACCCTAAGGTGGAGGGAAGCCCTTATGACTTTAGCTTTTCGGGGCTGAAAACAGCGGTGATTAACCTGATCCACAACTGCGCCCAGAAAGGGGAAGGGTACAACCGGGATGACCTGGCCGCCTCCTTCCAGAAGGCGGTGGTGGAGATCCTCTCCGGCCGGCTGCTGCTGGCGGCCCAGGAACTGGGCTACCGCCGGATTGTGCTGGCAGGAGGCGTCAGCGCCAACTCCGGCCTTCGGGAATATCTGCAAAAGCAGTGCGATGACAGGGGCTATACCCTGACCGTCCCCTCCCCCGTTTACTGCACCGACAATGCGGTCATGGTGGGGGCCCAGGCCTACCATGAATTTCTGGCCGGACATGTGGCGGATATGGCGTTAAATGCCTGTGCCAGCCTACCAATTGACCAGATTTCTGGGGTGAAAGGGGTATAATTTGTTTCGGTTTTGAAAATTTGATAAGAATGTAACAATATTTTCTTGAAAACCCTGGACATACCGTTTATAATGGTACTTGTGGAACTTTTGCTTATATCCGATTGCCAAAGCAATCGGCGAAAGGAGATAGGACAATGCTTACAAAAAACAAGAATGTTCTTGACTGGGTCGACGAGATGGCGGCCCTGACAAAACCGGACAAGATCGTCTGGTTGGACGGAAGCGAGGAGCAGCTCAGCGAGCTGCGGGATCAGGCGATTGCCACCGGCGAAATGGAGCGGCTTAACGAAGAGAAGCTGCCCGGCTGCCTGCTGCACAGAACAGCGATCAACGACGTGGCCCGGGTGGAGGGAAGAACCTTCATCTGCTCCAGAGAAAAAGAAAATGCAGGTCCCACCAACAACTGGGAAGACCCGAAGGTCATGTATCCAAAACTGAGAAAACTTTTTGACGGCAGCATGAAAGGCCGTACCATGTATGTCATCCCCTACTGCATGGGCCCCATCGGTTCCGAGCTGTCCAAGGTAGGCGTTGAGCTGACCGACTCCATCTATGTTGTACTCAACATGGACATTATGACCAGAATGGGCGTCGACGCTTTCAAACACCTGGGTGATGAGTCCAACGACTTTGTCCGCGGCCTCCATTCCAAGGCACAGCTGGACGAAGAAAACAGATACATTGTCCACTTCCCCGAGGACAACACCATTTGGTCCGTCAACTCTGGTTACGGCGGCAACGTGCTGCTGGGCAAGAAGTGCTTCGCACTGAGAATTGCTTCCTACCAGGGCTGGAAGGAAGGCTGGATGGCAGAGCATATGCTCATCCTGGGCATTGAGAATCCCCAGGGCGAAATCAAATACATCACAGCCGCATTCCCCTCTGCTTGCGGTAAAACCAACCTGGCTATGCTCATTCCTCCCAAGAAATATCAGGATCTGGGCTACAAAGTTTGGTGCGTCGGCGATGACATCGCCTGGATGCGCATCGGTGCTGACGGCCGCCTGTGGGCCATCAACCCGGAGAACGGCTTCTTCGGCGTTGCACCTGGCACCAACGAGAAATCTAACCCCAACGCTCTGGCAACCACCAGAAGCGATACCATCTTCACCAACGTTGTCCACAACCTGGATGACAACACTGTTTGGTGGGAGGGCCTGGACAAGAACCCGCCGAAGAACGCCATTAACTGGAAGGGCGAGAAGTGGGATTGCACCGACGGCTCCAAGGGCGCTCATCCCAACAGCCGTTTCACCGCTCCGGCGAGAAACTGCCCCTGCATCAGCAAAGAATTCAACAACCCCAAAGGCGTTCCTGTTTCCGCTATCGTATTCGGCGGCCGCCGTGCAAAGACTGCTCCCCTGGTTTACCAGTCCCGCGATTGGAACCACGGTGTCTTTGTGGGCTCCATCATGGCTTCTGAGACAACTGCAGCTGCAACCGGCGCTGTAGGTGTTGTTCGTCGTGACCCCATGGCTATGCTGCCCTTCTGCGGCTACCATATGGGCGATTACTGGCAGCACTGGATCGACATGGGCAAGAAACTGGGCGACAAAGCTCCCAAGATCTTCAACGTCAACTGGTTCCGCACCGATGACGAAGGCCACTTCATCTGGCCGGGCTTTGGCGACAACATGCGTGTCCTGCTGTGGATTCTCAACCGCTGCGAAGGCAAAGCTGACGCAGTAGAGACCCCCATCGGCTACGAGCCCAAGCCCGAGGATATCGACATCGACGGCCTGGACCTGGATCTGGATACCATCAAGGGCCTGCTGGATGTTGACGTCGACCTCTGGAAAGAGGAAGCTAAGGGCATCCATGAGTTCTATGGAAAATTCGGCGACAAACTGCCGGAGGAACTCCGTCATCAGCTGGCGGTTCTGGAAGAAAACCTGAACAAATAAGCTGGTTTCTAGCAAAAAGGCGGTACAAATCGTACCGCCTTTTTTAATACCCTGTGGTGAGAAAAAATTCTCACCACAGGGTAGGGACTTTGAAAAAATACAAGGAAATGATATTCCAGCAGGAGAAAATAGGGCATAACGACGAGATTTTAATAAAAAATAGGCTGTTTTGTCTATTGACATACTGTGTGCAACCAGGTATTATAATAATAATTTATTGAGATAATAATTTTTTATTAAATCCATAGGAGTATAATTCCTCCATAAGCCGGCGGCACAAGTTTTCTATCTCGTTGCACATAATCAGGGCCGGCCTGCCCTAATAAAATCGGGAGGAAAGACATAATGACAGCAGATGACATTTTGCAAATGTACATCCCCTTTGTCAAATTTATAGGAAAGGTGTTTGGAGAAAATGCGGAGGTAGTGCTCCACGATATCCGTCACCTGGAAAAATCTATCATCGCTTTGAGCGATCACACCCTAACGGGAAGAAAACTAGGAGGAACGATTACCGACTTTGCCTTGGGGCTGATCCATGGTAAAGAATATGAACACCGGGATTACATCACCAATTACACCGGAAAGATGAAAGAAGACGGAAGAATTTTCCGTTCGTCCACCTATTTTATAAAAGATGAAGATAAAAATTTGATCGGCATGTTTTGTATCAACATCGATATCTCGCCCTACCTGCGGGTTCGTCAGCAATTGGATGGAATGTTGATGTTTTCGGGTACAACTGCTATACAAGATGGGGAGGATCAGGAGCAGAGAGAAAGTTTTGCGTCTTCCTTTGAAGAAATGCTCTCTCAAATGGTCCAGACTGCCATGGGGGATTATGCGGTGGACGCTTCCCGCATGACCATTGAGGAGAAAAAACAAGTTGTCGCAACTCTCCAGGGTAAAGGAGCGTTTTTACTCAAAGGCGCAGTAGGTGAAGTCGCCCAAGCGCTGGATGTATCCGAGCAGACCGTTTACCGTTACCTGAAGGAGATTTGAATTTCAAACAGGTAAGGAGCTGTTCCCATGAAAAAAGAAATTTGTACTAAAAATGCACCAGACGCTATTGGCCCTTATTCCCAAGCGGTGAGGGCGGGAGATTTCCTTTATGTTTCCGGTCAGGTGCCTATTGATCCCAAGACAGGCGCTGTTGTGGAAGGCGGCATCCAGGCCCAGGCCCATCAGGTGTTCAAAAACTTGAAGGCAATTTTGGAAGAGGCTGGCATGAGCTTCGACAATGTGGTTAAGACTACAGTGCTTCTGGCTGATATGGGGGATTTTGCCACTGTCAATGAGATTTACGCCCAGTACTTTAATGGCGCTATTCTGCCGGCTAGAGCTGCTTTCCAGGTAGCAGCCTTGCCTAAAGCTGCTATGGTTGAGATTGAATTGGTGGCTTATCAAGGCTAATTTGCCTCGCAATTTGCCTAGAGCAGGTAAAGATAAAGCCCTCCTCCATTGGGCTTTAGAGGCGAGGTAATGCGATACAAATTTATTTTTTCAACTGGAGGGAGAACATTGAGTACAAACGAAGTCAAAGAAGTTAAGAAACAAACGAGCGACATCCAGAATGACATTCAGGACGATTACTCTCTGGATACCGTCCCCAAGGACAAACGCCGGAGCCTGATCGCCACCGCCACCGTCTGGATCGGCTGGTGTATTTCCCTGAGCGCCTTTATGACCGGCGGTACCATCGGATCCGGCAGTACGGCAGGAAACGGCATCCTGGCTGTTTTCGCCGGCAACCTGGTACTGATGCTTATTGCCGTTTTCGTCGGCCTCATCGGTTATCGCACTGGTCTGACCACCTATTCTATTGGCCGTATTGTTTTTGGTAAGAAAGGTTCGATTATTTCATCCCTGCTCATGGGTATTCTTTCTATGGGATTCATCGGCGTCCTGCTCAACTCTTTTGGCGACGCGCTCCATTCTCTGGTGCCAGAGATCCCGTCTTGGATTGCGGTCATTGTGTTTGCTATCCTGGTTGGCGCGGCCGCACTCTTTGGATTTAAGGGATTGTCTATCGTTGGCACCATTGCCAGCCCGGCTCTGTGGATCCTTTTGATTGTCCTGTTCATCTGTACTATAATGCATGGCGGCGGTTTAGGCGCTATCTTCAGCATCCAGCCTGAGGAGCCCATCTCCTTCTCCACCGCTATGGGCGCGGCCATCGCCACCTGGGTTACCGGCGCCGCCCTGGTTTCCGACGTTACCCGTTACTGCAAAAAGGCCTCCCATGTTATCCTGGGCGCTTTCGCAGGTTATATCCTGGGTTCCGGACTTTATGAGGCCGTGGCAGTCCTGTCCTCTGTTGCCACCGGTACTGGCGATTTTGTCCAGACCATGACCATCCTGGGCCTGATCATCCCCGGCATTATCATCCTAGCCCTGGCCCTGTGGACCACCACCAACAGCAACCTTTACTCCTCGGCTCTGGCGTTTACAAACCTCAGTGAAATGGTTCACATTAAGGTAAGCAAGCCTGTTTGGACCGTCATCTCTATCCTTATTGCGGTTGCAGTCGCTATGCTGGGCCTGGCTTCCAAGTTTGTGGTATGGCTCAACTTTATCGGCACCGTTATGCCTCCCTTTGCCGGTATTATTATCGCCCACTTCTGGATTATCCACCGGGATAAGAAGAAAGTCTTTATGCCCTCTGGCTTCCGTTGGACCGCCTTTGTGTCCTGGATCCTGGCCGTTGTCATTGCTAAGGTTTCCAACGTGACCATTCCGGCTATTATCGGTCTGCTTTCCGCTATCGTTATCTATGCCATTATCGGACTCATCTTTAAGAACAAAGAGAGCACCAAGGGTGAAACCTTCACCATGGCGGTTGCAGAAGAAACTTCTGGGAAATAATTTAGATTTGCTGTCGCACACCGGGCAGGAGTTTGTCCGCCCGGTGTGTCTTTCTTAAAAATCTCAATAACCGGCGCGGGCCGGTGAAAGGAAGGTTCTTATGAAATTTGGTATTGGTATCCCTACCGGCACCGAGGGGCTTATGTACCCCATCCCCTTCGCCCATGTGCGGGACAATATTAAAATGGCCAAAGCGGCAGAGAAGTTGGGCTTTGATTCTGTGTGGGGCAATGACCATGTTTCCACCCAGCATTATGTCAGCGAGGAATTCGGCTGCGCCCCCAACTACTACGCTCCCCTGATCACCCTGGCTGCCATTGCGGAAAACACCACGACTTTGAAGGTAGCTACCGCCCTGCTGGTGTTCCCCTTCCGCAATCCTGCTATCATCGCGAAAGAACTGGCCACTCTGGATCAGCTCTCCGGTGGGCGCACCATCATTGGTGTAGGCATCGGCGCATACCGCGAAGAGTTCGAGGCTATGGAAGGCGCGGCCGCCCAGGGTGTCAACCGGGGCGAGATGCTGGACGAGTCTTTGGAGATGGTTGCTCGCCTGTTTAAAGAGGAACGGGTAACCATGAAGGGCAAATACTTTGACCTGCAAGGGGTACAGTCCTATCCTAAGCCGGTTCAGGATCCCTTCCCCTTCTACATCGGTGGAAACAACCCCAACGGCCGTAGAAGGGTTGCGAAATATGGCACCGGCTGGCTGCCCGCCGTACTGACCCCTGGTGAAATTAAGGCTGGCGTAGAGGATATCGCCAGACTGTGCGAGGCTGAAGGCCGGGACATCAAGGATATTGACATTGCGCCTCAGCTTTCTATCTCTATTGCACGGACTAAAGAGGAAGCCTGCAAGAAGTTTGAAAGCTCCCAGCTCTATAAACACCTGGTGAGCCTGAAGAAATCTACCTTAAAGGATCAGGACGCTAGCAACTATATGGAGCGAAACCTGATCGGCACACCGGATGAAATTTCCGAGCAGATCCAGAAATATAAAGAAGCCGGCGTGACCACCTGCTCCGCCATGCTGTTTGCCGCAAATACCGTCGATTCTTTCATCGAGGATATGCAGCTGTTCTCGGAAGAGGTTATGCCAAACTTCAAATGATCAATATTGCCGGTGTGTGGTACATCACCCTGCCGCTGGCAAATCATGCGGCCGGCTAAGTTCGGCCGCATTTTTATAGAATCCCTTTTTGAATCTACCGCACATGGAGAAATTATGCCGGGTGCGGCGGCGCGGAGGAAAGCCTATGAGCAGTTTGCTTGTGTTTAAAAGGGAACGGACCCGTTCCCAAATGGAAAAAAACAGCTTGGACCTGTTGGTGGCCTCTTTGCCGGAGAATATCTATTATCTTTGCGGCTTTGACAATGTAGGGCAGCAGATTCTGAGCAAAACCCAGTCCTATTTGGTGTATAACCTGGCGGAGGACAAAAAAACCATCGTCACATCCGCTTCTGATGTCCCCACCCTGCTGGAGGCGGGCCAGGTAGATGAGATTCTGGCTGTGGGAGGATTCCAATTCTCTTACTGCGACCAGGGAATTGGCCCCTTGGGGGAGAAGCTGCAAAAAGCCATTGAGCACCGTTATCCTTCCGCTATCGAAGCGCTGAAATCAGCGATTTTGGCGGCGTGCCCTACCGGCGGCCGGATCGGCTTGGATGAAAGCCGGACCCCCATTACCGCCTGGAAATGGCTGGAGCAGGAGCTGCCCCATCACGAGCTTATCCCGGCGGCGGGAATTTTCTCCCAGATCCGGCTAATTAAGCATCCGGATGAGATTGCCCTGATCCAGCGCAGCGCCAACATTGCGGAAGATGCCATGTATGAGGCTATCGATCAAATCAAACTGGGAATGAGTGAATACGAAATCGCGCGGCTTTTTGCCGAGGGCTGTGGAAAAAGAGGGGCTCTACCCTTCTTCTGCGTCATCACCATTGATGAGCGGGCGGCCTATTCTGATACCATCAACACTAGGACCCAGGTAGTCAAGGATGGCAGCGTGATCCGTTTTGACCTGGGCTGTATCTATGAAAGCTATCGTTCCGATATTGCCCGGACTGTTGTTGTGGGCAATAATCAAAAGGCGGAAGATTATTATGCCGCCATCTTGGAGGGGGAGGAAAAGGCCATTGACGCCATCCGTCCCGGCGTGACGGCGGAAGAAATCTTCCAGATTGCCCTGCGCACAACCCAGGAGAAGATGCGCCACTATCAGCGTCATCACTGCGGGCATGGCATTGGCATTGAGGTCTATGATCCACCGTCTGTGGCACCTGGAGATAAGACCGTCCTCCAGGAAGGGATGACCCTTAATGTGGAAACTCCCTACTATGAAATCGGCTGGGGCGGTGTCCAGGTAGAGGACACGGTGGCCGTGGAGAAAGACGGTGCCCGTTATTTAACCAAGTCCTCCCGGAAATTGATCAAACTGAGCTTGTAGGAGGAATAGTAAGCTATGAGTTATTATCAGGGAATTCAATGTATCAAATGCGGCTATGAAGGCACCTTGGAGGAGGCTTTCGACGCCTGCCCTGTCTGCGGAGCCAAGGGCATCAATGTGAATTTTACAACCGTCTATGACTTTGGCGATAAAGCCAAAGCCAAGGAGACGTTCCTCTCCGCCAAGGGAAAGGGGCTGTGGAAACACCGTGAATTTCTTCCCATCGCGCCCGAGACAGAGCCTGTCACCTTGGGGGAAGGGGACACTCCCTTGCTCCACTTAAAGAAATTGGGCAGAAGCATGGGGCTAAATCACCTCTATCTGAAAAATGAGTCGGTCAATCCCACCTGGTCTTATAAAGACCGGCTGTGCAGCGTGGCAGTGACCCGGGCTGTCCAAGAAAAACGGCCGGTGGTCACCGTTTCCTCTACCGGAAATCACGGTGCGGCCACGGCGGCTTACAGCGCTGCGGCGGATAAGCCCTGCGTCATCTTTACCCTGCCCCAGGTCCCCACAACCATGAAAACACTCATGCAGTCCTTTGGAGCCTATGTCATGGTGACTCCCCAGCCCATCGACCGCTGGACTATCATGAAGGCCTGTGTTAAGGAGAAAGGCTGGTATCCTCTCAGCGGATATATGTCCCCGCCCATTGGCAGCAACTGTTTTGGCATCGACGGATATAAGACCATCGCTTTTGAACTGTATGAGCAGCTGGGGGATCTGCCTGAGTTTATCGCTGTTCCCTCCGCTTATTCCGACGGCCTTTACGGCGTCTGGAAAGGGGTTAAGGACCTACAGACCATCGGTGTTTCTGAGAAAAAGACCAAGATGATCGCTTCAGAGGTCTTCGGTTCCCTGAAACAGTCCCTGAAAGAAAACGCCGATGGGCCGGTAGTAGTCCCCTCCGAGTGGTCTATCTCCTTCTCCATCGCCGGCCCCCAGGGTACCTACCAGGGCTATGCCGCGCTGAAGGAATCGGAAGGCTACGCTGAGACCAGCTCTGATGAGGAAACCATGGCCATGCAGCTGCGGCTGGCCCGGGAAGAAGGAATTTATGGTGAGGCTGCTTCGGTTACCTCCTTGGTGGCCATTGAGAAGCTGGCCCAGGCTGGAAAGATAGGGCCCAATGACAAAGTAGTCGCGGTGATCACTTCTACCGGACTGAAAGATCCTGCCACCACAGCGGAGCATCTGCCGGCAGTGCCTACCATTCAGCCCACCTTTGAGGAACTTTCCAAAGCGTTGAAAGAAAATTACGGCTATGAAATGAAATAGAGAAAGGAGTAATCTATTATGGCGAACCCCTATAATTTAGGCTTCGGATTTTACGGCGGTCACGACTGCGACACCGTTATGAAACTGGTCAAAGCTTCTGAGGACAATGATTTTGCTTCTGTTTGGATTGCGGAGGACTATTTCTATGGCGGCGCTTTCTCCACAGCGGCGGCCTGCGCGGTGCAGACCTCCAAAATCCAGATCGGCATCGGCGTCATCAACCCCTTTACCCGCCACCCAGTCCTCTCCGCCATGGAGAGCGCTTCCCTGGACGCCATTTCCAAGGGCCGCATCATCCTGGGCCTTGGCGGCTCCAACAAGCGCTGGATGGAGGATATGGCGGGCATTCCCTTTAAAAAGCCCATCCAATCCACCAAAGAGTGTGCTATGATTATTAAAGAGCTCATCGGCAAGGGCCATGTGAAATTCGACGGGGAGGTCTTCAAGACCGGGGACGTAGAGCTGGATTTCGTACCCTACCGCAAAGACATGCCGGTTTATTTGGGGGTGAAGGGGCCCAAAGCCCTGCATATCGCCGGCCAGATTGCCGACGGCGTTCTGCTCTCCACCATGACAAGCCTTCCCTATGTAGCCTATGCCAAGGAGCACATCGCAGCCGGCGCCAAAGAGGCGGGAAGGGATCCCAGCGAGATCAAAATCTCCGCATACTTCCCCATGCATGTGGACAAGGACTCCAAGAAGGCAAAACAGGCGGTTAAAGAAGTGATCGCTAAATTCGTGGGCATCCACGGCGTGCACCCCATCCTGACCTGCACCGGTATGACCGAAGAGCAGATTATGCCCTTTAAGGAAGGGGTCCTGAAGGGGAAATTCGCCACCGAGCTTGTCACCGACGAGATGGTGGACCTGCTGGCCATCGCCGGGGATCCCGACGAGTGTAAAGCAAAACTGAAGGCCCTCAACGAGGCCGGGGTGGACAACCCGGTGGCCTTCGAGGTCATGGGGATAGATCCCATGGAATCCCTGCAGATCATCTCCAAATACGTACTCGACTAAGACACAGCAAACGAAGGAGGAAATCCTTATGAATATTGTGATTGTAGGAGGCACCGGGGATCTGGGCTTTGGCTTAGGATACCGTTGGGCCAAAGCTGGCCATCAGATTGTCATCGGCTCCCGGCAGAAGGAGCGGGCGGAGGAAGCGGCCGGCCGGATCAATGAGATGACCGGAAGACAGAATGCCCGAGGCCTTGCCAACGAAGACGCTGTCCAGGCAGGGGACATTGTGGTTCTGGCCGTCCCCGACGCCGCCAGAGCGGCGGTGCTGGAGCTGATTAAACCACTGGTCCAAGGGAAAATTGTGGTGGATGTGACCATCCCCCTGCGCTTTAAACCTTTGCGCTACGAGGCGCCGGCAGAGGGCTCCAATGCCCAGCAGACCCAGGCGGCGCTGGGTGAGGGCGTTAAGGTAGTAGCGGCTTTCCATACTGTTTCGGCGGCCATGCTGGAAAATCCGGAAAAAGAGGTCAAAGGTGACGCCCTGATTCTAGGCGAGGATGAAGAGGCAAAGAACACACTGATCAGCCTGGCAGAGGATATCGGCCTGCGGGGCTTTGACGCGGGCAGTCTTCTCAACGCCCGTACCGTCGAGGGGCTGACTCCCATGATCATCGGCATGAACAAACGCTATAAACGGGGGCATATCGGCATTGGACTAACCGGAATTTAGCCGGATAGCAAAGGAGAAAACTGGGATGAAACAGAAAGTCAATACCAAACGAATTACCTACGTGGGACTTTTGGGGGCCCTTGCCTTCCTGCTCATGTCTATCTTTTCGGTACCGCTGATTCCAGGGGCCCAATTTCTCCGCTTTGAGCCCAGTGAAATTCCCGCCCTGGTGGCTTCAGTGACCTTTGGCCCGGTTGCCGGCGTCATGACCAATCTTATCAAGGATATCCTTTATTTTATGTTCCGGGCCAAAGGAATTTTTGGACCCTTAAGCGATTGCCTGATTACCTCGGTGTTTGTCTTTGTGGTAGGCTGGATTTACCAGAAGAAGCCAGACTGCAAGGGGCTGATTATCGCCTGTATTATTGGCTCTATTGCCCGGACCATTGCCATGGTGCCGGTCAACTGTGTCATCCTGCCCCTTCAATTTGGCTACGGGACAGAAAAGGTACTTCAAATGATGCCCTATGCCCTGATCCCCTTTAACCTCATCAAGGCGGCGATCAACTCTTTTGGTACGGTCGTGATTTATCAGGTGGTTCTCAAACGGGTACCAAATCTACTCCATGCGAGGGATCGGGTATGAGGGGAATACGGATGCTTGCCCCGGAGGGAATCCCTCCGATTCATGCCGGGGATGACCTGCCCCAGATCCTTACTGCCGCTCTTCACACGGTGGGAGAGATACAAAACGGCGATATTCTGGTTCTGGCCCATAAGATTATCTCTAAAGCAGAGGGAAGGGTTTATTCCCTATCCCAGGTGACCCCTTCCCCTGAGGCGCTGCGTTACGCGCAAATGACAGGAAAGGATCCACGGATTTTGCAGGTGGTGCTGGAAGAATCCTCCGAAGTAGTGAAGGTGAGGCCTGGGGTAATCATCACCCGGCATAAGCTGGGATTTATCTGCGCCAATGCCGCGGTGGATCATTCCAATGCCGGCGGGGAGGATTTGGTCGTTGCTCTGCCCCGCGACCCAGACCAGAGTGCCAAGAGAATTTCTAATGGTATTTTTTCCTTGACTGGGAAGAGGGTAGCGGTGATTGTGGCGGATACCCATGGACGCTCCTTCCGGGAAGGGGCCATCGGCGTCTGTGTTGGATGCTATGGAATCGCCCCCATCCATAGCTATCGGGGAGCTGCCGACCGGGATGGCTATGTGATGCAGTCCTCGGAGGAAGCCATTGCCGACGAGCTTTGCTCCGCGGCCACCCTGCTCATGGGCCAGGGGGATGAATCCCGTCCAGCTGTGCTCATCCAGGGCTATGCCTATCCCCCGTCGGAAAAAGGGGCGAAGGAAATTTTCCGGCTACCGGAAAGAGAACTCTTTACTTAAAACTTAGTGCCGCATAGTCGCATAATAAAAAAGACAGCCGCTCAGCGGCTGCCTTTTTTACTATGATAGCGACCTTCCCGCCTTTTTCCGTTGCAAGAGAGGATAAAACGTGCTACACTAACCATAATCATAATGAAAAAGGGAGGACGTTCCCATGAATGAAAAAGGAAAAAACGCGGCCCTTTGGAACGCCATTGTCGCCTTATCCCTGGTGGCCGCGGGCTGTGCGGCCATGGTGCTCAGCGCCATCGCTTGCGTCAAACTGCTTTCCAGGAACCTGGATTAATCCTGTAAGCCTTATTTCGGACATGTCCCCGGAACCGTGTCACCGGTTCCGGGCGCGTTTGTGCGAAAATGAGAAAGAAGAAACCGTGTATCCCCAAAAGGGATACACGGTTTTTGTTTAGTACCGTTCGCTTTCCGGGGTATAGGACGAATGGATCCCCTGGATAATCTCCCGGACAATGGCCTGGGAATCCAGACCGGTAATCCGCTGGTCGCAAGCCGCCAGGTAGAGATCCCGGCGGGCGTGGTAAATCTCATGCAAAGCTTCCTTTGTGTTGTTTCGCACCAGCGGGCGGTCCGAATCCTTGATCCGCTTATAGCATACCTCGAAGGGGATATCCAGAAAGATGATTTTATCCCCATGGGCCCGGAATACATCCACATTCCGCTGTAAGGTCATTACCCCGCCGCCGGTGGCGATGACATGGCTTTTTTTCCGGGAAGCCAGCTCCTTAACCGCGTTGTGTTCCAGATCCCGGTAGTGTTCCTCCCCATGGATTTCAAAGATCTGGGGAACTGTCATACCGGTCGTCGCTTCAATGACATCGTCGGTGTCTACGAAGGTATAAAGAAGATGCTGGGCCAGCATCTTGCCGATGGTGGTCTTTCCGCTGCCCATAAATCCACATAAGACAATATTGCGGGACATGATTTCGCTCCTTTGGCCAAAGGCCCTTATTTTCCGCCGCCGAACTGCAGCGAGACAAGTTGGGACATTTCTTCCGTCAGCTTTTGGATGTCGCCGGGGTCATACCGATCCCCGTCCCAGATCTCGTGGGCGGCCACCGCCTGCCACACCAGCATGGACATGCCGCCTACCGTGGGGATGCCATGGCGCTGAGCCACCTCCAGAAGGCGGGTTCTTCCAGGGTTGTAGATGGCGTCAAAGACACAGCCGCAGGCTTTGATGACCTCCTCCTGGGCCGGCATGGCGTCGGTTTTGGGATACATACCCACCGGAGTGGCGTTGCACAGCAGATCAAAGCCCCCCTCCTCACCGATCAGGGGGAGGAGTTCATCCATCAGACAGATTCGGATCTTTGCGTCGGGACGCAGCGCGCGGATGTCTGCCGCCAGGGCCTCAGCCCGGGGCACACTGCTCATCCGGATGGCCACCACCACATCGCAGCCGCCGAGGCAGGATTCGATGGCCATCATCCGGCCGGCGCCGCCGGCTCCTAAGACGAGGATCCGCTTGTTTTTTAATTCCACACCGGCTTCGGCCAGCGCCCGGACAAAACCGTCTACATCGGTGTTGTAACCGATGGATTTTTCTCCGCACTTGACAGTGTTGACAGCGCCATAGCGCCGGGCACTATTAGAGAGTTCATCCAAATAGGGAATAATCCCCAATTTATGGGGAATAGTGACGTTAAAGCCGTCCAGTGCCAACAGCTCCTCCACCCGGGAGGAAAGTTCCTCCGGAGGGATTTCCAGCACCTGATATTCCCCCTCCCGGCCGGCCATTTCAAACAGCCGCTGGTGGAGGGGCGGGGACATGGTGTGTCCCAAGGGATAACCGGTCAGGGCAAAGGCCCGCCGTTTTGAGGAAGGGTTCATGACATTCGCCTCATCTTTATTACAGGGAAAGGGACTCGACCACTTTCCCAAGGGTTTTCATATTCTCAATGTACATGACAGGCATGCCTTTGAGGGTTTTCTTGACCAAACCGGTGAGCACCTTCCCCGGCCCCAGCTCCACAAAGACACTGGGTCCGGCCTCCCGCATATGGGTCAGCTCGTCTGTAAAGCGGACGGGGGAGATCATATGCCGATAGAAATAGGAGGGCATGTCGGAAAGGTCAGCGTTTTGGTCGCCGGTCACATTGGAGAAGAAGGGAACCGCCGGCTCAGCAAAGGGGGTGCCGGAAACAGCCTCCTTCAGCTCCTGGGCGGCTTCCTCCATGAGCTTGGAATGGAAGGCGGCGGAGACTCCTAATTTAATGGCCCGATGCCCCATCTGGGTGAAGGTTTCCGCGGCCTTTTGGACGGCGTCCAGCTCCCCGGCGATGACCGTCTGGACGGGGCTGTTATAGTTGACGGGGAGGACATAGCCCTCCGTCTCGTCACAGACCTGGGCAATGGTAGCCGGTTCGCAGCCGATAATGGCATACATGGCGCCGGGATGACGTTCTCCCGCCTTCTCCATGGCGGCAGCCCGGGCGCCGATGACCCGAAAACCGTCCTCCATGGTCATAACGCCGTCGGCACAAAGGGCGGCATACTCTCCCAGGGAGTGTCCGGCCATGGCGATGGCGGGAGGCAGATGCTCCTTGCAAAGGGTATAGCAGGCTAGGCTTAGGGCAAAGATGGCCGGCTGGGCATTGATGGTTTTTTGCAGCTGGGCCTCGTCCTCGCCGAAGGATACGGCGGCGATATCCCGGCCCAGAATGTCCCCGGCGCACTCATAAATCTGGCGCACAGCCGGGAAATTGTCGTAAAATTCCTTGCCCATACCGGGATATTGTGATCCCTGTCCGGAGAAAAGATAGGCTACTTTCGTCATGGCGATGGTCTCCTTTGCAGTGTTTTACGGGTAAAAAGCCCTTCAGAATGAGAAAAATTCGTCTTTTGGGAAGTATTTCACAAAAAGCCGATTGACAAATCCGCTGTCAGCCACTATCATAATAAAATGTAACGGCTATTATATTTTTTTAAAAAAATGGAAGTTTATACCGGCTCCTTTGGCGCCGCATCCTACCATAGAAAAGTCCTCCCTGAAAAATGGACGGGAGGCCTACAGAATCAATATACCAATAAACCCCTGGAAAATCAAGGGATCACGAAAAAGTTAACAAAATTTGCGGGGAGCTTGTCAAATATAGCTCGTGGACAGCTTCCGTTTGGAGAAAAACTTGCAACCGCGTGCGGCCGCGGGGATTGGAAACGCAATGGGAATTCGGATTTTGGGTATGGGGAGTTATGTCCCACCCCTGACGGTGGATAACGAAGCCTTCACCTCTTTTTTGGACACTTCCGACGAATGGATTACCACCCGCTCGGGAATCAAGACCCGGCATGTGGCCGACGGGGAATTGACGGTGGATATGGGCGTCAAAGCGGCGCAGAAGGCATTGGAAGACGCCGGTATCGACCCCCAGGAGGTGGATCTGATCCTCTTTAGTTCGGTGACGGCGGATTTACACACCCCCTCCATGGCCTGCATCGCCCAGGGGATGCTGGGAATCCAGGAATGCATGTCCATTGACATCAACTGCGCCTGCGCCGGATGCGTTTACGCCATTGACATGGCCCGGCGGTATCTGGCCACCGGCGATGTGAAAAAGGTTTTGGTCATCTGCGCCGAACGACTGTCCCAGATCTGCAACTATGAGGACCGTTCCACCTGTGTCCTCTTTGGGGACGGGGCGGCGGCCTATCTGCTGGAGGAAGCGGATACCCTTTATACCTCTTATATGGGGGCCGATGGCACCGGGGCCCACCTTCTCTTCGCGAAAAAGCCGGAGCTGAAAACCGTGTTTATGCAAAACGACCCGGCCCCCCTTCCGGAGGGCTATCCTGATTGGCCCGACGGATTTGTCTATATGGATGGCCGGGAGGTCTATAAATTCGCCACCCGGGTGATGCCCCATGCGGTGGAAAAAGCGGCGGAAAAGGCGGGGATCCCCACCGAGTCCATCGACCTGCTCATCCCCCATCAGGCCAACATCCGGATCATCAAAACCGCGGCTCAGAAACTCCATATCCCTATGGAGAAGGTGTTCTGCAATCTGGATAAATACGCCAACACCTCCTCCGCCAGCATCCCCCTGGCCTGTGAAGAGGCCAGACGGCTTGGCCGGATGCCCCAAGGCAGCCGGGTTTGTTTGGTGGGCTTTGGCGCGGGGCTGACCTATGGCGCTATTATATTTGACGTATAATTTATATTTGTTTATACCATAAGTTATAAGGATGAAGGAGTGTTTATTTTGGCAAAGACAGCATTGATTACAGGAGCTTCCCAGGGTATTGGCGCCTGCATCGCCCTGCGCCTGGCCCAGGATGGATTCAACATCGCGGTGAATTGCCGGGGTGAAGCGGAATATGAAAACGGCGGGAAAGAGACAGCGGCCAAGTGCCGGGAATTTGGCGTGGACGCCGACTGCTTTATCTGTGATGTCACCGATTTCGCCGGATGCGGCGAGATGGTCAAGAAGGTGGCCGCCCGCTTCGGCAGCCTGGATGTGCTGGTCAACAACGCCGGCATCACCAAGGATGGGCTGCTGGTTCGGATGAGCGAGGAGCAGTATGACGCAGTCATCAATGTGAATATGAAGAGCGTCTTTAACATGACCCGCCACGCCGGGGCCCTAATGATGCGCCAGAGAAGCGGCCGGATCATCAACATCTCTTCGGTGGCGGGAGTTTACGGCAACGCCGGACAGTTTAACTACAGCGCTTCCAAGGCCGGCGTCATCGGCATGACCATGACCGCCGCCAAGGAGCTGGGCAGCCGGAACATCACCGTCAATGCGGTGGCTCCCGGATTCATCGACACCCAGATGACCGCCGTCCTCCCCGACAAGGTCAAGGAGGAAGCCCTCCACGCCATCGCACTGCGCCGGTTCGGCAAGGTGGAAGAGGTAGCGGCTGTGGTATCCTTCCTGGCCGGCCCCGATGCTTCTTATATCACCGGCCAGACCCTGGTGGTATCCGGCGGATTGGCTATGTAATCAAATACAAATAGTATAATAAGATATAATTTTTACATTTTGACCTGCTGGGAGAAGGCCAGCGGCGGGCAAAATTGGCCCGCAAGGGATGGAAAGGCATGGAAAATCAGATGAAAAGAGTAGTGATTACCGGCATTGGCGCCGTGACCCCGGTGGGGATCGGTGTGGATGCCATGTGGGAGAATATCAAGGCCGGCGTCTGCGGCATTGATGAAATCACCCACTTTGACACCAGCGATTTTGACATCAAGCTGGCGGCGGAGGTCAAGGACTTCCAGGCCGTAGATTATGGCATTGCCAAGAAAGAGGCCCGCCGGATGGACCGGTACTGCCAGTTTGCCTGCGCGGCGGCCAACCTGGCCCTCACCGACGCCGGCACCGAATTCAAAGAGGAGGATCCCTTCCGGGTGGGTGTCATTCTGGGCAGCGGTATCGGCGGCATCAACACCTTGGAGGAGGAGCATATCAAGGCTCTGGAGAAAGGATACAACCGGGTTTCCCCCTTCTTTATCCCCATGATGATCTCCAATATGGGCTGCGGTATGATCGCCATGCAGCATGGCTTCAAGGGCGATAACTTTACAGCGGTCACCGCCTGCTCCTCGGCCAACCACGCCATTGGCGAGGCCTTCCGCAAGATCAAATACGGCTATCTGGATGTGGCGGTGGCCGGCGGCGCCGAAGCCACCATCACCAAATTCGCCGCTTCCGGCTTCAACAACATGGGCGCTCTCTCCAAGAGCCAGGACAAGGCCCGGGCCTCCATCCCCTTTGACAAGGAGCGGGACGGCTTTATTATGGGCGAGGGCTCGGTAATGCTCATTTTAGAGGAATTGGAGCACGCCAGGGCCAGAGGCGCCAAAATCTACGGCGAGATAGTAGGCTACGGCGCCACGGCAGACGCTTATCACATCACCAGCCCTGATCCGGAGGGAACCGGCGCCATCAAGGCCATGGAGCTTTCCATCGGGGAGGCGGGGATTACCACAGAGGACGTGGGTTACATTAACGCCCACGGCACCTCTACCCCCATCAACGATAAATATGAGACAAACGCGGTGAAAAAGGTCTTTGGGGAGCGGGCGTCTCAGGTGCCCATCTCCTCCACCAAGTCCATGACCGGACATATGCTGGGCGCGGCGGGCGCCATTGAGGCCGCCATCACCTGCCTGGCTCTGCGGGACGGCGTTCTGCCTCCCACCGTAGGATACAAGGTGCCTGACGAGGAGTGCGACCTGGATTATATCACCGAAGGCGCCCGCAAGGCGGACATCGAATATGCCATCACCAATTCTCTGGGCTTTGGCGGCCAGAACGCCACCTTGTGCCTGAAGAAGTTCGAAGACGAGAGAGCTTGACAGGAGGAACCAATGGAACTGAACGTAGATAACATCAAAAGCTTAATGGACCGGGTGGCAAAAAACAAACTGACCCGGCTGGAAATTGAATCTGAGGGGTTGAAGGTGGTTATCGAGGGCCCCAAAACTGAGGTGATCCAGGCGCCGGCGGTCCAGGTAGCAGCTGCTCCGGCAGCCGCGGCTCCTGGCAGCGCGGCCCCTGCTCCGGAAAAGGAGGAAATCAAGGGCCACGTGGTCAAATCCCCCATTGTGGGCACCTTCTATCACTCTCCCGCTCCGGAAAAGCCCCCCTATGTCAGCGTGGGCAGCAAGGTGAAAAAGGGGGATACCCTCTTTATCATCGAATCCATGAAGCTGATGAACGAGGTGCCCAGCGATGTAGACGGCACCGTGACCCAGATTCTGGTGGACAATGCCCAGCCGGTGGAATACGGCCAGCCCATTCTGGTCATCGAATAGCCAAAGCGGCGATATATCCGCGTTGGGAAATATTGGCCCCATGGGGGCAGAAGGAGACAAAAACATGGAAGAAGTGCTCATGACACAGGAGCAGATCAAGGAGATTATCCCCCATCGGGACCCCTTCCTGCTCATTGACGATATCTTGGAGCTGACCCCAGGGGAGCATGTGGTAGCCAGAAAGACCCTCAAGGAGGATGAATTCTGGTTTAAAGGGCATTTTCCTGGGATGCCGGTACAGCCGGGCGTGCTGACGGTGGAGATGCTGGCCCAGGCCGGCGCGGTCTGCGTCCTCTCTTTAGAGCAGTACAAAGGCCATGTGGCCTTTTTCGCCGGCATCGACAAGGCACGGTTCCGCAAGCAGATCCTGCCGGGGGATACCATCCTCTTGGAGGTGGAGGTCATCAAGCTCAGAGGCTCCATCGGGGTGGGAAAAGCCACCGCTACCGTAAATGGAAAGCGTGCGGTGACAGCGGAGCTGACCTTTGCCATCGGCCCCAAGGCCGCAGAGCAGAAAGAATAGCGGGAGGCGCTTATGTTCAGTAAAGTACTCATTGCCAACCGGGGAGAAATCGCGGTGCGGATCATCCGGGCCTGCCGGGAACTTGGCATCCGGACGGTGGCGGTCTTTTCCGAGCCGGATCGGGACGCCCTCCACGCCCAGATCGCTGACGAGGCCATCTGCATCGGCCCTGCCGCCACCCGGGACAGCTATAACAACGTTGCCGCCATCCTCTCCGCCTGTGAGATCACCGGCGTGGAGGCACTGCATCCCGGCTTTGGCTTTCTTTCGGAAAACGCAGGGTTTGCCCGGATGTGCGAGAAATGCGGCGTGAAATTTATTGGGCCCAGGCCCGAATCCATCGAGATGATGGGGGATAAATCCACCGCCAAGGAGACCATGAAGAAAGCCGGCGTGCCGGTGGTTCCCGGCTCCGACGGAGTGGTGGAGACACTGGAAGACGCCCGGCGGATCGCGTCGGAGATCGGCTATCCGATTATGGTCAAGGCCAGCGCCGGCGGCGGCGGCCGGGGTATCCGGTATGTAGGCGACGAAGGGGAGCTGGAATCGGCTTTTGTGGCCGCAAAACAGGAGGCTCTCAGCTTCTTCGCCAACGATCAGGTCTATATTGAAAAGTTTATTGAAGGTCCCCGGCATATTGAGGTGCAGATCCTGGCCGACCGGTTCGGGAATGTGGTCCACCTGGGGGAGCGGGACTGCTCCATGCAGCGCCGCAACCAGAAGGTGCTGGAGGAGTCTCCCTCCCCGGCCCCCTTTATGACCGAAGAACTGCGGGAGAAGATGGGCCAGGCGGCCTGCGCCGCGGCGAAAGCCTGCGGCTATGAAAATGCAGGGACCATTGAATTTTTGGTGGACGCCAAAGGCAACTTCTACTTCATGGAGATGAACACCCGGGTTCAGGTGGAGCATCCGGTCACCGAGCTTGTCTCAGGGGTGGATATTGTCCGCCGGCAGATTCTCATTGCCGCCGGGCACAAACTTCCCTATACCCAGAAGGACATCGCCCTCAAGGGACACGCCATCGAGTGCCGCATTAACGCGGAGAATCCGGCCCAGGGATTTCGCCCCTGCCCGGGCACCATCCAGGCGCTGCATATGCCGGGAGGCCCCGGTGTGCGTATTGACAGCGCCATCTATCAGGGTTATACTATAACCCCGTACTACGATTCTATGATTGCGAAACTGATCGTCTATGCCCCCACCCGCAAGGAAGCCATCCTGAAAATGCGCTGGGCCCTGGCCGAATTTTTGGTGGAAGGCGTTGACACCAATATTGAGTTTCAGTTAAACTTGGTGAAAGACCCGGACTTTGAGGCGGGCAACTTTGATATCGGATTTTTAGACAGAAAGAACTTTACCCATCGTTAGACGGGAGGGGAATGATCCCCTGTCCATAAAGGAGGCGGAGCTATTTTGTGGGAAGAGTTGTTCCAAAAGGTCAAGACCCGGCTGGATATTGATGAGCAGCCGGCCGCGAAGACCAAAAAGATCCACATTCCCAGTGACCTGCTCTTCAAGTGCCCCCGCTGCCAGCAGGTGGTGCTGATGGAGGAATTTGAAGCCGGGAACAAAGTCTGCAAGAACTGCGGCTATCACGCCAGGCTCTCCTCCAGAGAAAGACTGGAATTGACTGTTGACAACCAGACGTTTAAAGAATATGATACCCTTATGAAAAGCAAAAACCCCATCGACTTTCCCGGCTATGAGGAGAAAATCCGGGAGCTGCAGGAAAAGACGGGGCTGTCCGATGCTGTGGTCACCGGCGAGTGCGAGATCATGGGGGAGCCATGTGTCATCGCGGTGATGGATTCCCGCTTTATGATGGCTTCCATGGGCTCGGTGGTAGGGGAGAAAATAACCCGCGCCTTTGAAAGGGCCACCGAAAAACGCCTTCCCATCGTCATCTTCGCCTCTTCGGGAGGCGCCCGGATGCAGGAGGGGATCCTTTCCCTGATGCAGATGGCCAAAACTTCCGGAGCCTGTGCCCGCCACAGCGACGCGGGACTGCTTTACATCACGGTGCTCACCGATCCCACCACCGGAGGGGTCACCGCCAGCTTTGCCATGCTGGGAGACATTATCCTGGCAGAACCAAAGGTGCTGGTGGGCTTTGCCGGCCGCCGGGTCATTGAGGGCACCATCAAACAACGGCTGCCAGACGATTTTCAGTCGGCGGAATTTCTGGAAAGCCACGGTTTTGTAGACAAAATTGTGGAACGCCGGGATATGAGAAAGACACTGGCAGATCTGCTCAGGCTGCACAGCGGAAGGACAGGTGGTGCCAATGAATAAGCTGACAACCTGGGAGCGCATTGAGCTCATCCGCAATAAGGAGCGTCCGACCCTCCGCGACTATATCCCCTTGGTCTTTGAGGAGTTCATCGAACTGCATGGAGACCGTTATTACGGCGATGATGGCGCCATTATAGGAGGCATTGCTACCCTGGGCGGAACTCCGGTGACGGTGGTCGGCCAGCTCAAGGGGAAAACCATTGAAGAAAACAAGAGGGCCAACTTCGCCATGGCCCATCCCGAGGGATATCGCAAAGCCCTGCGGCTGATGCGGCAGGCGGAGAAATTCCATCGTCCTATTATCTGCTTTATCGACACCCCCGGCGCTTTCTGCGGCATAGAGGCGGAAGAGCGGGGACAGGGCGAGGCCATCGCCAAAAATCTCTTTGAGATGATGGGACTGAAAACCCCTGTGGTTTCCATCGTCTTAGGGGAAGGCGGCAGCGGCGGAGCCTTGGGTCTTGGAGTTTGCGACCGGCTTGCCATGCTGGAAAACGCGGTTTACTCGGTCATTTCCCCCCGGGGATGTGCCAGTATCCTGTGGAAGGATGCCAGCCGGGAGAAGGAAGCAGCCCAGGTGCTCAAGATGACGGCGGAGGACCTAAAGGAATTCGGCGTGTGTGACGATATCCTGGCGGAGCCCATGGGAGGCGCCCACAAGCAGCCCAAGCTAATGGCCCACACCATCCGGGACTATCTGCTCTCCACCGTGGGAGCGCTCCAGGAGACTTCGGTGGAGGAGCTTTTAGAGAACCGTTACCATAAATTTAGGAAAATTGGTGAATTTTCCGAGGAATAACGCATAGAAATAGGTTTAACCGGTGATAGATCACCTTTAAATAATGAAAAAACAAAAGAAAGTTTTTCAAGGAGGAACAAGGCATGGTACTGGAGAAAGTCAGAGAAATTCTTTGCGATCAGCTGGATGTAGAGGAGGAGCAGGTTACCCTGGATGCCAGCATCACTGATGATTTGGGAGCAGATTCTTTGGATGTTGTCGACCTGGTCATGAGCATTGAGGAAGAATTCGATCTGGAATTCCCCGACGAGGAAGTTGAGAACATTAAAACTGTCGGCGACATTGTCAAGTACATTGAGTCGAAGGTAGAAGCGTAAAACCTAGATTACGAGCCGCCGCACTGGATCAGTGCGGCGGCCTTCTTTTATCACGGGAAGATTATGAATTTTCGAGTCGAATCATATTGAAAAATAGGTCAAATTCCCCTATAATAATGAATGTTGACCCTGTTAGTTAAAATGACAGGACAAATTAAAAATGGACTTTATTAAAAAGGAGTTGTAAGGATTGGATTTTCTCATTGACGGCATCATGTCCATCACTTGGCAACAGGTGGTCATGTGGGTCATCGGCGCGTTGTTGATCTATTTGGCCATCAAAAAAGACTATGAACCAGCGCTGCTCCTGCCCATGGGCTTTGGCGCAATTCTCGTTAACCTTCCCCTAAGCGGTGCGATCAACCAGACTATGGAAGGCATTGGCGAAGTCAATGGAATTATCGACTGGCTTTTCAATGTGGGTATTGAGGCTTCGGAAGCCATGCCGTTGCTGCTGTTTATCGGCATTGGCGCTATGATCGACTTTGGCCCTCTGCTTTCCAACCCCAAGATGTTCCTTTTTGGAGCGGCAGCCCAGTTTGGTATCTTCCTTACCATTACCGTGGCGGTAGTCTTCGGCTTTGGCCTGAAGGATGCGGCGGCCATCGGCATCATCGGTGCGGCGGACGGCCCCACCTCCATCCTGGTTTCCCAGGTACTCAAATCCAACTATATCGGCCCCATCGCAGTGGCCGCCTACTCATATATGGCGTTAGTGCCCATTATACAGCCCTTTGCCATTAAACTTGTCACCACTAAAAAAGAGCGGGCCATCCGGATGCCTTACAATCCCAAAAACGTATCCCGGACCACCCGTATCCTCTTCCCCATCCTGGTGACCATCATCGCCGGCCTGGTCGCGCCTTCATCGGTTTCCCTGGTGGGCTTCCTCATGTTCGGCAACCTGATCCGCGAGTGCGGACGTCTGGACTCCCTGAGCCAGACCGCCCAGAAAGAACTGGCCAACTTGGTCACCCTGCTGCTGGGTATCACCATCGCTTCCAGCATGAAGGCGGAGCAGTTTGTCTCCCCCACCACCCTGCTGATCATGGTACTGGGTCTGGTAGCGTTTATCTTCGACACCATCGGCGGCGTACTCTTCGCCAAGATCCTGAACCTGTTCCTGAAAAACAAGATCAATCCCATGGTGGGTGGCGCCGGTATCTCCGCTTTCCCCATGTCCGCCCGTGTAGTGCAGAAGCTGGCCCTCAAAGAGGATAATCAGAACCACCTGCTCATGCATGCCGTAGGCGCTAACGTTTCCGGACAGATTGCTTCGGTAGTTGCTGGCGGTATCATCCTGGGCCTGGTGCCGGGAATGCTGGGTTAATCATCCTGTAATGTAGAAAAGGAGAATGAATATGAACGTGGATATGCACGCATTAATGCAGACCCTCCAGCTCATGGGCCAGGGGATGCTGGGTATCTTTGTGGTCATTGTCTTGATCTACCTGGTGGTGCTGGTGCTGACCAAAGTGACCGGAAACAAGGAAAAAGAAGAAAAATAAACGGAGAAAACTCCATTGAGAAAACGCCGGGGTCCGGCAAGAGAAAGGTTTGAAAAACGTGGCAGATCAGAAGAAAATGGTAGAGGCCATTACCCCCATGGATGTGGACTTTGCCAAATGGTACACCGATGTGGTCATCAAGGCGGATCTGGTGGATTATTCCAGCGTCCGGGGCTGCATGATTTTCCGCCCCTACGGCTATGCCCTGTGGGAAAATATCCAGAAGATTTTCGACGCCAAGTTCAAGGCAACGGGACATGAGAATGTCTATATGCCAATGTTTATCCCAGAAAGCCTGCTCCAGCGGGAAAAGGATCACGTGGAGGGCTTTGCCCCCGAGGTGGCCTGGGTGACCCATGGCGGCAACGAAAAACTCACCGAGCGGCTGTGTGTCCGGCCCACCTCTGAAACCCTCTTCTGTGACCACTATGCCCATGTGATCAAATCCTACCGGGATCTGCCCATGCTTTACAATCAGTGGTGCTCGGTGGTCCGGTGGGAGAAGACCTCCCGCCCCTTCCTGCGCAACGTAGAATTCCTCTGGCAGGAGGGCCATACCATGCACGAGACCGCTGAGGAAGCCATGGAAGAAACCCAGCGGATGCTGGGCATCTACGCGGAAACCTGCGAAAATGACCTGGCTATCCCGGTGATCAAAGGCCGCAAGACTGACAAAGAGAAATTCGCCGGCGCGGAGGCAACCTATACCATCGAGGCCATGATGCACGATGGCAAGGCGCTGCAAAGCGGTACCTCCCATTATTTCGGCGACGGATTTGCAAAAGCCTTTGACGTCACCTTCACCGGTCGGGATAACACCCTGCAGCATCCTCATCAGACCTCTTGGGGCGTCTCTACCCGGCTCATCGGCGCCATCATCATGACCCACGGCGACGATAACGGCCTGGTGCTGCCGCCGGCGGTGGCTCCGACCCAAGTGGTCATCGTCCCCATTGCCATGCATAAGGAGGGCGTCACCGATAAGGCCAACGAGGTGCTGGCAAGGCTGCAGAAGTTCTGCCGGGCCAAAATCGATCTCAGCGACAACTCTCCCGGCTGGAAGTTTGCCCAGTACGAGATGAAGGGAGTACCCCTCCGCTTGGAGATCGGTCCTAAGGATATCGAGAAAAACCAGTGTGTCCTGGTTCGCCGGGACAACCGGGAAAAATATTTTGTTTCCCTGGATGAGCTGGAGACCAAAGTCCCCGAGCTGCTTCAGATGGTTCACGACGGCATGTATGAGAGAGCCCTGAAAAACCGGGAGGAAAAAACCTATGAGGCTACCAGCCTGGAACAGCTCAAGGAAATTGCCGAGACCAAGCCGGGCTTTATCAAGGCCATGTGGTGCGGCGACCAGGCCTGCGAGGAAAAACTCAAAGAGGTGGCAGGGGTCTCTTCCCGCTGCATGCCCTTTGAGCAGGAGCATCTCTCCGATACCTGCGTCTGCTGCGGCAAGCCTGCCAAGGCGATGGTCTACTGGGGCAAAGCCTATTAAGCCCCCGCCCGGGGAGGAATTCGCGCTGTGGGGTCAATCGCAACGTAATTGCGTGTGACGCGGGCGGGCAGTGCCCGCAGCCGAGTCGCGCTGATGTGTCAATCGCAGCGTATTCGCGTGAGACACGGCAAAGTTTCAAACGAGACCTAGGGCGCGTCTTCCTCGCCGGGAGGCGCGTGGTAAAATATAGAAAATTAGAAATGACGAAAGGTGGAGGAACACCATGGCAAACATCATTATCAGCCCCAACAAATATGTCCAGGGCCAGGGAGAGCTCTCCAATCTGAGCGGCTATGTCAAGAGCCTGGGCACATCTGTGCTGATCCTCATCAGCGCCGGCGGCATGAAGCGCCTCGGCAGCCTGGTAGAGAGCAGCTTTGCGGATACCGGCATTGCCTATGCCTTTGAGACCTTTGGCGGCGAATGCTCCGAAAATGAGATCAACCGCCTGCGCAAAGTCGTTGCTGAGAAAAAATGCGACTGCGTCATCGGCATTGGCGGTGGCAAGATCCTGGATACTGCCAAGGCTGTGGCTTATTATGAGAAATGCCCGGTGGTGGTCTGCCCCACCATTGCGTCCACCGATGCGCCCTGCTCGGCCCTGTCGGTGATCTACTCTGACGACGGCGTCTTTGAAAGATACCTGTTCCTTCCCGCCAACCCCAACCTGGTGCTGGTGGATAGCGCGATTGTGGCGGCAGCGCCTGCCCGCCTGCTGGTTTCCGGCATGGGCGATGCCCTGGCCACCTATTTTGAGGCGAGAGCCACCAAGGCCAGCCGCAGCGATACCTGCGCCGGAGGAAAGGTGACCAGTGCCGCCATGGCCCTGGCTAAGCTCTGCTACGACACCCTGATGACCGAAGGCGTCAAGGCGAAAATCGCTGTGGAGGCCGGCGTCTGCACCGAAGCGGTGGAGAGAATCATTGAGGCCAACACCTATCTCAGCGGCATCGGTTTTGAGAGCGGCGGCCTGGCCGGCGCCCACGCCATCCACAACGGCCTGACCTGCATTAAGGAATGCCATCACCTCTATCACGGCGAGAAGGTGGCTTTCGGTACATTGACCCAGCTGGTGCTGGAGAATGCGCCGGAGGAGGAAATCGAAGAAGTGGTTTCCTTCTGCATTGAGGTTGGCCTGCCTGTCACCTTCGCGGAGATGGGCATTAAGAAGGTGGATAAGGAAAAACTTATGGAAGCTGCCACCCTGGCCAGCGCCGAAGGGGACACCCTGCGGAACATGCCTTTGGAGGTCACTCCGGAAAAGGTGTGCGCTGCCATGATTGCAGCGGACGCCATCGGACGCTATTTCAAGGATTAATAAAAAGCATAAAAAGCGGCAGGACTTTCGTTCTGCCGCTTTTTTCTTTTTCGTCCCCAACGACACGCCGCCTGACAAAGGGGTTATTGCGCCGTGTTTTTAGATATAACTTAAGCCCGTGAACTGCCTATAGGCAGACCCTATGCCGCAAAGAAACTTTGGGATTTTATCTAAATTTGACGAAAAATTATTGTAAAAAATGGGCAAAGCAACAAAGTTGCATTTCCTCGGGAATTTCCTTGTAAAATAGTAAAAAAAGCTTGCATTTAAGCCGTTTTTATAGTATTATATTTAAGCACGACTGCACTAGATATGCGATGAAGCGGGAGGTTGCTGCTCTTGGAAGCAGGGAATTTCCGCCGAGTATGTCCGATTTAAAACCGGGCGACAAAAAATACTGAAACCGCGAAAAATCTTGGGAAGATTGCGTCTTTCCGCGATTTTTGGCGCTCTCGTAAGGCTGTAACATGCCTGATGTCCCGGCTAGACGTGTGGTTTCCCCACAGTTTAACCGGTTTTTTAAATGGTCGAGCACGGAACACACGGCTCGGTGTTCAGTTTTTTGATCGTTGCCCCGCACAAGCGAAATTATGAGGAGGCGATGGTAGTGGCAGTCAAAGAAAACATCAGAATCAGACTGAAGAGTTATGACCCCAAGCTGATCGACGCAGCGGCTGAAAAGATCGTTGCAATCGCGAAGAGAGAGAACGACAAGATTTCCGGTCCGATCCCCCTTCCCACCGAGAAAGAGGTCATCACCATCCTGCGCGCTGTCCACAAGTACAAAGACAGCCGCGAGCAGTTTGAGATGAGAACCCACAAAAGACTCATCGACATAATTAAGCCGTCCAAAAAGACTGTTGAGGCTTTGTTAGGTCTTGAGCTTCCTGCCGGCGTGGATATCGAAGTCAAGCTTTAATCCCACCCGGTCAGGTCAAGTTGGCCCCCATCGGGAGTCAACCAATAACCATAGGAGGTAAGTAGAGTATGCAAAAATGCATCGTAGGCAAAAAGATTGGCATGACCCAGCTTTTTGACGAAAAGGGAAAAGTCATCCCGGTCACCGTTGTGGAAGCGGGCCCCTGCGTTGTTGTCCAGAAGAAAACTGTGGACAATGACGGTTACCAAGCTGTACAGATCGGCTTTGGGGATATCCGTTCCAAAAACGTGAACAAGCCCATCGCCGGCCACTTCGCAAAGGCCGACGCTCCGGTGAAGAGAACCCTCAAAGAGTTCCGCCTGGACAACTGTGACGAGCTGAACGTAGGCGACATCATCAAAGCCGACAAATTCGAGCTGGGTGATAAGGTCGACGTTTGCGGCACCAGCAAAGGTAAAGGCTATGCCGGTACCATCAAGCGCTGGAACAACGCCAGACTGAAAGAGACCCACGGTTCCGGACCTGTGCACCGTCACGCTGGTTCCATGGGCGCGTGCAGCGACCCGTCCAGGGTTTTCAAAGGCAAGAAGCTGCCGGGCCATTTGGGTACTGAGACCGTTACTGTCCAGAACCTGGAGGTAGTAAAGGTAGATGCAGAAAACAACCTGATCGCGCTGAAAGGTGCAATCCCGGGCCCCAAGAACGGGATCGTCTTTATCACTGACAGCGTGAAGAAGGCTTAAGGGAAGGAGGAAGCACGATGCCAAAAGTTACCGTATTTGACATGGCTGGAAAAAATGTTGGCGAGATCGAGCTTTCCGATGCGATCTTCGGGATCACCCCCAACACATCTGTGATGCACGACGCTGTCGTAAATTACCTGGCCAACCAGCGCCAGGGTACACAGTCCACCAAGACCCGTACTGAGGTTGCAGGCGGCGGCCGCAAACCCTGGAGACAGAAAGGCACCGGCCACGCAAGACAGGGTTCCATCCGGGCTCCCCAGTGGAGACACGGCGGAATCGCTCTGGGTCCCAAACCTCGGGATTACAGCTACAGCCTGAACAAGAAGGTCAAGAGACTGGCCATGAAATCCGCATTTTCCAGCAAAGCACAGGCTGGCGAGATCGTTGTTCTCGACGCCCTGAAGCTGGATCAGATCAAGACAAAGAGCATTGTGGAAATGCTCAAAGCTCTGGGAGCTGACCGCAAGGCACTCATCGTTATGCCGGAAGTTGACAACACAGTTGTCATGAGCGCGAGAAACATCCCCGGCGTCAAGACCGCCTTGGTTAACACCCTGAACGTATACGACATCCTCAACTACGATAAATTCATCGTTGTCAAGGACGCCGTGGCAAAGATCGAGGAGGTGTATGCATAATGAAGGCCGCTCAGGACATCATTATCCGCCCCATCATCACCGAGGCTTCCATGGAGGCCATCGGCATGAAAAAATACACGTTTAAAGTAGCTACCGACGCCAACAAAATCGAAATCGGCCAGGCCGTTGAAGAACTGTTCGGTGTGAAGGTTGCAAAAGTGAACACCATGAACGTCAGAGGCAGAAAAAAACGGATGGGCAGAAACGTCGGCTACAAGCCCAACTGGAAGAAGGCCATCGTTACTCTCAAAGAAGACTCCAAAGGCATCGAGTTCTTCGAGAGCATGGTGTAGTCCCTACGGAATAGACAGCCGATTGCTAGGGACTTGTATGGGATACTCATAAATCCCGCTAAACCAAGTTCTTGTCAGCGGAACCTTCCGCGAAACAGAATTTATGAGGAGAGTGAAACCGAATGGCGATCAAGACTTACAACCCGACCACAGCCGGTCACCGTGGCATGACCACCACCGACTTCAGCGGGCTGAGCAAGGTTGCTCCGGAGAAGAGCCTTCTGGAAACCATGAAGAGCAATTCCGGCCGCAACAATACAGGTAGAATTACCGTTCGTCACCGTGGTGGCGGCAATCGCAGAAAATACCGCATCATCGATTTCAAGAGAGACAAGGTCGGCAAGGCCAACGTTCTCACCCTGGAATACGACCCCAACCGTTCCGCACATATTGCCCTGGTGCAGTATGAGGACGGCGAGAAACGCTACATCATCGCTCCGGTAGGCCTGAAGGTGGGCGACACCATTGCCACCGGTCCTGATGCTGATATTAAACCGGGCAATGCCCTTCCCATGACCAACATCCCCGTGGGTACCTTCATCCACAACGTGGAGATGTATCCCGGCAAAGGCGCACAGCTTGCCCGTGCCGCCGGTATTCTGGCACAGCTCATGGCAAAAGAGAACGGCTACGCGCTGATCAGACTGCCCTCCGGCGAGCTTCGCAATGTTCCTGTCACCTGCATGGCCACCATCGGCCAGGTCGGCAACGTTGACCACGAGAACGTCAACATCGGTAAAGCCGGCCGCAAACGCCACATGGGTTGGAGACCTACCGTCCGCGGTTCTGTTATGAACCCCTGCGATCACCCCCACGGTGGTGGTGAAGGTAAATCCCCCGTTGGCCGTCCGGGCCCTGTAACCCCGTGGGGCAAACCTGCACTGGGCTACAAGACAAGAGCGAAACATCACCGCTCCGACAAGTTCATTGTGAAACGTCGCAACGCTAAATAGAGCGACATGAAAGGAGGCAGATGATCAATGGGTAGAAGCGTAAAAAAAGGCCCTTTCGTACAGGAAGCACTGTATAAGAGAGTCGTCGCTATGAACGAGGCCGGCGAGAAGAAGGTCCTCAAGACCTGGAGCCGCGCATCTACAATATTCCCCGAATTCGTCGGACACACCTTTGCTGTCCACGATGGACGCAAACATGTGCCTGTGTATATTACCGAAGATATGGTCGGTCACAAACTCGGTGAGTTTGCTCCCACCAGAACCTTCAAAGGCCACGCAGGCTCCAAGAAATCGAATACCGGAAAGTAAAGAAGGCCGGAAGGAGGATTACCTATGGAAGCGAGGGCTTACCTTAGATATGCCCGTATTGCGCCCCGCAAAGTCCAGATTGTGCTTGACCTGATCCGGAACAAGCCGGTGGACGAGGCGATGGCGATACTCAAGTATACACCGAAGGCTGCATGTGAGCCTCTTCAGAAGCTCCTGAAATCGGCCGTGGCAAACGCGGAGAATAACAACAACATGGATAGAAACAACCTGTTTGTTGCCGAGTGTTTTGTTACACCGGGACCGACCCTGAAAAGGATCCGGCCGAGAGCACAGGGCCGTGCATTTAGCATCAAGAAAAGAACTTCGCACATGACCCTGGTTCTGAGAGAAAAGGAATAAGCTGAAAGAGGAGGTAAACTATGGGCCAGAAAGTTAACCCACATGGTCTCAGAGTGGGCGTAATCAAAGATTGGGATTCCCGCTGGTTTGCTAAGGACGATGCTTTCGGCGATATCCTCGTTGAGGATTATAAGCTGCGTAAGTTCCTTAAGAAGACTTTGTATGCTGCCGGCGTCCCCCGCATCGAGATCGAGCGCGATGCCAAGAGAATCAGAATCAACATCCACTGCGCCAAACCCGGTATGGTTATCGGCAGAGGCGGCACAGAGATCGAGAAGCTCCGCAAAAATTGCGAGGCACTCATTGGAAAACCTGTTTTCCTCAACATCGTTGAGGTAAAACAACCCGATAAAAACGCGCAGCTGGTGGCCGAGTCCATCGCATCCCAGCTGGAGCGCAGAATCTCCTTCAGACGCGCCATGAAACAAGCCATCGGCCGCGCCATGAAGTTGGGAGCAAAAGGCATTAAGACCTGCGTGTCCGGCCGTCTGGGCGGCGCGGAGATCGCCCGTACCGAGCATTATCACGAGGGCACCATCCCGCTGCAGACCCTGCGCGCAGACATCGACTATGGATTTGCTGAGGCAAACACCACCTATGGCAAAATCGGCGTCAAGGTTTGGATCTACGCCGGAGAGGTACTGCAGGAAGTTAGAAAGCCTCAGAGGGAAGGAGGCAGAAAATAATGCTTCTACCGAAGAGAGTTAAATACCGCCGTGTCCACAGAGGACGTCTGAAGGGCAAAGCTATGCGGGGCAACACTGTTTCCAACGGTGAGTACGGTCTGCAGGCTCTGGAGCCCTCCTGGGTTACCTCCCAGCAGATTGAGGCGGCTCGTATCGCTATGACCCGTTACATCAAACGTGGCGGTCAGGTATGGATCAAAATTTTCCCCGATAAGCCCGTTACTGAGAAACCGGCTGAGACCCGAATGGGTTCCGGTAAAGGTAGCCCTGAGTACTGGGTTGCCGTTGTAAAACCCGGCCGCGTTATGTTCGAGATGGGCGGCGTCAGTGAAGACGTTGCAAGGGAAGCTATGAGACTTGCAGCTCACAAGCTCCCGCTGAAGTGCAAATTTATCACCAAGGAGAAGGAGGCGGAGAAGTAATGAAAGCGACAGAGATTCGTGATATGACCCAGTCCGAGCTGAATGCAAAGCTGGCGGACCTCAAAGCTGAGCTTTTCAACCTCCGGTTCCAGCACGCCATCAACCAGCTGGATAACCCCATGCGGATCAAAGCGGTGAAAAAAGACATCGCCCGGATTAAGACCATCATCCGCGAAAAAGAGAGCGTGCAGTAACACGGAAGGGAGGATGAAACTGTGAGCGAGAGAAACCTCAGAAAAACGAGGGTCGGCACTGTTGTCAGCAATAAGATGGACAAAACTGTTGTCGTCGCCATTAAAGACAACGTAAAACACCCCCTTTATAAAAAGATCATCAAACGCACGGTGAAGCTGAAAGCCCACGACGCAGACAATGCCTGCGGCATCGGCGACAAGGTGCAGGTGATGGAGACCCGCCCCATTTCCAAGGATAAAAGATGGAGGGTTACCACCATCATCGAGAAAGCGAAATAGTCAAACTGTCAAAGCCGAAAGGAGGAACGCTCTGTGATACAGATGCAGACCTATCTGAAGGTTGCCGACAACACCGGTGCAAAGGAACTGATGTGCATCCGTGTGCTGGGAGGCACCCGCAGAAGATACGCCAACATTGGCGATGTAGTTGTAGCTTCGGTTAAAAAAGCTGCACCCGGCGGCGTTGTCAAAAAAGGTGAAGTGGTCAAAGCGGTCATCGTTCGCTCTGCGAAGGGCCTGCGCCGCGACGACGGTTCTTACATTCGTTTCGACGAAAACGCAGCCGTTATTATAAGAGAAGACAAAAACCCGAGGGGCACACGTATTTTTGGCCCGGTGGCGAGGGAACTCCGCGATAAGGATTACCTCAAGATATTAAGCCTCGCCCCTGAGGTGCTTTAATGGAGGTGCTCTGGAATGAATAAAATTCATGTCAAAAAGGGCGATACCGTCATTGTTCTGTCCGGCAAGGACAAGGGCAAAAAAGGCAAGGTTCTGGCTGTCAGCCCCGCTGAGCAGAAGGTCATTGTCGAGGGCATCAACATGGTCACCAAACATGTGAAACCTCGCAGAATGGGCGAGCCCGGCGGCATTGTCAAGGCGGAAGGCGCCATGTATGCCAGCAAGGTACAGCTGGTTTGCCCGCGCTGCGGCAAACCCACCCGCATCGGCCACAAGATCCTGGCTGACGGGAGCAAGGTTCGTATGTGCAAAAACGAAAAATGCGGCGAGACTTTTTAAGTGAGGAGGAAACAACATGGCTAGAATGAAAGACTTCTATGTGAAAGAAGTAGCTCCGGCTTTGATGAAAAAGTTCGGCTACCAGAGCGTCATGCAGATCCCGAAGCTTGAAAAGATCGTCATCAACGTTGGCTGCGGCGAAGCCCGCGACAACCACAAGGTCATCGAGGCAATCATTTCCGACCTTTCCACGATCACCGGCCAGCGGCCCGTCGTCTGCAAGGCAAAGAAATCGGTTGCTAACTTCAAGCTCCGTGAAGGCATGGACATCGGCGCAAAGGTTACCCTGCGCTCCGACCGGATGTATGAGTTCCTGGATCGCCTCTTTAACGTTGCGCTGCCGCGCGTTAGAGACTTCAGAGGCATCAACGCCAACTCCTTCGACGGACGCGGCAACTACTCCATGGGACTTAAGGAGCAGCTTCTGTTCCCTGAAATCGAGTACGATAAAATTGATAAGGTTCGCGGCATGGACATCTGCTTTGTCACTACCGCGAAAACCGACGAGGAAGCCCGGGAGCTGCTGACTCTCATGGGCGCCCCGTTCGCGAAGTAAGGGGGAAGATTTGTGGCAAAGAAATCCATGATTGCAAAACAGCAGAGAACTCCCAAGTTCTCCACAAGAGCATACAACAGATGCAAAATCTGCGGCAGGCCACACGCCTATCTTCGCAAGTTCGGCATTTGCCGTATCTGCTTTAGGGAGCTCGCCTACAAAGGCCAGATCCCGGGCGTGAAGAAGGCCAGCTGGTAAAAAGAGCAAAGGAGGTTGACGGCATGCAGATCACCGATACAATTGCCGATTTGCTGACACGCATCAGAAACGCTAACTCAGCAAAACACGACACGGTGGATGTCCCCGCTTCCAACATGAAGAAAGCGATCACGCAGATTCTTGTGGACGAGGGATATATCAAAGGCTTCCAGGTCATCGACGATGGTAAGCAAGGGATTATCCGTATTACCTTAAAATACGGTGAGAATAAATCACAGGTCATCACTGGCCTGCGTAGGGTATCCAAACCCGGCCTGCGCATCTACACCAGCTGCGAGGATATGCCCAAGGTGATGAAGGGCCTCGGCATCGCGATTCTCTCCACATCCAAGGGCGTTATGACCGACAGACAGGCCCGCAAGGAAAATGTCGGCGGCGAAGTCCTTGCATTTATTTGGTAAGGAGGTGCACAGGGAATGTCTCGTATCGGAAGAAAACCAATTGAAATTCCCGCAGGCGTTGATGTAAAGGTCAACGGACACGAGGTTGTTGTCAAAGGCCCCAAAGGCGCTCTTGACATGACCTTCCATCCTGAAATCGGGATTGCGCTGGAAGGCAATGAGATTATCGTCTCCCGTCCTTCCGAAGATAAAATGCACAAGAGCCTGCACGGTCTGACCCGGACCCTGATCTCCAACATGGTACAGGGTGTCACCGCCGGCTTCAGCAAAGAGCTGGAGATCAACGGTGTTGGTTACCGTGCTGCAAAACAGGGTAAAAACCTGGTTTTGACACTGGGTTACTCCCATCAGGTCATCGTGCCTGAGATCGATGGCATCACCATCGAAGTACCTGCCCCCAACAAAGTCATTGTCCACGGCGCTGACAAACAGCAGGTTGGACAGTTTGCCGCAGAGATCCGCGAGAAACGTCCGCCGGAACCCTATAAGGGCAAGGGCATCAAGTACGTTGACGAAGTGATCATCCGCAAGGAAGGCAAGGCCGGTAAGGGCAAGAAGTAATTAAAGGAGTGAAAAAGCTATGGTGACAAAGCCTGACAGCAACAAAGCAAGGCTTTTAAGACATCGCAGAGTGCGCGCTAAGATCAGCGGCACCGCGCAGCGTCCGCGCCTCAACGTATTCCGCTCCGCAAAACACATCTACGCCCAGATTATTGATGATGTGAAGGGAGTCACCTTGGTTTCCGCATCTTCTATGGACAAAGATTTTGAAGGTTTTGGCGGTAACAAAGAGGCTGCTAAAAAGGTCGGCATGACCATCGGCAAAAAAGCCATGGAAGCCGGCATTACCGAAGTGGTGTTTGACCGCAGCGGATATATTTATCACGGCCGCATCAAAGAGCTGGCCGACGGCGCTCGCGAGAGCGGACTGAAATTCTAGGGAGGAGGATACTTTTGGCTAGAATCGACGGATCTACACTTGAACTCACTGAAAGAGTTGTATCCATCAACCGTGTATCCAAAACCGTAAAAGGCGGCCGTATTTTCAAATTCGCCGCCCTGGTAGTAGTCGGAGACGGCAACGGCATCGTAGGCTTTGGCATTGGCAAAGCTTCCGAGGTCCCGGATGCAATTCGTAAGGGAATCGAGGACGCTAAAAAGAACCTCATCAAAGTTTCCCTGAAAGGCACAACCATTCCTCACGAGATCATCGGCGTATTCGGCGCCGGCCGCGTTCTGATGAAACCGGCTGCCCCTGGTACCGGTGTTATCGCTGGCGGCGCGGTCCGTGCAGTCCTTGAGACCGCCGGTATCCGTGATATCCGTACAAAATGCCTGCGCTCCAATAACCCCTGCAACGTGGTGAGCGCGACCATGAACGGTCTGGCCTCCCTGCGCGACGCAGAGCAAGTCGCGGCAATCCGGGGCAAGACTGTCAAAGAAATCTTAGGTTAAGGGAGGGGATTACAATGGCAAACCTGAAAATCAAGCTTACAAAAAGCTTTGCGGGGAAAAAAGACGACCAGATCGCCACAGCCAAATCCCTGGGCCTTCGCAAAATCGGTGCACAGGTGATTCAGCCTGATAATGCAGCAACAAGAGGGAAAGTCGCCAAGATCTCCCACATGGTTGAGGTAGAAGAGGCGTAAGGCTTCCCCATCAATTGATGAGTAATGCAGGCAGAAAGCCTAACAAGGAGGTGCGAACACGATGAAATTGCACGAGCTATCTCCGGCACCTGGTTCCGTAAAGGATGTTAAGCGCAAAGGCAGAGGTGCTGGTTCTGGAAACGGCAAAACAGCCGGCAAAGGCCACAAAGGCCAGAATGCACGTTCCGGCGGCGGCGTCAGACCCGGATTTGAAGGCGGTCAGATGCCTCTGCAGAGACGTATCCCCAAGAGAGGCTTCAATAACATCTTCGCGAAAAAGTATGCAGCCATCAATGTTTCCGCCCTGGAGCGGTTTGAGGACGGCGCTACTGTAGACGAGAAAGCAATCATTGAGGCTGGAATTCTGAAAAAACCCCTGGATGGCATTAAAATCCTGGGAAATGGTGAACTCACCAAAAAGCTGACAGTAAGCGTCGCTGCCTTCTCTGCTTCCGCAAAGCAGAAAATTGAAGCGGCGGGCGGAAAGGCTGAGGTGAAGTAGAGTGTTTGAAACCCTGAAAAATGCGTGGAAAATCGCTGATTTGAGGAAAAAGATTCTATTTACCCTGTTTATCCTGCTTCTGTTCAGAATCGGCTCTGCCATCCCAGTTCCTTTCCTGGATCCCTCTGGGATGAAAGAGATGCTCAGCCAGAGCGGTAACCTGCTGGGTTATCTGGATGTGCTGACCGGCGGCGCTTTGGGCAACGCGACCATCTTCGCTATGTCCATTACCCCCTACATTACATCCTCCATCGTAATCCAGCTGCTGACCATCGCCATCCCGGCCCTGGAAAGAATGGCCAAGGAAGGCGAGGACGGCCGGAAGAAGATCAACAAGATCACCCGGTATACCACTGTGGGTCTTGCGCTGATCCAGGCTATCGCTTATTATCTCATGCTGAGGAACACTTCTGGTGTTGTCCAGTACACCACCGGCTTCTCCGGATGGTTTGCGGCGGTTGTCATTGTTGCCTGCTTTACCGCTGGTACGGCTCTGATCGTCTGGTTGGGCGAGCAGATCAACGAAAAAGGGATCGGCAACGGTATCTCCATGATCCTCTTTGCCGGTATCCTCTCCCGCTTCCCGTCGGTTATCGCCACCTTTATCGCCTACTTCCAGCTGGCGGCAATCGGCCAGACCCAGTATTACTTCCTGGTTCCCCTGGTCGTCGTCATCTTCCTGGTGGTCATCGCCTTCATTGTGTTGATGACCAATGCGGAGCGGAGAATCCCAGTACAGTACGCGAAGCGTGTGGTGGGCCGGAAACAGTATGGCGGCCAGTCCAGCCATATTCCTATCAAGGTCAATATGTCCGGCGTTATGCCCATCATCTTCGCCAGCTCCCTGCTGTCCATCCCGGGCACCATCAAGGCATTTGTGGACCCGAGCGAAACCGGCTTCTGGGGCAAATTCCTGGGCGCGTTTGATTACAATACAGCAGTTTATGCTATCCTCTACTTCCTGCTGATTATTGCTTTCAACTACTTTTATGTTTCTGTCCAGTATAACCCCATTGAAATTTCCAACAATATCCGCAAAAACAACGGAACGGTTCCCGGTATTCGGCCTGGAAAACCCACTTCCGACTTTATTGGGAAAATTATCAGCAAGATTACCTTCATCGGTGCGATTTTCCTGGCCCTTGTGGCCATCCTGCCCATCGCCTTTGGCGCAGTCAGCGGCATGAATATCGCACTGGGCGGTACAACGGTCCTGATTATCGTTGGTGTTGCAATTGACACCATGAGACAGATGGAATCCCAGATGATGATGCGTCACTACAAGGGCTTCCTTGAATAGTAGATTAAAGGAGGATATGGTTATGAAGCTGATTCTTCTCGGCGCACCCGGCGCCGGCAAAGGCACACAGGCTGAGGTGATCTGTGATCACCTGCATATTCCGGCTATCAGTACCGGAAACATCATCCGTGAAGCACTGAAGAATGAAACCGAGATGGGGCTGAAGGCCAAATCCTATATGGAAGCCGGCACTCTGGTCCCCGACGATGTAGTCATCGGCATTATCCAGGAGCGCCTGGCTAAAGATGACTGCAAGGATGGATTCATTCTGGATGGCTTCCCCCGCACCGTTGTCCAGGCACAGGCCCTGGATGACATGGGTGTGGAAATCGACAGAGTCATCAACATCGAAGTGTCCGATGAAGACATCGAAAAGAGGCTGTCCGGCCGCCGTGTCTGCGAGAGCTGCGGCACTTCCTATCATCTGCTTTACAAAGCTCCCAGGAACGAAGGACTGTGCGACCGCTGCGGTGGAAAGCTTATCACCCGCAAAGATGATCAGCCCGAGACCATTCGTGACCGGCTGAAAGTTTATCATGAGCAGACCGAGCCTCTGAAGGACTTCTATGCTCAGAAGGGTAAGCTGCGCACTGTCATCGGCCAGGAAGAGGTCGCGGACACAACAAAACTTACTTTGAAAGCCCTGGAGGATTAACCATGATTGTGCTGAAAACGGCGAGAGAGCTCGAACTCATGCGGGAGGCGGGCAGAATCTCTGCAATGGCACTGAAGGTGGCCGGGGAGCACATCAAACCCGGCGTATCCACCAAAGACATCGACACTGTGGTGCACGATTATATCGTGTCCGAAGGTGCGGTGCCGTCCTTCTTGGGATATGGTGGTTTTCCAGGCAGCGCATGTATCTCAGTCAATAATGAGGTTATTCATGGCATCCCGAAAAAGACCAAAGTGATCCAATCCGGCGACATCGTCAGTGTAGATGTGGGCGCTTGCATCCATGGTTTCCATGGAGACAACGCCTACACCTTCCCGGTGGGAGAGATCAGCCCAGAAGCTCAAAGGCTGCTGGACGTCACCCGCCAGAGCCTGGAGATTGGCGTCAAGGCAGCCGTGGCGGGCAACCGCATCGGGGATATCGGCCATGCGGTTCAGACCTATGTGGAAGAAAACGGAATGGCGGTTGTCAAGAAGTTTGTCGGCCACGGCGTAGGAGAAAATCTGCATGAATCCCCGGATGTTCCCAACTACGGCCGGGCCGGACGGGGCGCCCGTCTGGTACCTGGTATGACGATCGCTATTGAGCCCATGGTGAACGCTACCGGAGAAAACGTCAAAGTGCTGGCAGACGGCTGGACAACGGTAACCACAAGCGGCAGCTTGTCGGCCCATTTTGAATACACCATTGCGATCACAGAAAATGGTCCTGTGGTGCTGACCCGTCCATAAGCGGGAGGGACAAAATGGAAATAGCAAAAGGCTGCGTCGTGAAATCCGTGGCGGGCCATGACGGCGGTCGGTTTTATGTAGTTCTTTCCCTAACAGATGGCTTCGCGGTCATCGCCGATGGGAAGGAACGGAAGCTGGAACGGCCCAAACGTAAAAACCTTCGCCATCTGCGGCCGACCAACACTGTCCTGGACGTGGAAACACTGACAACCAACAACAAATTGAGGCGCGCTCTCCGGGAGTTTAACGGCCCCCTGGACGCTCCCGTCAATGAGGAGCTGTGAGCGGCCCGTCACCTGCGAGGGAGGTATTTGCTTGTCGAAAGACGATGTAATCGAGATTGAGGGTACCGTGCTGGAAGCCCTGCCCAACGCCACATTCCAGGTGGAGCTTCAAAACGGTCATAAAATTCTGGCCCATATCTCAGGCAAACTGCGGATGAACTTTATCCGCATCCTGCCCGGGGATAAGGTGACGGTCGAGATGTCACCCTACGACCTCACCAAGGGACGCATCACATGGCGTTCTAAATAGCCCCACCGGGCCGGTAACAAGGAGGTATTTCAAATGAAAGTCAGACCTTCCGTGAAACCTATTTGCGAGAAGTGCAAAGTCATTAAGCGCAAAGGGCGTGTAATGGTTATTTGCGTAAACCCCAAGCATAAACAGCGCCAGGGCTAAGCTCTGGACAGAGAGCATCCTGCGGTAGGGAGAGATTCCCGCAAAGCCGCAATCAGGTACTTTCAACGAAAAGTATAGAAGGAGGTGCAACAGTTATATGGCACGTATAGCTGGTGTTGACCTGCCCAGAGAGAAGCGGGTCGAGATTGGCCTTACCTACATCTATGGTATCGGCCGCAAAAAAGCTCAGGACATTATCCAGGCGACAGGCGTCAATCCGGACACAAGGGTGAGAGATCTCAGCGAGGATGACGTTTCCAAACTGCGTGAGTACATCGACCACAATGTGCAGGTGGAAGGTGATCTGCGCCGTGAGGTCGCACTGAACATCAAGAGACTGGTAGAAATCGGATGCTATCGCGGTGTTCGTCATAGAAAGGGCCTGCCCGTCAGAGGCCAGCGCTCCAAGACCAACGCAAGAACCCGCAAGGGACCGAAGAAGACCATCGCCAACAAGAAAAAGTAACTAGGGAGGGATAAGAGAGATGGCAAAAGCAACAGCGAAAAAGGCCACTCGCCGGCGTCGTGAACGCAAAAACATCGAACGTGGCGCCGCACATATCCAGTCCACCTTTAACAATACCATTGTTACCATCACCGACACACAGGGCAACGCCCTTTCGTGGGCAAGTGCAGGCGGACTCGGATTCAGAGGTTCCAGAAAATCTACTCCGTTCGCAGCACAGACCGCAGCAGAGACCGCTGCAAAAGCCGCTATGGAACATGGTCTGAAAACGGTGGAAGTATATGTCAAAGGCCCGGGCTCCGGCCGTGAGGCTGCAATCCGTGCCCTGCAGGCAGCAGGACTGGAAGTTAACATGATCAAAGACGTAACTCCGATTCCCCACAACGGCTGCCGCCCGCCCAAGAGACGGCGTGTATAGCACCAAAGGTGCAGGAGAATCCGCGGCCTGACGCCATGCAGGCCCAGGGCGGGAGATCCCCCGCGGATTCGTATTTATCAGGAGGTGTAACCATATGGCAAGATATACTGGAGCAGTTTGCAGACAGTGCCGCCGCGAGGGCCAGAAGCTCTTCCTGAAAGGGGAGAGATGCTACTCCGATAAGTGTGGACTTGTCCGCAGAAGCTATGCTCCCGGCCAGCACGGCCAGGGCCGTAAGAAGAACTCTGAGTACGGCCTGCAGCTGCGCGAGAAGCAGAAAGCAAGACGCTTTTATGGTGTTCTGGAAGGCCAGTTTAGAAAATACTTCGAGATGGCGGAACGTAAACAGGGCGTGACCGGTGAAAACCTGCTCCGCATCCTGGAGAGCCGTATCGACAACGTGGTATACCGCTGCGGATTTGCCTCTTCTAGAAAAGAAGGCAGACAGCTGGTCCGTCACGGCCATTTCACCGTCAACGGCAAGAAGGTAAACATTCCTTCTTATCTGCTCAAAGCTGGCGATGTGATCGCGATCGCCGGTGCAAGCAAGAATTCCGACAAGATCAAAGCGGTTGTGGAAGCGAACTCCGCCAAACCGGTTCCCAAATGGCTGGATGTCGATCGTCAGAACCTGCAGGCAACTGTCGCTGAGCTGCCGAACCGTGAGGACATTGACCTTGAGGTTGAGGAGCATCTCATCGTCGAGCTTTACTCTAAGTAATGCACGACACATCGGCAAAGGAAGGCGAAAAACACGGGTCCATTTTGGGCCTGTCCGACTAGGAGGGTTATGAATGATTGAAATTGAGAAGCCAAGAATTGAGACGGCGGATATGAAGTCCGACGGGACTTATGGTAAATTTATCGTTGAGCCTCTCGAGCGTGGCTTTGGTACAACGTTAGGTAACAGCCTACGGCGTGTGCTGCTCTCCTCGCTTCCTGGTGTTGCCGTCACATCTGTCAAGATTGACGGTATTCAACATGAATTTTCAACGATTCCCGGAGTGAAAGAGGACGTCACCGAGATTATCCTCAATATCAAAGGGCTGACAGCCAAGCTTTACAGCGATGGCCCGAAGGTTGTCTGCATTGAGGCGGAGGGCGAGTGCGAAGTCACCGCCGGTTCTATCAAGGCGGACAGCGAGGTTGAAATTCTTGACCCGAGTATGCATATTGCTTCTCTGGGAGCTGGCGCAAAGCTCTACATGGAAATTACGCTGGATAAAGGCCGTGGCTATGTTGCCGCCGAGCGGAACAAGCAGACGCTGCAGACGGCCATTGGCGTGATCCCGGTGGACAGCATCTATACGCCGGTATTAAAGGTCAACTATGCCGTGGAAAATACCCGTGTCGGCCAGATTACCGACTACGACAAACTGACAATCGAGGTATGGACTGACGGAACTATTTCCGCAAAAGAGGCCGTATCCCTCGCAGCCAAGGTCCTCAACGAGCATCTCAACCTGTTCGTTGACCTCTCCGATGAAGTCTATCGCACCGAGATTATGGTGGAGAAAGACGACAACGGCAAAGAGAAGGTCCTTGAGATGACCATTGAAGAACTTGACCTGTCTGTGCGTTCCTTCAACTGCCTCAAGCGCGCAGGCATCAACACGGTAGAAGACCTGATCAATAAATCTGAGGAAGACATGATGAAAGTGAGAAACCTCGGCAGGAAGAGTCTTGAAGAGGTGATCAGCAAGCTCAACTCCCTGGGCTTTAATCTGAGCAAGGAAGAGGAATAGCTTGCAAACAACCAGGTAAAGGAGTGAATTTCGATGCCAGGTACAAGGAAACTCGGCAGATCCTCTGATCATAGAAAGGCAATGCTGCGTGCCATGGTAACCTATCTGCTGGAAAAAGGCAAGATTGAGACCACTGTCACCAGAGCCAAAGAGGTTCGGTCTATGGCTGAGAAAATGATTACAACCGCGAAACAAGACAATCTCCACTCCAAACGTCAGGTCTATTCCTTCATCACGAAGGAAAGCGTGGCCAAAAAGGTGTTTGACGAGATTGCCCCCAATTATAAAGAGAAAAACGGCGGCTATACAAGAATTGTCAAGATTGGCCCCCGCCGCGGAGACGCTGCGGAGATGGCGATCATCGAATTGGTGTAATCATAGATCGTTTAAAGCGGCAGGAAGTAAAACTTCCTGCCGCTTTTTGCTGCCCATTTAAACAGGACGGACAAAGCTTATAAAAGGCGATTCGCTAAAGAATTTGACAGCATGAAACGATAGAAACCCAAAAAGCCCTTCCCCTGGCCGGGGGAGGGCTTTTATGAAAAGGTCTGAAAAATTTATTTCGAGCTTTATCCCGGCTTGCGGGCATATTTAAAGTGGATCTGTCCTGAGAAGGGGGAGAAGCTGATGTCGGTGACATCCTCGCCCATGGCGTAGCTGGAGGTCTGATAGTAGAGCGGTACGACCACACAGTCGTCCAATAAAACTTGCTCCGCCTGCGCAAAGGAGGAGGCTTTGGTGGTGATATCGGTGCTTTCCAAAGCGGCGTTCAGAGCCTCAGAAAAGGCTGTGCTGTTATATCCATAGTAATTACTTCCCGATTCAGCTAAAAAGTTGTTGAGCAGAGATTCAGGAGCATCATAGGTGGCTTTCAGAGGGATCAGGGCGATGTCAAAATCCCCACTTTCCACCTTGGCCATGACCTCATCCTGGGGCAGTGGCTCGATATTGATATAAGCGGACAGATTGGTCTGCCAATTGCCCTGCATTAAGCTGAGAGCCAGATGATGGGGATCGGAGTCAGGATAGATAATGGTGGTTTTCTCCAGCTTTTCCAACCCCAACTCCGCCAATCCCGTATTGAAAAACTGCTTGGCGGTTTCCGGATCATAGTCATACATAAGATCTTCACCGGCAACAGAGCGGTAGGAGCGGTCCAGCATGTTGACCGCCTCGGGCACCAGCGCCTGGGCATAGGACATATAGCTGGGCAGAATTTCAATATAAGACTGCCGGTCCATGGCGTAGGAGAGCCCTTTGCGGATGTTGGCGTTCTGGAAAACTTCGTTATTGCCGTTAAAAGCCAGCACCCAGACGGTGTCCTCAAAGCTGTCATAGGATAGCCCCTGCTCAGCCACGGTATCCAGCTCGTCGGCAGTGACGGGCATGGCGTCAATCTCACCGTCCAACAGGCGGTCCAGATCCAGCCCATCTTCCTGGATATAGAAGGCAATGCCGCCGGCAATGGTTTCCTTTTCGGAGACATATTCCGGGTTCTGCCGCATAGAGACATACTCGCCATGGGACCATTTACGGATGTAAAACGGCCCGTTGTAGAGCAGCATATCAGCGTCCAGTCCATAGCGCCCCTTGGTGGAGAGGAAAAACTCCTCATTGCAGGGCATGGCAGCCGAAGAAGCCATCAAGGTGGGGAAATAGGGGTTGGGATAGTCCAAAGTAATCTGTAAGGTGTGACTGTCCAAGGCTGTTACGCCCAATTCCTCCACCCCAGCGGCGCCCTGATAGATGGACTGGGCGTTTTTGATGCAGAAAAAGGAGCTGGCGTGTGGGGAGAGGGTGGCGGGATCCGCCAAACGTTGGAAGGCAAAGACAAAATCCTCAGCCGTCACCGGGGTACCGTCGGACCATTTGGCGTCCTGGCGCAGATAAAAGGTGTAGATAAGGTCATCGTCGGAGACTTCGTAGCGCTCGGCCACGCCCTGGGCAATTTGATTGTCCTCATCCACAGTGAGCAGCCCTTCAAAGCTGTTTTGGATGACCAGCATGGATTCGTGATCGTTGGCAAGCTGGGGATCCAGGTTAATAGGCTCTGACGTAATATCGTAGCGGAGAATCTGCCCGTCCGTCCCGCTGTGGGAACAGCCTGCAAAAAGCAGGGAGACCGCCAGAGCGGCCAGCAGAAAAGCGGTTATTTTTTTCAGCACAGTGATTCTTCTCCTATAAAAACATCGCCGGCAGCGATGGAAATTTCAGTGATTACGTTAAGTGTAGCATGGTTGCCATGGCGATTCAATAAAAACGAAAAAATTTCAAAGAATCTTAAAAATACCTGGGGAAATGGCCGCATATTTCAGTATATGCCAAGGAGAAAGCCGCAATTCGTTTATCAATAAACAAGGGAGGGCAATGCCCTCCCTTGAAGAATATCTTATGTGCTTGTCCATGCTACTGCGCCCCAAAATCGTGGAGAATGATTTCCTCCCCCGCAAGGGTGGCGGCAACATCAATGGCCCGCTGATTTTTGCTCCCCCGGAAAGGAGCGTCCAGGGTGCGAAGCTCCAGAAGAAAGGGGCCATCCATGAGCACATCGCATTGTTCCAGCAGTTTTATGGCAAAGGGATCCTTTAATTGTAGAATCTGTTCATATGTATACCCAGAGTATATATAGAGATCCAGGCCAAGGGACTTGATTTTTGTGGCCAGTAAAGATGAACTTCGGAAAAAGCTGGATGAGGCGGGCCAACTGAAAGCAGAGGACTACACGGAAGGCTGGGATGCACTTCAGAGTGTCCTGAAAGAAGCGCAGAAGGTATATGATGATCCGGAGGCCACACAGGCACAGGTAGATGAACAGACAGAAGCAGTCAGCCAGGCAATAGATGAACTTGTGGAAAAACCTGTAGAACTACCAGATACATGTTCAGAGGGAATATTCAGAGCTGTTGTTCAGGACGAAAACGGCACCCCGATTTCAGGTATAACATTTGATATTATACGAGACGGTGCAGAGACAGGAGAGACACTTGTAAGTGAGCAGGGAATCATAAGTCAATATTTATATTCTGCTGACTATGGCAAAAAGATTGATATCCGGCTCCAGAGTGGACAGGGATATACAACGGATGATATGCACAGCTTTACGGTGAACGGCGGAAGCCAGTGGATACCGTTGATAGACACAATTGACGGAAAGCCGTACATGCCGGGTATGCGCCTTGTATATACATTGAAGGCAGAACAGCAGGAAGTTCCGGTGCTGTCAGATGAGAATACATTCCGCGCACGAGTTGTGGATGAAGAAGGTAAGGCTGTTTCGGGCGCTGTATTTGCATTTGTGAGCAACGATCCATGGGTAGGCCCCTACGAAGCCGTCAGTAGCGAAAATGGAATACTTGAAATGAAGGTGGATCCTATGGATTACCTTTTGAAGTTTACAGTGACTCTGAAAGAGGGACAGGAAAGCTGGACAAGTGCCGACACACATACATTCGAGACCGGCGGCGGACCTGTTTCGGGAGCTCCGATTGAAAGTATAGACGGGAAGCCGATTCCTGAGGCAGGAGAAATCGTATTTGTTCTTAAATCAGAAGAGACACCTGGGACAGAAATCAATACAGAGGCTCTGAGAAACAAGATTGCAGAGGCTCAAGGATTTAATGCGGAAGAATATACGGAAGAAAGCTATCGAAAACTTCAGGAAGCGATCGCGGCAGCCCAGGCGGTATTGGATGATCCGAAATCTCAGAGTGAGGTGGACAGCCAGACAGAAGAGCTGGAAAAAGCGATCCAGGGTCTGGAGAAAAAGTCAGAGCAACCGGGCGATCAGGTACTCTCTGATGAGACAACCTTCCGGGCCCGTGTGACAGATGAGGAAGGAAATCCCGTAAAAGGCGCAGGATTTGACTTTACAAGCGATAATACATGGGGCAATAGTTATGAAGGAGTCAGCGGTGAAGACGGTGTCCTGGAACTTAAACTGGGGATATGGGACTATGGACAGACATATACTGTTTCACTGAAAGATGGACAAACATCGGATACAGGTGAGGAATGGACATGTATCGAAACACATTCTTTCAAGACAGAAGGGGCATGGGATACAGCCGCTTACATAGTTGAGATTGATGGAAAGCCGCTCGCCGAGTCGGGGGAGATCACTTTTGTCCTGAAAAAGGAAGAACCCTCGCAGTCAGAAGTTAACAAGGAAGAGCTTGCCGCATGGCTTGGGAGCGCGGCAACTTATCTGGAGAGCGACTATACGCCGGAGTCCTATGTGTCACTGAAAGAAGCAGTAGCTGAAGGTGAGAGGATAATGGACGATGCGGATGCGACTCAGCAAGATGTAGATGATGCTTGCACAGCTATTGAGGAAGCCATCAGTGGCTTGGAGAAGGCAGATCTTCCAGTATACTGTGACAAAAACAATGTTCGTATTAAAGTGATATATGAAGACGGAACGAGAGTTGAAAACGGTGTGGAATTTGTCATAGACAGAGACTATGGGAAATACAATTCTACAACATTTGATGGTCAGATAAGTTATGCCCTGTCGACAAGCGACTCTGGGATGCAGATGATGTCTGTTTATCTGAGAAACGGAGTGACAGTGATAGATGGCAAAGAGTATATCGCTGATCCACAGCAATTTACCTTTACATTTAAGCAGGTTGATACAAGTGTGGAGATTGATACTATTGATGGGGAACCATTTACAGGGACAACAGAGCTAGTCTTTACACTGAAAGAGAAGGCAGAGGGACCGGAAATCAATAAGGATGAGTTAAACCAGATTATTTCTGAGGCTGAAGCCAAACTTGCGGAAAAAGATATTTATACACTAAACAGCATTAATGCACTGCAATCTGCTTTAGAGGGGGCAAAAAAGGTCGCTATAGATGAGAATGTATCCCAGGTAGATGTAGACAATGCCAAGACAGTCTTAAGAGATGCGATTGATGGACTGAAGGAAATCCAGGGAATGCAGACATTGGTTATCCCGGTTACAATGCA